>DATFPH010000097.1:0-44092 GCA_035264905.1 Thermoanaerobaculia bacterium
GCGCGTACCAGTAGAAGCTCTTCGTCACCCCCGTGCAGACGATGGCCGGAAGCGGCTCCGGCACCGGCGCGGGGTCAGACAATCTCGGGAAGGAGCGCACGGTAGCGGCGGAAGGTGCCATATCCGATCCAGGCGATGAGAGCGGTCGCGGCGGCGGTCGCCGCCGCCAGCCCCGGGTCCGGCGCGCGCCCCTCGAAGAGCGCGCTGTGGTACAGGGTCAGCAGGCCGGCGAAAGGGTTGAGCGCATACAAGGGCCGCGCGATCTCCGGCACCAGGGCGGCCGGATAGAACACGGGCGAGGCATAGAACAGGATCATCAGGCCGATCGGCATCGCGTGCTGGATGTCGTGGAAGAAGGTCGAGGCCGTGGCGATCGCCAGGGTGAGGCCGAGGACCAGCGCGAGCTGCAGGACCACCAGCACGGGCAGGCAGAGGAAGGAGGCCGGCACTCCGTGATGATGGAAGACCGCGAGGAGCACGAGGACCATCAGCATCTCGGCGAGGAACTCCACCAGGCGCGACAGGGCGGTGGCGAGGATCAGCGCCTCCCCGGGCAGCGGCAGGTTGCGCGTCAGGTGGGCGTGCTCGGGCAGGACGGTCGTGGCCGCGGTGAGCGTCTGCTGCGCGAAGCTCCAGACGAAGTAGCCCGAGAGCAGGAACGCCCAGTAGTCGGGGACCTGGATGCGCACCACGTACCGGAAGACCGCGAACAGCACGCCGATCGTCAGCAGCGGGTTGAGCAGGGTCCAGAGGAAGCCGAGGACCGAGCGCTGGTACTTGACGCGCAGGTGGCGCAGCACGAGATGGAGGACCAGCCCGCGCCAGGCCGCCGGGGAGCGGCGCATCGCGCTCCCCGGCGTCACGAGGGCGTGTGGCTCACCGACCATGAGAAGAGGGAGCGGCGCCGCGCCGCGGTGCGACCCGCGGCCGGGTAGGCCCACAGGCCGGCCCAGCAGCCCCCGAGCATGTGGAGGAGCAGGGACATGGGCAACGGATCGCGGCCGCCCGCCCGCCGGGCCAGGCGCACGGCTGGTTTGGCGAGCCGCCACAGGAGGAAGAACAGGATACCCAGGCGCCGCCGGCCGTGCGCGCGCCGGAGCGACTTGACGAGGAACGCCACGAGCGCGCGCTGGTGGCCCACGATCTGGCGGCCGGCGGCGGCGAGGTCCTGCCGGTGCTCGTGCCGGGCGAGCGCCGCGGGCTCGTAGACCACGGAAGCCCCCTCCTCCAGCACCCGCCAGAGCGCATCGTGATCGCCGCCGCCGGGGAGCTCCGTCCCGAGATCCAGCGCCTCGTCGAACCCGCCGATCTCCAGGAGCAGAGAGCGCCGGACCGCCAGGCTGCACCCGCTGCCGACGCTGACGGCCCAGGCGATGAGGGGCGCCCGGCGGCCATGGAGGGGGAGGTCCGCCTCTTCCGGAAGCCGCACCCGCCGCAGTCCCCGTGAATACCCGCCGTTCGCTTCGACGAGCCGCTGCCCGGGGGTGTCGGTGGCCAGTGCCTCGACCCGGCCGGTCACGGCGCCGACCCGCGGGTCCGCGAACGGTGCGCGCAGGGCGGCGGCCCAGCCGGGGTCGGCCACCGCGTCGTCGTCGAGGAAGGCAACCACGTCGCCGGTCGCGGCCGCCAGGGCGCAGTTGCGCGCGAAGTCGAGGCCCGGCACCGGCTCGGGCATCCAGCGGACGCCGGGGAGCTCCCGCTCGATCAGCTCGCGGACGCGGTTGTCCCGAGGCGCGTTCTCCACGACCAGGATCTCGTCCGGCGGCGCGGTCTGGGCCCGCAGCGAGGCGAGAGCCCGCCGCAGCTCCTCCGGCCGGTCCCGGGTGCAGATGGCCACCGTCAGGGTCATCAGGGTCATCAGGGTCATCGGCGGAACTCCCCCGGCTCCGCGCCGCCGCGAAGCCAGCGCAGCCCTCCGGCCGCCATTCCTGCCGCGTAGGAGAGGCGGGACGCCAGGATCAGGGGGAGGAAGAGGAGCGGCTCCATCCGCCGGTGGCGCAGCCAGCAGCCGACGGTGTGGACCGTGTGAGCGAAGGCGAGAGGAAAGCTCGCCGCCACCAGCAGGGCGGGGCGGCGGTAGAGCCAGGGCCAGCGGCAGGCGCCGGTCGCCGCCTTCCCTTCGAGGGCGCTGTACCCCCACCGGTAATGACGGCGGAGGAGATGCCTCAGGCCGGCACGGTTGTGGTGGAACACGACGGCGCCGGGCTCGAAGCGGATGCGCACCCCGCGGCCGGCGAGCCGCGCCTGCCAGGGGAGCTCCTCGTGGCCGTCCGCCAGGGGGAGGCGCTCCGCGAAGCCGCCCCCGTCGATGAAGGCGTCCCGGCGCACGCTCAGGTTGGCCGGCGTGTGGTTCGGCACGTAGCCCGCCGGTCGCGCCGGATGCACGTAGTAGGAGCCGCAGTAATGGTCGCAGCGGGCGCTGGCCGATAGCCCGGTCGGAGCGCCGAGCGCTCCCCCCACAACGGCCTCTCCGGACTCATGGGCGGCGAGCAGAGCCTCCAGCCACCCTGGGGCGGGGGCGCAGTCGGCGTCCAGGAACACCACCGGATCACCTGAGGCAACCGCGGCACCCCGGTTGCGCGCCGCGCCGGGCGAGCCCCCCCGGTCTCCCCGGCCCAGGCGGAGGACCCGCGCCCCGGAGCCGGAAGCCACCGCCGCCGTGTCATCCCTCGACCCGTCGTCCACGACGAGGACCTCGAGCTCAACCCCGGAGACCTCCTGGGCAAAGACCGCCTCCAGCGTGCGGCCGATCGTCCGGGCCTCGTCGCGGGCGGGGATCACCACTGAAATCCGCCGGAGCGGCAGCGCAGCCCGTACCTCACGCGGCACTGTCGTCACTCCTTCCGTTCCTGCCGTTCAATTCCTGATAGAGCTCGCCGACCGAACGGACGAAGGAGAACCAGCCGAGCTTCTCCTCCGCGTACTTCCGCCCGGCTGCGGCCAGACGCGCCGCCAGCTCCCGGTCGCGCAGCAGGCGGACGATGCCGCGGGCGAGGTCGGGCGACCAGAGACCGGTGAGCACGGCGCGGTCCTCCGAGAGCACCGCCCGGTGGGCCGGGATGTCGGTCGCCACGATCGGCTTGCCCGCCGCCAGGTAGTCGAAGATCTTGAGCGGCAGGTTGTCCCCGTAGGCGCGGGCGGAGACGAGCACGTCCGCCAGGGCCAGGAAGCTGGGGATGCGCTCCCGTGGCTGGCGCTTGACCACCCGCAAGGTCCCTTCGCGGACCAGACTGGCATGCGCCCGGCTCACCGAGGTGCCCCCCGATTCGTTGGCGCCGACCAGGACGAAGGTGACCTCGGGAACCTCTGCTTTCACCAGGGGAATGGCCGCCAGGAGCTCCGGCAGACCCTGGTACGGCTCGAAGGTGCCGCAATAGAGCACCACCGGCCGTTCCGCCGGGATCCCGAGCTCGGCGCGCAGCGTCTCCGCCTGTTCAGCGGGCACCGAGGGGAGCGCTCCGGCATAGCGCCATTCGCGGAGATTCGTTGAAGGAGAGAGGGCCCGCACCCGCGCCGCCAGGCCCGAGCTGCTCACCACCGAATCCGCCCGGCGCAGCAGCCACTTCTCCAGCCGGCGCAGAATCTTCTGGGCCAGCGGGTTGCGGAACGCGAGATGGCGCGCGAGCTGCTCCGGCAGGCTCGACTGCATGTCGTAGATGACCGGAATGCCGAACCGCCGGCCGAGCACCACGGCCGGAAATGCCGCCTCTTCGACTGCATGGATGCAGGAGTAGCCGTCGTCGCTCGACAGCCGCCGGGCGAGCTCGGTCACCAGCGACGCGTCGAGCAGCAGCTTGGCCAGCGAGAGCCCGACCGGGACCCGCCGCACACGGAACGGGTTCGCCGCCCGGAAGTAGCGGACGCGCGGAATCTCCAGCATGCGTCCGACCGGGTAGG
Source organism: Thermoanaerobaculia bacterium (assembly GCA_035264905.1). Taxonomy (GTDB): domain Bacteria; phylum Acidobacteriota; class Thermoanaerobaculia; order Multivoradales; family UBA5704; genus UBA5704. Next base: position 3,898 of record DATFPH010000097.1, read on the forward strand.
TGAGGAGGTCCACGTCATAGGAGAGCTGTGAAAGTGCCTGGAGGACCTGACACACCGCGATCGGCGTTCCACGGTCTTCGTAGAACGGCTGCGGAGCCACGACCAGCACGCGAGATCCAGTCAGAGGGAACTTTCTCCTCATGCAATTGACACGTCTACCTTGTCATGAAAGGAAGCAGCAACCATGCCAGCCGGAGGGAGGGTCTCGGGCAGGCCAGATATGGCAAAAAGGGCGTCTCTTGTTTGTCGAATACTCCTCTCGCTATGTAAGGAGGAGACGCCGAGAGTCATGGTCCGGCTGGAGGGAGCACGTGGATCACGAGGTACCGCTCGTCGACCGCAAGGCTCTGCTGGAAGCTCGCGACGACTTTCATCCGGAGGTGGCAGGGAGGGGGAGGATAGGCCACGACGAACAGCGCGCCCCGCGGGTCGGCCGCGGCGAGCCGCCCGAGCTGGCCGCAGATGTCCTCCGCGGTCAGGGGGCGGGCCCGCTCCTGGTTCCAGAGGACGAACGTGCCCGGCCGCTGCGTCTCCAGATGGTAGAGCGGGCGTCCGAGATAGGCGCTCACCGGCGTCCCCAGGTAGTCCGGGCCCGCGGCCACGGGGAGCGGCACGTCCGCGAGCAGCCGGGCCACGGCCCGCGCGTTCGAGAAGGGGAGCGCCAGGTCGAGCCCCCACAACGTCAGGCCGGCGATCAGATGGACGGTGAGCCAGAGGACCGGCAGGAGGTCCCGCCGGGGCTCCCCGCGATTGGGCTCGCCCCCTTCGTCCCGGCGGGCGAGCCAGAGGCAGCCGATCGCCAGGATGAAGTGATGGCCATGGTGCCGCAGCCATCCGAAGTAGAAGACGTAGGTGAAGACGAGGAGGGCGAGGGTCCCCGTGAGATACGCCACGAAAGCCACCCGGGAGCGGGAGAGCCGCACGGCCAGCCCGGTCACGGCCGCGGCGCCCAGGAGAGCGCTCAGCGCCGGCGGGAGGCGCCAGAGGAGGAGCGAGTTCCAGACCGCATCCCCTCCGACGTTCGGCAGTGGGAAGTACGCGTAAGCGACCGAGCTGAGGGTGAGGAGCAGCTTCTCGGGCTCCCACGCCAAGGTGCCGCGCCCCGCGAACCCGCCGTCCGCCGGAGGCAGCATCTGCAATACACCGAGCGCCGCGCCCGCCCCCCAGATCCCCGCCGCCAGCAGCGCCTCGCGCACTCTCAAATCCCGCCGGACCTCGGCCCGGGTCAGGACCTCGACCGCCAGGCCGCCGGTCAGCACCGCGGCGAGCAGCCAACCATACGCATTGGCGTTCGCCAGCAGAGCCAGGACGATCCCCAGCGGGAGATACCTCCCGGAGAGCCGTACGGGGTAGAGCGACGCGAAGGCGAGGACGAGCAGCAGTCCCAGAGAGTAGCTCCGGCTCAGGACCCCGTACTCGAACAAGGGGAAATAGCCGAAGGCGAAGAGAGCGCGGGCGTGGCGGGAGAACGGCGCATTGCGCGCGAAGAGGAACACCGCCGACGCCGCGATCGCCAGGTGGAGGACCTGCATCGCCCACAGTGCGCCGGTGATCCGGCCAGTGATCCGGGAAACCGCGAAGAGGAGGAGATGCCAGAGAGCCGGATGCCCCTCGTACCGGAGATTGTGGAACAGCTCGGGCAGCGACCCGCTCTGGGCCGCCAGAAGCCACGCCTGCAGCTCGTCCCGCCACATCTCGTGGCAGAGCATCCCCAAGCCGCCGGCCGCCACGAACGCGAAGGTCACGGCGGCCGCGAACCGGGTGCGGCCGTGGTCCATGCGGCGGATCATACGCGCCGCCGGTGGAGAAGGGAGGTCTCAGGGGAGGATGGACTCGACCGCGATCTCGAAATCCGGGAACGCCTGCGGCGCGACCTGGTCCCCGCGGCGGAAGCGCTGGACGCTCCGGTAGCCCTCGCGCGAAGGCTCGCGGTAGATCTCGACAGCCTCCTTATTGATATCGACCTGCCAGACCTCGGAGATGCCACACAGGGCATAGAGCGGAATCTTGGTGTGGCGATCGAAGCCAATGCTGCTGTCCGCCACCTCGACAAGGAGGAGAACGTCCTCCGGCGTCGGGTGGCCGTCGCCGTAGAAGTCTTCCCGAGGGCGGAGCAGGGTGACATCCGGCTGAGGCTCCGAGATGTCCGTTAGATTGACTGGATTCTGCGGAGACAACACAGCCCGGTCTGCCGCTGTCAGGACGGAGAACCGGCGGACCAGACGATTGACGCACCCTGCGTGGGGATTTCCGATTGGAGCCATGCGGTAGATCTCTCCTTCGATGAGCTCCACCCGATCCTCCGGCTTCAGGATCCCGGCCTCCGCCATCGCGTAGTACTCGTCGCGCGTGAACAGCCTCTTGAGGGGCTCAGCCATACGACCTCCTGAACCGGAGTCTACCGCCTTTTCTTTGTCGTGGGAAGCCATGTCTTTTTGCCGGGAGAAGCTTTCTCGCCGCAGCGCCTCGGCCCCGCGTTGATTCCCCCGCCGCACAGTGTAGGATGAGCTGAACGCCAGGGGGGCCGCAAGGCTGAGATCCCGTCCGGGACCACCCTCAGAACCTGATCTGGGTCATGCCAGCGAAGGAAGGCAAGATGATCAACGAGTCCAAGCAGACCGCGTCCACCGTTCTCTCCACCGAGCCGTTCCCCGCTTCACGCAAGATTTACGTCGACGGGACCCATCCGGGAGTCCGCGTGCCCATGCGCGAGATCCGCGTGGCCTCGACCCAGACCCACGCCGGGCTCACCGTCGAAAACCCGTCCGTCATCGTCTACGACACCTCCGGTCCCTACACCGATCCGGACGTCGAGATCGATCTGCGCCGGGGACTCCCGCCACTGCGCCGGGAGTGGATCGTCGGCCGCGGCGACGTCGAGGAGCTGCCCGCCGTCTCCTCCGAGTTCGGCCGCCGCCGCGCCGCCGATCCGAAGCTCGCCGGCATCCGCTTCGCCAACCCGCGGAAGCCTCTCTGCGCCCGCCCGGGGGCGAACGTCACCCAAATGCACTATGCGCGGAAGGGGATCGTCACCCCCGAGATGGAGTTCATCAGTATTAGGGAAAACCAGCGGCGCGAGCTTGCCCGGGAGGTGGTGGGAGGAAGAGCGTGGGGCGGCGGCGTGGCGCAGCATCCGGGGATGCCCTGGGGCGCCGCCATTGCGCCGGTCCTCACCCCGGAATTCGTCCGCGACGAGGTCGCCCGTGGGCGCGCGATCATCCCGTCCAACGTCAACCACCCGGAGAGCGAGCCGATGATCATCGGCCGCAACTTCCTGGTCAAGATCAACGCCAACATCGGCAACTCGGCCGTGACCTCCTCGATCGAGGAAGAGGTCGACAAGCTCCTCTGGGCCATCCGCTGGGGCGCCGATACGGTCATGGACCTGTCGACCGGCAAGAACATCCACGAGACCCGCGAGTGGATCCTGCGCAACTCACCGGTCCCCATCGGCACGGTCCCGATCTACCAGGCTCTGGAGAAGGTCGGGGGGAAAGCCGAGGACCTCACCTGGGAGATCTACCGCGACACGCTGATCGAGCAGGCGGAGCAGGGGGTGGACTACTTCACCATCCACGCCGGAGTGCGGCTCGGCTTGGTGCCGCTCACCGCGCACCGGATGACCGGCATCGTCTCGCGCGGCGGCTCGATCCACGCCAAGTGGTGCCTGGCGCACCACCGCGAGAGCTTCACCTACGAGCACTTCGAGGAAATCTGCGAGATCATGAAGGCCTACGACGTCGCCTTCAGCCTTGGAGACGGCCTGCGCCCGGGCTCGATCGCCGACGCCAACGACGCCGCGCAGTTTGCCGAGCTGGACACTCTGGGCGAGCTGACACAGACCGCCTGGAAGCACGACGTCCAGGTGATGATCGAGGGGCCGGGTCACATCCCCATGCACCTCATTCACGAGAACATGACCCGCCAGCTCGAATCTTGCGGCGAGGCGCCGTTCTACACCCTGGGTCCGTTGACGACCGACGTCGCCCCCGGATACGACCACATCACCTCGGCCATCGGCGCCGCGATGATCGGCTGGTACGGCTGCGCCATGCTCTGCTACGTGACGCCCAAGGAGCACCTCGGCCTGCCGAACCGGGAGGACGTGAAGCAAGGCGTGATCGCCTACAAGATCGCCGCCCACGCCGCCGACCTGGGCAAGGGGCACCCCGGCGCGCAGATCCGCGACAACGCCCTCTCCAAGGCTCGCTTCGAGTTCCGCTGGGAGGACCAGTTCAACCTCTCCCTGGACCCGGACACCGCCCGCGCCTTCCACGACGAGACCCTGCCGCAGGAAGGAGCCAAAGTCGCCCACTTCTGCTCCATGTGCGGCCCGCACTTCTGCTCGATGAAGATCACCGAGGAAGTCCGCGAGTACGCCGCACAGCAGGGAGTGGGGGAGGCGGAGGCTCTGGAGGCGGGGATGCAGGAGAAGGCGGAGGAGTTCCGGAAGGGCGGGGCGGAGATCTATGTGTAGGCGAGGAGTTCCGCTTTCGCGCGCTCCGGGCTAGAATCGGGTCGTGCATTCAAGTTCTTGTGATCTCTGCGGAAACGACGTACCGCTCGCTCTGGAGTCGTGCCCTCATTGTGGCCGTCCCGGGCCTCCGCCCAACGTCAAGGCCGCCCGGACGGAAAGGGAGCGAGAGGCCCTCGATCGGCGCTACCGGGTGGCCCTTCAAGGTGCTTCCGACCGGGGATGTCGCGAGATGGTCGAGAGCTTGGAGGTGGCCTTCCAGGGATCGAAGGCTGTCATCAATCGGCCGCTGGCCGACCTCGAACGCCTCGTCGCCTCCGACCGGCAGCTCTATGCGAGCTACTACCAGAGGCTTGGTGCCGAGGTCCAGGCGCCTGACGGCAATGCTTGGGACTCCTGGCGACGGATGGCCGATGCGACCCTCTTTCCTCTCTTCGAGGAGCGCATCCGTTTTGCAGCACTCTCGCTGGACGGGATGGGACTTCAAAGCTATGGCGAGTGCTCTCTCGTTCTCCGCGAGGAGCTGATCGCGCACCGGGCTTCCGTTTTCGAGGACAACTCGGCAGTGTTCCTGCGCGATCGAGGCTATCAGCTATCCCCCGGGCACCGAGCAGTCTGGGAAGACCGCTCGCGGCTCGGCGTGGCAAAGCTCGCTTCGGCGGTTCACACCGGCACTGTGCCGGCCGATTTCCCCGGCCTCCTGGTACAGCAGGGGCAGACCGCGGAGGAAGATCGCTTCATTGAGGTTCATATCTGGGGTCCCGTGACCGCCAGGACATGTCAGTGTGCTATCCTTATCCCGAAAGGCGGAAAGGCCGGGCAGGCCTTTCGCAAGGCCCTTCGGGCCAGGTTGGCTGCTCAGGGTGTGGAATTGGAGGTGCGCTGATGCACGCTGTGATTTCAGGTCGGGCTGGCGTCGCACTGCTCTTGGACGGACAACAGTTGAGCTCTCTTCATGCCGGCGCAGGCGAGATCGTCCGCCGGAAGGAGAGAGAGATCCCCTACCTCTTGGGGGAGGCAACCGACCTCCAGTATCTGGAGAATGTCGAAACTCCGGAGATCTCGCGCCGGCTGGAGATGGCCGCAGCCCAGGCGGACGCTCTCCACCTCGCCCTGATCCTCCTCGATCCCGAGCTGCCGCAAGAGGTGCGCTGTGACGCAGCGGGTGAGCTGGAGGACCTGCTCAAGATCCAAGACGTCCGTAAAGACGTCGAAGGCATTCTCTTCGCCCGTCCGCTGCCGGGCGAGGCGGATCTCCGGGGAGCGCTCTCCTGCTGTTCCGGGAACGCGGATGCCGCGCGGGACCTGCTCATCGGCCTGGAGAGGCTCCAGACCGAATATCCTCTCTACGAAAGCGAGAAACTGTTCGTGGCCGAAGGCGCTCCGGATTCGTACCAGGCTGGGGGAGAAGACATCAAGAATCGCGAGTAGAGCAGCTCGACGATCAGGTAATCAAGCCCGCCGTTACGCCGCCGACCGCTCGTGGCACAATGCGCTGTCCTGTCAGCAGCGTGATCCAGGCCATGAGCTTCCGAGTCCTCCGACGCCTCGCCGTCGGTCTTCTGCTCCTGAGCACGTCCTGAGCACGCCGGCCGCGGCGCACAACCCGGCTGTCCGTGTCCTCGATGATGACACCGGCAGGGACGATTTTCCTCGCCAAGCCCGTCCTCCTGGAGAACCTGCGGGAGGCGCTGGCGCGCAATGCCGCCCCCCCTGTGTGGCGCGGGTGAGATCGTGGCACAATAGACTCTGCTTCCCGCAAGCAAAGATTTCGTATGAGTCCTCGTCTTCTCCGGCGCCTCGTCGCCGGCCTGCTGCTCGCCGCCTCGCCGGCCGCCGCCCAGGCTCCCGACAGCCTGCTCGCCGGACGTGCCCTCCAGACCTGGGGATTCAAAGAAGGGCTCCCCCAGGCCACGGTCCGCGCCATCACCCAGACCCGCGACGGCTATCTCTGGCTCGGTACCCAGACCGAGCTCGTACGGTTCGACGGCGTCCGGTTCTCGGTGATCGACGGGCGGGGCGGCCCTCTCGCCCTGCTCGGCGACCGCGAGGGCGGGCTCTGGTACTCCCCGTTCGGCCGGGGCGTCACCCGGATGGCGGACGGCCGGGCGACCACCTGGACGTCGCGCGACGGCCTGCCCGGCGACCGGATCTACCAGATCTTCCAGGACCGGGACGGCGCCGTCTGGCTGGCCACGTCGGGAGGGCTCGCCCACTGGCGCAACGGCCGGTTCGAAACGGTCGGCGCTCTGGCCGGCCGGTCGGTCGCCACGATCGCCCAGGGGCAGGACGGCGGGCTGTGGATCGGCACCTCCGAAGCGGGGGTCTTCCGCCTCGCCGAGGGGACCCTCTCGCGGCTCACCTCGCGCGACGGCCTGCCGGATGACCAGATCACGGCGCTCCTGGTGGACCGGGGCGGCGACCTCTGGGTCGGCACGCCGCGGGGGATCGGCCGGCGGCGGGGCGGTCTCTGGGAGACGCTGACCACCCGCGACGGCCTCCCGGGCGACGCCGTCACGGAGCTTCTGGAGGACGCCGACGCGAACGTCTGGGTAGGCACCCGGAGCGGTCTCGCCGTCTGGCGCCAGGGGCGCTTCGCCAGCCTCACCGAGCGCGAGGGGCTGCGCTCCGAAGGGATCGTCGCCCTGTACCAGGACGCCGAGCGGAGCCTCTGGGTGGGGACCGAAGCCGGAGGGCTCGTCCGGCTGCGCGACACCCCGTTCAGGAGCCCGGAGCCGCCGGGCATCCGCGGCGCCGTCTGGTCGGTCTTCGAGGACCCGGAAGGGACGTTTTGGATCGGCACCAATGACGACGGCCTCCTGCGCCTGCGCCCTGGCAAAAGCACCAACGGCACCGAGGTCACCGAGCTCACCGCGTTCACGGCCGCCGACGGGCTGCCCGCCGAGAAGGTCCGGCCGATCCTCCAGGACCGGCACGGAGATCTCTGGCTGGGCACGACCGGCGGTCTCGTCCGCCGGCGCGGCGGCCGCTTCGAGACCTGGACGCGGCGGGACGGGCTGCCGTCCGACTACGTCCTGACCCTGTTCGAGGACCGCGACGGCACGCTGTGGATCGGCACCAGCCAGGGGCTCGTCCGTCGGCGCGGCGGGCGTCTGGAGGCGTTCGGGCCGGGATCGGGGCTCCCGCGGGAGGCGGTCCATGCGATCCACCGCGACCGCCGGGGCACTCTCTGGGTCGGCACCCGCGCCGGTCTGTTCCGCCGCAGCCGGGGGCGGTTCGAGCCGGTGCCCGGCGGTCCGGGGAGCGCCCAGATCTTCGCTCTTCGGGAGGACCCCGACGGCACCCTCTGGGTCGGCACGGCGCGGGCCGGCCTGCAGCGCCTGCGCGGCGGCCGGTGGGTGGCGTTCCGCCGGCGCGACGGCCTGTTCGACGACACGGTCTTCCAGATCCTCGAGGACCGCCGGGGCCGCTTCTGGATGAGCAGCAACCGGGGGATCCAGCGCGTGCTCCGCTCCGACCTGGAGGCGTTCGCGGCCGGGCGGATCCGCCGGATCCCGGTCGCCTCCTTCGGCGAAGCCGACGGCATGACCAGCCCCGAATGCAACGGCGGCAGCCAGCCGAGCGCCCTGGTGTCGCGCGACGGCCGCTTCTGGTTCCCGACCGTCCGGGGCTTCGCCGTCACCGCTCCGGACCGGGTGCGGGGGAACGACCAGCCGCCGCCGGTGGCCATCGAGGAGGTCCTCGCCGACGGCGTCCGGGTCCCCTGGGCAGGGGAGAGCCCGGTCGAGCTCTCCGAGGACCGCAAGAAGCTGGAGCTCCGGTATACGGCCCTGAGCCTGGTGGCGCCGGAGAAGGTGAGGTTCCGCTACCGGCTGGATGGCTTCGATGCGGGCTGGGTGGACGCCGGAGCGCAGCGGGAGGCGGTCTACACCAACCTGCCGGCGGGCTCCTATACGTTCCGGGTCGCGGCCAGCAATGACGAGGGGATCTGGAACGAGACTGGAGCGCGCCTCGACCTGGTGGTGCCGCCCCACTTCTGGGAGACGTGGTGGTTCGCGCTCCTCGGCTCGGCCCTGGTCCTCGCCGTCGGCATCGGATCGGTGCGCCTGCGCGTGCGGGCCGTCCAGCGCAAGCAGCGCGAGCTGTCCCGTCTCGTCGAGGACCGCACGAGCGATCTGCAGCGGGAGAAGGCGCGGGCCGAGGAGGCGAGCCGCGCCAAGAGCGAGTTCCTGGCCAACATGAGCCACGAGATCCGCACGCCGATGAACGCCGTCCTCGGCATGACCAGCATGCTCCTCGGCACCCGGCTCTCGTCCGAGCAGCGGGACTACGTCGAGACCATCCGGCACAGCGGCGAGGCCCTGCTGACGGTGATCAACGACATCCTGGACGTCTCCAAGATCGAGGCCGGCGTGCTCGACATGGAGGCCGCCCCGTTCGTGCTGCGCGACTGCCTGGACGAGGCGGCCGGGATCGTGGCGGCCCGGGCCGCGGACAAGGGGATCGCGCTCGGCTGGCGGATCGGCGAAGGGGTCCCGGTCGCGGTGGAGACCGACGCGGCGCGCCTGCGGCAGGTCCTGGTCAACCTCCTGGACAACGCGATCAAGTTCACCGGCGCGGGAGAGGTGCGGCTGGAGGTCGAGGCCGGCGTGCCGGAGACGCAGGAGGCCGGCGACACCGTCGAGCTGCGCTTCGCGGTCCGCGACACCGGGATCGGAATCCCGGCCGACCGCATGGACCGGCTGTTCCGGCCGTTCAGCCAGGCCGACTCGTCCACCACCCGCGTCTATGGCGGGACCGGCCTGGGTCTGGTGATCTCGCGGCGGCTGGTCGAGCGGCTGGGGGGCGCGGTGCAGGTGGAGAGCCAGCCGGGCCTGGGCTCGACCTTCTCCTTCACCATCCGCTGCCGGCCGGCGGTGGCTCCGGTCGTCCCTCCGCGGCTGGTGGCGGACGGCGATCTGGCCGGGCCGCCGTCGCCCGTCCGCCGTCCGCTGCGCGTCCTCCTGGCGGAGGACAACTCGATCAACCAGAAGGTGGCCCTCCTCATGCTCGCGCGGATGGGCTACCGGGCCGACGTGGCGGGCAACGGGTTCGAGGTCCTGGAGGCGCTGCGGCGGCAGAGCTACGATCTGATCCTGATGGACATCCAGATGCCGGGGATGGACGGCCTGGAGGCGACGCGCCGCATCCGGGCCGAGCTGCCGCCGGAGCGCCAGCCGCGCATCGTCGCGATCACAGCCAACGCTCTGCGCGAGCACCGGGACGCCTGCCGCGTTGCCGGGATGGACGACTTCCTCGCCAAGCCGGTCCTCTACGAGGACCTCTTCGCGGCTCTCCTGCGGGGCGGCGGCGAGGTGGAGGAGGAGGGCGCGCCGACGCCGGCACCGGCGGCGGACGCGGCGCCGCCTCCGCCGGAGCTTCCGGCGCTCGACCCGTCCCGCCTCGCGAGCCTGCAGCGTCTCGCCGAGATGACCGGACAGCCGCTGGTCCGCGAGATCGTCGACAGCTTCCTGCGGGAGACGCCCCGGCGGCTGGAGCAGATGGGGAGGGCCCTGCAGCGCGGCGATGCCGAGGAGATCGCCTTCGTCGCCCACAGCCTCAAGGGGAGCAGCGGCCAGCTCGGCGCTCTGCGCGTGGCCGCTCTCAGCGCGGAGCTGGAGAGCCGCGGGAGAAACGAGCAGCTCGACGGCGCCTCCGGGCTCCTGGCCGAGATCGGGGAGGAGACCACCCGCGTGGCTCTCCTGCTCGAGAACCAGATGTGAGCGTTCGTGACAGAATGCAATGACCGTGCGCTCTTTCGGAGGCTCGATCCTCTGCGCCCTCTGCCTGGCCGGGCCCGCCGCGGCCCTCGATCCCGCGCGTCCGGTCAGCGAGTACGGCTTCCAGAGCTGGGGCTCGCGCGAAGGGCTGCCGCAGAACACCATCTACGGCATTGCCCAGACACGGGACGGCTATCTCTGGATCGCGACCCGCAGCGGGCTGGTGCGGTTCGACGGGGTCCGCGTCTCCCTGATCGAGATGGGCCCCATCGCCCAGGCGCTGCTCACGGACCAGGCAGGGCGCCTGTGGACCGGCTTCTCCAGCGGCCGGCTCGTCGTTCGGAACGGGCGCGAGGGGAGGACCGCGCCGGTCGCGGAGCCGCGGGAGATCGAATGGACGCCCTGGCCCGGAGAGGCCGTCCAGACCCTCTTTGCCGACCGCGACGGCACGGTCTGGGTGGGGACGCAGCACGGGCTCGCGCGGGTGCGCGGCGGACGCTTCGAGCGGGTCGACCTCCCCGGTGCCGAGCCCGGCGAGGCCAGGGCCATCCTGCGCACGCCCGACGGCGCGCTGTGGATCGGCACCGCCGACCGCGGGCTCGTCCGCTTCGCCGGAGGCGCGGCGAGGGTCTACACGGTGCGCGACGGGCTGCCGGACGACCGCATCCGGACCCTGGCCGCCGGACCGGGCGGCGCCCTCTGGGTGGGCACCTCCCGCGGGCTCGGCCGGCTCCGGGCGGGAGCCTGGACGGCTTTCACCGAGCGGGACGGCCTGCCGAGCGACACGATCAACGCCCTGCTGGCAGACCGCGACGGCAATCTCTGGGTCGGGACGCGGCGCGGGCTCTGCCGCTTCCGCGAAGGCTCCTGCGAAGGGCTTCCGTCGCGCGACGGCCTGTCTCCCTCCGGAGTGCTGTCGCTCTTCGAGGATGCCGAAGGGGCGATCTGGGTCGGGACCGAGACGAGCGGCCTCCGCCGCCTGCGCGACGTGGCCTTCACGACCTTGACCCTGGGCGGCGAGCTGGCGGACGTCTGGTCGGTCTATCGGGATCGCCAGGGGGCCCTCTGGTTCGGCACCGAAGACCGCGGGCTGATCCGCTCGCAGGGGGGCCGGATCACCAGCTTCACGACCGCCCAGGGGCTACCCAGCGACCACGTGCGGCCGGTCTTAGAGGACCGCAGGGGCGATCTCTGGATCGGCACCGGAGCCGGTCTCTGCCGCTTGCGGAATGGCCGGATCGAGACCTGGACCGAGCGGGACGGGCTGCCGGACCACTACATTCGGGTGATCTATGAAGACCGCGACGGGGCGCTGTGGATCGGCACCGGCGCGGGACTGGCCCGGTGGTCCGGCGGGCGCTTCGCGGCTGTGGATCCGGCGTCGGGCCTGCCGCGCGAACGCGTCAACGCCATCCTGCGCGACGCCCGCGGCACCCTCTGGATCGGCACCCAGGTCGGGCTCTTCCGCTCCGTTGGAAGCCGTTTCGAGCGTCTCGCGGGATCTCCCCCGAAACCGATCTTCTCACTGTACGAAGATCGCGCCGGCAGCCTGTGGTTCGGCACCAGCCGCGCCGGTCTGTATCGACTGCGCGCCGGCCGCCTGAGCGTCTTCCGTCAGCGGGACGGCCTGTTCGAGGACACGGCCTATCAGATCTTCGAGGACGCCCGGGGGTACTTCTGGATGAGCTGCAACCGCGGGATCTACCGCGTGCGCAAGGCCGACCTGGAAGCGTTCGCGGAGCGGCGGATCCCCTTCATCCCCTCGGCTTCGTTCGACGACATGGACGGGATGAAGAGCGCCGAGTGCAACGGCGGCAATCAGCCGGGCGGCATGGTGTCGCCCGATGGCCGCCTGTGGTTCCCCTCGGTCCAGGGCGTGGCGGTGACCGCTCCCGCCCGGTTGCGGATCAATCGCCGCCTGCCGCCGGTGGTCATCGAAGAGATCCTGGCGGATGGGAAGCCGGTCGCGCCGCGGTCCGGTGGGCGCCTTCCCCTCATCCCCGGGGTGGAGAAGATCGAGATCCGCTATACGGCCTTGAGCCTCGTCGCTCCCGAAAAGGTGAGATTCCGCTACCGCCTCGATGGGTTCGACCGGGACTGGGTGGAGGCCGGGAACCAGCGCACGGTGACCTATACCAGCCTGCCGCCGGGCACCTACACGTTCCGTGTCGCGGCCGGCAACAACGACGGGGTCTGGAACCAGACCGGGGCGCAGCTGCGGCTCGAGATCCCGCCCCGCCTCTGGGAGACCCGCTGGTTCCTGGCGGCGTGCGGGGTGCTGGTCTTCCTCGGCGGGATCGGCGCGATGCGGCTGCGGCTGCGCGCCGTCTCCCGGCGGGAGCGCGAGCTGGCCCATCTGGTCGCCGAGCGCACGCGCGACCTCGAGGAAGCCAAGGCGCGGGCGGAAAAGGCGAGCCGGGCGAAGGGCGAGTTCCTGGCCAACATGAGCCACGAGATCCGCACCCCGATGAACGCCGTGCTCGGGATGACCAGCCTGCTGCTCGGCATGCCGCTCCCCCGCGAGCAGCGCGACCACGTGGAGACGATCCGTCACAGCGGCGAGGCGCTGCTCTCCGTGATCAACGACATCCTCGATTTCTCCAAGGTCGAAGCCGGCGCCCTCGACGTCGAGCTCGCGCCGTTCGTCCTGCGCGGCTGCCTCGACGACGCCGTCACCATCGTCGCGCCCAAGGCCGCGACCAAGGGGCTCGTCCTCTCCTGCGAGGTCGGCGAGGGGGTGCCGGCCGCCATCGAGAGCGACGCGGCCCGGTTGCGGCAGATCCTGGTCAACCTGCTCGACAACGCGGTGAAGTTCACGCCGCGGGGCGAGGTGCGCCTCGAGGTCGCGGCCGCGCCGGGCGACGGCCAGGGTCTGGAGCTGCGGTTCGCCGTCCGCGATACCGGGGTGGGCATTCCGCCGGACCGGATCGAGCGCCTCTTCCAGCCGTTCACGCAGGTGGACTCGTCGACCACGCGCTTGTTCGGCGGCACCGGTCTCGGCCTCGCGATCAGCCGCCGGCTGACCGAGAGGCTGGGGGGGCGGATGTGGGCCGAGAGCGAGCCGGGCCGGGGCTCGACCTTCACGTTCACCCTCCGCTGCCGGCCGGCGGAGGTGCCGCTGCCGCGGACGTCGGCCTTCGGCGACGATCTCGCCGGAGCGCCGCTCGCCGAGCGGCTCCCCTTGCGGATCCTGGTGGCGGAGGACAACTCCATCAACCAGCGGGTCGCGCTGCTGATGCTCGAGCGCCTGGGCTACGTCGCGGACGTGGCGGCCGACGGCTTCGAGGCCGTGGACGCGCTGCGCCGGCAGCGCTACGACCTGATCCTGATGGACGTCCAGATGCCGGGGATGGACGGTCTGGAGGCGACGCGCCGCATCCGCACCGAAGCTCCCCGGGAGCGGCAGCCGCGCATCGTGGCGATGACGGCGAACGCTCTCCGCGAGCACCGCGACGCCTGTTTCGCCGCGGGGATGGATGACTTTCTGAGCAAGCCGATCCTGCTCTCCGACCTGCGCGCCGCCCTGCTGCGGATCGGCGGGGACGGCCGCCCGCCATCCGGGGAGGCGCCCGCCGGCACCGCCGAGCCGCCGGCGCTCGATCCGGCGCGCCTCGACGAGATCCGCCAGCTCGAAATGATGACCGGGCGGTCGCTGGTGCGCGAGCTGGTGGACGATTTCCTGGCGGAGGCGCCCCGGGGCGCGGAGCAGATGCGCGAAGCGCTCGAACGCGGCGATCTCAAGACGTTCACCTTTGTGGCCCACGCCCTCAAGGGGAGCAGCACCCAAGTCGGCGCCCTGCGGGTGACCGCCCTGAGCGCGGACCTGGAGAAGCGCGGCCGCAGCGCAACCCTCGACGGCGTGGCACGCCTGCTCGCCGACCTGGAGCGCGAGGTCCGCCAGGTGGCCCCCCGGCTGCTGGAGCAACGGGATCTGGCTGCGCGGCTGTACCCGCAAAGATAAAGCCCCTCAGAGGGTAGAATCCACGTACCATGCGAGCGCTCCGTCCGATTCCTCTCGTCCTCCTCCTCTCCCTGCTGCCGACCCTCGCCGCCGCCCAGGCGGACGAGACCTCCCGCTCCTGGAATCAGCCGGTCGAGCCGTTCAAGATCGCGGGGAACCTCTATTACGTCGGGGCCAGCGACATTACGTCCTTCCTGATCACGACGCCCCAGGGGCACATCCTGATCGACGGGGGCTTCGAGGAGACGGTGCCGTTGATCCGCGACAGCGTGAAGAAGCTCGGCTTTCGTCTGGAGGACGTGAAGCTCCTGCTCAACAACCACGCCCACTACGACCACGCGGCCGGGCTGGCGGAGCTCAAGAAGCTGAGCGGCGCGAAGCTGGTGGTGAGCGAGGGAGACGCTCCGCTCCTCGCCGCCGGCGGCAAGGGGGATTTCGCCTTCGGCGACAAGCTTCTGTTTCCGCCGGTCCAGGTCGACCGCACAATCAAGGATGGCGACACGGTCTCGTTGGGTGGCGTGACGCTGACCGCGCGCGTCACCCCGGGCCACACCAAGGGGTGTACCTCCTGGACGATGCAAGTAAAGGACGGCGGGAGGATGCTGGACGTGGTCTTTGCCGGCAGCGTGTCCGTCAATCCCGGAGTGACCCTGGCGGTCAATCCCAAATATCCGAAGATCGCCGAAGACTACGCGCACACGTTCGAGGTGCTGAAAGGGCTCCCCTGCGACGTCTTCCTTTCGTCCCACGGCTCGTTCTTCGATCTCCAGGCGAAGGCGGAGCGCCTGCGGAAGGGGGAGACGCCGAATCCGTTCATCGATCCCGGAGGATACCGGGCCTACGTGGCGCGGATGGAGGAGCGGTTCCGAAATCAGCTCGCGGAGGAGCGGAAGGCGGTTCCCGCCGAAGGAAGCTGACGTCAACTAGGGCCCGCTCACCCGCACCCCCACCCGCACCGTCCGGGGCGGCCCCACGGTCCGCACCGGCGTGCGGCCGATGTCGAAGCGCTCGTCGAACAGGTTCTCGGCCGCGGCGAAGAGGGACAGCCCGCGGCCGAGCGGGCGCTCGGCCAGGGCGTCCACCGTGGTGAAGCTCCCCAGCCGGAACTGGTTCTGGTCGTCGTCGAATTGCCCGCCGGACCAGCGCGCTTGCAGGCCCACCGAGGCGAGCCGCGGATCGTCGAACCGCATCTGGAAGCTCACCTGGTGGCGCGGCACCTGGGGGAGGCGCAGCCCCTCGAGGCCGGGCTCCTCCGGCGCGCTCTCCACCCGGGCCCCCGTGAAGAGGTAGCCGCCGGAGAGAGTCCAGCGGCCGGAGCGGGCCGTGGCCTCGGCTTCCAGACCCCGCGAGCGCGTCCGGCCCAGGTTCCGCCGCTGCCGGGTGATCAGGCCCGGCTGCGTGAAGAGGGTGACGTTGGCGATCGTCTGCTCGACTTCCATCCAGAAGGCGGTGGTCCGCGCCGTGATCCGGCCGCCCGGAGCCGTCCACAGCGCGCCGGTCTCGCCGCCGGTCAGCCGCTCGGCCTCCAGCTCCGGGTTCGCCAGGGTGAGGACGTCGCCCACCCGGAAGGCGCGGTAGAGCTCGTTCAGCGTCGGAGCCCGGAACGCGCGGTAGGCGGACGCGGTCCACGCCCAGCGCTCGGTCGCCTGGAAGAGGAGAGAGGCGCGCGGGCTGAACGCCGATTCGTCGCGCTCCGCGCCGCGATTCTCGTCGTTCGTCCAGAGATCCAGCCGCCCTCCCAGCGTCAGGCTCAGGCGCGGCGTGGCGCGGACCACGTCCTCCAAAAAGAGCCCGGAGGTCCGCTGTCTCCCGCCCGCCGAGACCGGCTGGCCGCCGGGAGAGACTTCGTCGCTCGTTCCGCGCACCTGCCGCGCTTCGAGACCGCCGACCAGCGCGTGCCGGTCCCCCAGCGGCCGGGAGGCCTGGAAGGACAGGCCGGCGAAGTCGGACGGGACGCGCTGGGAGCGCGTCAGCCGCTCGCTCGTCCGGCCGGCGGAGACGGCGGTAAAGGTCTGCCGGTACTCCTGGTCTCCCCCCGAAAGGCGGAGCGACAGCGCGCCCGCGCCCACCGACCAGTCCCCTCCGGCGCTCCATGCGCGGATCTCCGTATCGTTCTCCTGGAGAGGCGTGCCGTTCCCGCGCTCCTCGTCGAACCACGAGCCGCGGGCGAAGAGCCGGCCTCCCGCGCCGAGGCGGCGCTCGACCGTGCCCTCGGCGGAAGAGTGGCGGGAGCTCGCGGGCACGTCCACCGGCCCGCGCTCGGCGGGATCGACGAGCACGTAGCCGTCCGTCTCGAACCCCTCGGCCGCGAGGCTCACACCCCAGGCGTTGCGCGTCCAGGCGCCGAACGCCGATCCGTCGAACGTGCCCAGCTCGCCGGCCGCGGCCTCCGCGATCAGCGCCGGCGCGGCCGCGTCGCGCCGGAGGAGCTGGATGACTCCGGCGAGAGCGCCGCTCCCGTAAAGGTCCGAGCCGGCGCCGCGCAGCACCTCAACCCGCTCCAGCGACGCCCGGGGGACGCGCGCCCAGTAGATCCAGCCGCCGAACGGGTCGTTGAGCGGCACGCCGTCCGCGAGCACGAGAGCGCGGCTGGTGCCGCTCCCGCCGAGCCCGCGCAGCGTCGCCCCCTGCGCCGTGGGATTGGCGAAGCGGCTCCCGGCGCGGCGGAACAGGCTGAACCCCGGGATCTGGCGGAGAGCGTCGTCGACCGTGGGCGCCGCGCTCGCAGCCAGCTCGTCCGACGACAGCACGACCACGCTCGCCGCCGTGTCACCCAGGCGCTGCTCGGTGCGGGTGGCGGTGACGGTGACCTCGTCGGAGAAGCTCTGATCCTCCGGGGTGTCCTCCGGGATCTGGGCGAAGCCGGACTTTCCGAGAGAGAGGAGAACGAAGATCAGCGCTGCGCAGCGTCGGAGAGATCCCATGGCGCAGGAACTCTATCCTGTCCGCGGGCATCCGCCTTGCTGCCGGAAAGAAGATCAATGAGCGGTCTGGAGATCGACGTGCTCGCCGACTTCGCTTCTCTGGAGGCCCTGCGGGACGAATGGGGAGATCTCTGTGACCGCTGCCCGCGCGCCACGCCGTTCCAGCGGCCCGAATGGCTGATCCCCTGGAACCGGGAGTTTCCGCCCTGGGAGCCCTGGATCCTGACCGCGCGCCGCGAAGGCCGGCTGATCGGCCTGCTCCCCCTGTTCCTGTACAACAACCAGGACCGCGGCGAGCGGACCCTGGCCTTCTTCGGAGCCGGCTTATCGGACGTCCACGAGCTGCTGGCGGACCCCGGCGAGGAGCGGGAGGTGGCCGCCGCCTTCTTCGCCTGCCTCGACGAGCGCCGCGCCGCGTGGGACGCCTGCGACCTGGAGCAGCTCCGGCCCGGCTCGCCCCTGCTCGAAACCCCCGCGCCGCCGGGATGGACGGACGAGGTGGGGCGCCAGGATGTCTGCCCGGTCCTGGAGCTGCCGTCCACCGTCGAAGCATTGGACGAGGTCCTCCCCAGCCGGCAGCGCTACAACCTCCGCCAGTTCCGCCGCCGCGCCGAAAGGGAGCACGGCCTGCGCCTCGAAGCGGTGGGGGAGGACGGTCTCGATCCGGCGATGGACGAGCTGGAGCGCAGGGTGCGAGCCCGTTGGGGAGAGGAGAGCCTGCAGGCGAGCTTCCAACGGCGCGCCGCCGCGGCTTTTCTGGAGAGCGGCCGGCTGGCTCTCTACGTCCTTCGCCTGGGAGACCGGATCGCGGCCGTCCACTACGGCTTCCACGAGAAGGGGACCCTGTTCTGCTACCTCCACGGATTCGATCCCGCCTTCGAGAAGCTGAGCCCGGGCGTCCTGCTCCTGGGAGGCGTGATCGAGGACGCCGTGCGGAGCGGCGCGCGGGAGATCGACTTCCTGCGAGGGCGCGAGACCTACAAATACCGCTGGGGTGCGCGGGATAGGGAGAACCGGCGGCGGCGGTTAGGGCCCTCCTCTCTCACTCGATGGAGCGGTTGACTGGATTGATCACGGGTTCGAGCTGGCTCCCAATCTTTTGCAGGGCGTAGACGGCGTTGCCGAAGGCGCGGCGGAAGTCCTCTTTGGCCTTCTCGCCGCCGCGGGCGATGGCATGGTCGAATTCGGCCGTGCCATGGAGGAGAGGGATCAACAGGTTCTCCTGCTCTCCGAGCACCGGGTCCTCGCCCGCGGCCTCCCGCTCCAGCAGCTCCTCGATCTTCGTGCGCAGCAGCTTCTCCTGGCCCGCCCAGAGCGCGCGGAACGCCACCCGGCCGGAGCGGCCGATCAGATAGGCCGCGTTGGCGAACGCCCCGTACCGGCGGTCGACCCGGCCGTCCAGGCTGTCCACCACCACGGTCCAGGGGATGCGGTCGAGCTCGACCCAGTCGCTCGCGTGGCGCTTCTTCTGCTCCAGGCTGGTGTGGTGCGGATAGTTCTCGCCGGGGTGGGCCTCGCGCACGTAGACGGTCACCACCTCCACGCGCTCGATGTATTCGTCGAACAGATGCAGCAGGGCCGGCCGGGCCCCCGCGGTCATCGGGCAGGTGATCGAGCCGAACGTGAGCAGCACGGGCTGCTTGCCCCGGCGCACGCTCAGGCGGAAGCACCCGCCGCGGACGTTCGGCAGCTCGAAATCCGGCGCCTTCTCCCCCGGGCGCGGACCGCCTGAGAAATGGAGGTTCTCGTCCCCGATGGATCGGTCGAACGTCTCGTAGTTGTAGGGGGTCTCCTTCGTCGCTGTCATCCCTGAATCCTTGCAGCAAGAATCGTGCGCTCGCTCATCTCCCGAGGAATTCCAGCAGGGCCTGATGGAACCGCTCGGGCGCCTCCAGGTGGGGGATATGTCCGACGTCTGCCAGCTCGACGAGCTGCGCGCCCGGAATGTCCCGCGCCGCGGCCCGCCCGAGCTCAGGGTACAGGCCGAGCGTCGCCTTCACCTCCTCCGACACGGCGTCCCTGCCGAGAACCGTGCGATCCGCCTGTCCGATCACGAGAAGCGTCGGCCTGCGGATCAGCGGAAATTCGGAGCGGACCGGCTGCTCATAGGCCATCTGATACGTCAGAGCCGCCGACCGCGCCCAGCGCGGGAACTCGCCGGACAGGTGGATGCGAGACCGGACCTCCACATAGCGCTCGAAGACCTCGGGGACCCAATGCGCCGGATACATCTTGAGAAAGGCGCGGATCTGCGCCTCGGTCTGATTCATCTCGTTGGCGACCAGCGCGTCGGTGGGGCGGGGCGGGACCTTGAGGCGATAATCCTCCAGCCCGATCGGGTTCTCCAGCACCAGATGGGTGACGCGCTCGGGATACGTTCGGGTGAAGCGCACCGCGAGCATGCCACCCAAGGAATGGCCGACCACGGCAGTCTCGCGGACCCCCAGCTCGTCGAGGAGCCGGGCCGAGTTGGCCGCGAGCAGGTCGAAGCTGTAGTGGACGTCCGGCTTGGACGACTTGCCGAAGCCGATCTGGTCGGGAATCACCACCCGGTATCCGGCGGCGGAGAGAGCGCGGGCCGTCCCCTCCCAGTAGGCGCCGAAGAAGTTCTTGCCATGGAAAAGCATCACGCTCCGCCCATTGGCCTTGCCGGTCGGCGGAACGTCCATGAACGCCATGCGCTCGCGCCGCCCCTCGATGTCGAGCTCCAGGAACCGCACCGGCCAGGGATACGGCCAGGCCTCCAGCGCGATGCCGAGCGGAGCCGTGTACTCCGGCTCGGCCGAGCCGGCTTGCGGAGCCTGCGCCCAGATGAGGAGGGGGAACAGGGTGACAACGAGACCAAAAACTGCAACCCGTAGAACCAAGAGAAAGACCTCCCGCCGCGCGGCGGGCGCGGCTCGGAAGCAGAAGGTGCAAGAAGCGTGCGGTATAGTATTGCCGTGCCGCGTCAAGAATTCATGCCGCAGCTTGACGTAGCGCTCCGGCCTGTGGCACCCTACCCGTGGAGGGCCGCATCCTGGCCCTGAGGAGGCAAATTCCCCGATGGCCGATCTCTCCCTGGAAACTCCTGCTGCGACTGCGATCTTGGAGCCTGTCAGTCCCCGGGTCGGGCTCGCGCACCTGGCTCGCCTCGCCGCGATGGTCACCACCGTGGCGCCGCGCGAGAGGACCGAGATCCACTCTCCGCTCGACGGGCGGCGGGTCGGCGAGGTCCCCCGGACCACGCCCGACGACGTGGCCGAGGCGGTGCGCCGCGCGCGCAAGGCGCAGGAGGAGTGGTTCCACCGGACGTTCGCGGAGCGCGCCGAGATTTTCATTCGTTTTCATGACCTGATCATCGAGCGGCAGGACGAGGTCTTAGACCTCATCCAGGTCGAGTCCGGCAAGGCGCGCAAGCATGGCTTCGAAGAGGTCGCGGACACGGCGATCGTCGCCCGCTACTACGCGATCCATGCCGCGAGCCACCTGGAGCCCAAGAAGCGGCAGGGGGCGCTCCCCGGGCTGACCGTCGCCTGGGAGCACCACCAGCCGGTCGGCGTCGTCGGGATCATCGCTCCCTGGAACTACCCGCTCTCCATGGCGATCACCGATGCCATCCCGGCTCTCATGGCCGGCAACGCGGTGGTCCTGAAGCCCGACCAGAAGACCCCCTTCACCGCCCTCTGGGCCGTGGAGCTGCTGCGCGAGGCCGGCCTGCCGGCGGATCTCTTCCAGGTCGTGACCGGCGAGGGGACGGTGCTCGGGACTCCCCTCATCGAGAGCTGCGACGCGATCCAGTTCACCGGCAGCACCGCGACCGGCCGCAAGGTGGCGCGCCAGGCCGCCGAGCGGCTCATCCACTGCTCGCTGGAGCTGGGCGGCAAGAATCCGATGATCGTCCTCGCCGACGCCGACCTCGAAGCCGCCGTGGCCGGGGCGGTCCGCGGCTGCTTCAGCAGCGCCGGCCAGCTCTGCATCTCGATCGAGCGGCTCTACGTCCACGAGTCGATCTACTACCGCTTCGTCGAGCGCCTGGTCCAGGAGACCAAGGCCCTGCGCCTGGGCGCCGGCCTCGATTGGGAGGCGGACATGGGCAGCCTGATCTCCGCCGACCATCTCGCCAAGGTCGACGCGCACGTGCGCGATGCGGTGGAGAAGGGGGCGACGGCGCTGGCCGGCGGCAAGGCGCGGCCGGACCTGGGGCCGTGCTTCTACGAGCCCACGCTCCTCACGGACGTCACTCCGGAGATGACCCTGTTCGCCGAGGAGACGTTCGGCCCGGTCGTGGCCGTCTCCCGGTTCGAATCGGTCCACGAGGTCGTCGAGCGGGCGAACGCCTCCTCCTACGGCCTCAACGCCAGCGTCTGGACGCAGGATCCGGAGCTGGGCCACCGCATCGCCACCCGCCTGCAATGCGGCACGGTCAACGTCAACGAGGCGTACGCCGCGGCCTGGGCTTCGGTGGACGCGCCCATGGGCGGGTTCAAGGACTCCGGCCTCGGCCGCCGGCACGGCGCCGAAGGCATTCTCAAATACACCGAGCCGCAGACCATCGCGATCCAGCGCGGCCTTCCGCTGGCCGCCCCGGCGGGCATGCCCGACGAGGTCTTCAGCCGCGCCATGAGCACCACGCTCAAGGCCCTGCGCCGGATCCCCGGCCTGCGCTAGCGCCGGGAGGGATTCACCATGGCAGATAGATTGGCCACGCACTTCTTCACCGGGTTCCCCGGTTTCCTCGGATCGGAGCAGGTCCCGCGGGTGCTCGCGCGCTCGCCGGAAGAGCAGGTCGTCTGCCTCATCCAGAAGAAGTTCGCCGACCTGGCCCACAAGCGGGTCCGTGAGATCGAGGCGCGGGATGGCCGCTTCGCCGGCCGCATCCGTCTCGTCGAAGGGGACATCACCGTCCCGGGCCTCGGCCTCACGGAAGCCGCAGCTCTCCAGAAGGACGTCACCGAGGTCTGGCACCTCGCCGCGGTCTACGACCTGAGCGTCCGCCGCGAGGTGGGAATGAAGGTCAACGTCGAGGGGACGAAGAACGTCCTCGACTTCGCCGAAGGCTGCGCGCAGCTCCGCCGCGTCCAATACGTGAGCACCTGCTACGTCAGCGGCAAGTTCGCCGGCATCTACCGCGAGGCCGACCTGGCGAAGGGGCAGGTGTTCAACAATTATTACGAGGAGACCAAGTTCCTCGCCGAGGCCGAGGTGCGGGAGCGGATGAAGCGCGGTCTGCCCGCGACGATCTACCGTCCGGCGATCGTGGTGGGGGACAGCCGGACCGGCGACACGCAGAAATACGACGGTCCCTACTTCGCGATCCGCTGGCTCTTGAAGCAGCCCGGCGTCGCCATCATGCCGGTGGTCGGAGACACGCACCGCACCCGCCTGAACCTGGTGCCGCGCGACTTCGTCACCGAGGCGATCTCCTACTTGAGCGCGCAGGAGAAGTCGCTGGGCAAGACCTACCAGCTCGCCGACCCCGAGCCGCTGACCATCCACGAGATCCTGACCGCGGTGGCCAAGGCGACCGGGCGGATGATGGTCCGGGTGCCGCTCTCGGTGAAGCTCGCGAAGGCGGCGATCGACTGGGTGCCGGGCGTCTACCGCCTGATGCAGATCCCCTCGTCGAGCATCGACTACTTCGTGCACCCCACCTACTACGACTCCGCCAACACCCGCGCCGACCTGGCCGGGACCGGGATCGAGGTGCCGCCGCTGCGCAGCTACCTCCCGACCCTGGTCTCCTTCATGCGGGTCCACCCCGAGCTCGGCTCGGACGCGATGGTGTAGGGGGGGCGGGGCGCCCATGAACGCCGTCACTCTCAAAGAGGCCAAGCGCAACCTGGAGCAGCTCGTCGAGCAGGTCATCGCGTCCGCCGAGCCGACGATTGTCGTCTCGGAGAGCGGAGACCAGGTTGTCCTCCTGCCTCTCGATGAGTACAACTCCTGGAAGGAAACTCTCTACCTGCTGGGAAGTCCCGCGAACGCAGAGCACCTGCGGCGTTCCATTGCCGAGGCCCAGGCGGGGACGAGCACCGCCTCGTCTATACCGCTGACGCGGTCGAGCTGACCATCGTCGCTTGCCGGTTCCACTACGGGAAGTGAGACGCGGGGCGCGATCGTCTTCCTCAAGGGTCCTTGACACCGCCCGGGGTGGCGCGTATACAGAAGCTTCGTCTCCGTTGCATTCGGACAGCTTGCCGTGGGACCGGAGGGCCGGATGGGCAAGGACTCGGTGAAGAGAAACCGACTCGCCTGGCGGGTGCTGGAGCTCGCCGGCACCGCGTTGGCCTTCAAGCTCGCGAACGACTTCGCCGCACTGTTCAGCCAGCCTGAAGGCGCCTCGTTCCTGTTTCCCCCGGCGGGGATCTCGCTCGCGGCCGGCGCGGCGTTCGGCCTGTGGGGCGTGGCCGGCGTGGTGCTCGGCGTCATCCTCTCGCCTTGGGGCATGGCGGCGCAGCTTCCCGGTCTCCTTCTCTCCTGCCTCGCCAATGGCCTGAGCGCGGCGTTGCCTGCCTGGTTCCTGCGCCAGCCCGTCGGTGGGACCGGCCGGCGGCTGCGGCGGACGTTCTTCAGCGGCGCTCTGCTCAACAACCTGCTTTCGGCGGTGATCGGCACGCTCGGAATGGTGGCCCTCGGGCGCCTCGCCGCGACCTCGGAAGCCATGGCCTCGACCCTCTTCTTCTGGTGGGTCTCGGATCTCGCCGCGGCGGCGGTCCTCGGCCTGCCGCTCCTCCTCGCGCTGCGCCCCGAGCTGCTGCTGGCGGCGCCCGACCGCGAGCGCCTCCGCGCGTGGATCGTGTCGCGACGTGGCGTCGCGGAGTGCGTGGGGCTCGTCCTCGTCGGGCTCGTCCCCGTGGTGATCCTGGAGCATCTGGGCTGGACGTTTCCCTATTGGCTGTCGGTCCTCCTGGTCGCCCCGATCGGCCTGGCGGCTCTGCAGGGAGGAGCCGGGCCGGCGCTCCTGGTCGGCTCGTTCGCCTCAGGGGCCTATCTCACCGTCCTTCTGGCCGTCCGGCCGGAGTCCCTCGGCGATCTCCAGGAGGTCCTCGCTCCGGCCTACACCACGGTCGGCTTCTTCACGGCGTTCTCCCTGATCGGCGGCTGGCTCGCCGGCCGCAACCTGCGTCTGCTGGAGCGGGTGCGGGCACAGCAGGCGCAGCTCGAGGAAGACTTCGAGCGGACCGTCCTGTCGCTCGCGGCGGCGATCGAGGCCAAGGACCCGACGACCGAAGGGCACGTCCAGCGGGTGGCGCAGCTCTCCATCCTGGTCGGCCGCAAGCTCGGCTTCGACGAGCACCGGCTCCGCGTCCTGCGCTACGGCGCCATGCTGCACGACGTGGGGAAGATCGGCGTGCCGGAGTGGGTGCTCAACAAGCCCGGCGAGCTCACGCCGCAGGAGAAGGAGCTGATGGAGCAGCACGTGGACATCGGCCTGCGGATCATCCGCGACGTCGAGGTCCTGTGCGAGGTCGAGCCGCTGATCCGCTACCACCAGGAGCGTTGGGACGGCCTCCGCCACGGCGTGCGCTATCCCGGCTACTTCGGCCTCGCCGGCGAGCAGATCCCGCTCGACGCCCGCATCCTCTCCGTGGTCGACGCCTTCGACGCCATCACCCACGACCGCCCCTACCGCCGCGGCATGCCGGTCGAGGTGGCGTTCGAAGAGCTGCGGCGCGAGGCGGGCTACCAGTTCGACCCGCGGATCGTCCACGCGCTCATCGAGGCCGTGCGGGAGGGTGGCTGGGTGCCGGGCTCGGGCGTGGCGCCGGTCGCGGTGGCCCCTCCTACCCCACGAACTTATACCCGAGCCGGTGCACCGTGATCACGTGCCGGGGGTCTCCGACGACGTGCAGCGGCGCAGCACGGCCTCGACGCGCGCCATCAGCTCCATGAAGCCGAACGGCTTCGTCACGTAATCGTCGGCCCCCAGCTTCAGACCCAGCACCTTGTCGATCTCCTGGCCGCGGGCGGTCAGCATGATGATCGGCACGCGGTTGCCGTCGCCGCGCAGCTTCTTGCAGACGTCCAGGCCCGTGATCCTGGGCAGCATCACGTCGAGCAGAATCAGGTCCGGGAGCTCGGCCGTGGCGAGGCGCAGGCCGGCCTCACCATCCTGCGCGAGAGCCACGGAAAACCCTTCATATTCGAAGCCGTCGCGCAGGGCGACCGACATCGCGGGGTCGTCTTCGACGATCAGCACTTTGCGCATCTCAGGCCTCGCTCAGGCCTCCGGAAGGACCGACGAGCACGCCGGCGGCCACGGCCTCCGGCGGATCGATGGGCAGAAGGATGGAGAAGGTGCTCCCGTCGTCCAAGGCGCCGGCTCTCGGTCTCGATGTACTCGCCGTACTCGCGCGCCTTGTCGGGGCTTTCCACCCGGCCGAGCCGCAGAAGCTCGCCGAACACCCGGATCGACGCGAGCGGCGTGCGCAGCTCGTGCGAGACGTTCGACACGAAGTCGCTCTTCATCTCGGAGAGCTTCATCTCCCGCGACGCCGTCCGCAGGGCCAGCACGATGCCGCCGAGGAGGGCGAGGGCCAGGGCCACCGACAGGCCGATGTTCAAGAGGAAATTCTTGCGCGCCACCTGGGCCGCCGTGGCGTGCCGGCTGGCGATGCCGATCGTCCAGTCCGAGAACACGAACGGGAGGTGCTTCTGGATCTCCGGGTGCGCCCCTTTGCGCTTGGCCGACCAGTCGCTCATGAATGCGAGCCGCCCCTTGGCGTCCCACGCCGAGACGATCGGATCGAGATGCCCCCGCGAGCCGGGAGAGAGCTTGGGGAGCGACTTGGCCACCGCGGCCGGGAGCACGACCTCTTCGAAGAACGCTTCGTCGAGGATCATCCCCGCCAGCCCCACGACCTTCGAGGACTCGTCGGTGATGGGGTAGAGGAGGATGCGGTACTCGGGGTCGCGCTCGTCGATCTTGAACGTGACCGGCTCCACCACCCCGCCCTTTTGCGCGAGGATGCGCCACGGCGCGGCGGCCACATAGGTGGCCCGCACCTCCGGCGACCAGGGAGGGAGGGCCAGGGAGGCGCACGACGGCTCGAAGAAGAACGGATAGCCGTCCTTCCCCTCCACGAAGTTGACCACGAACAGGCGCTTGGCGCCCGCGACTCCCTTCTTCTTGAAGTAGTGGGCCGCCTTGTCCAGCCGGTTCTGGGTGAACACCGACGCCGGAAGATTGAGCCCGCGCTCGGCCACGCCGCTGTAGAAGTACTGCACCTCCGACGTGACCGCCTCCAGATAGTTCGACAGCGTCGCCTGCTGCGCGAGCGCCGACGTGCTGTCGAGCTTGACCAGCCAGCGGTATTGCAGGCCCAGGAGGATGAGCAGAGGCACCAGCACGGCGACGAGGCCGATCCAGAGCGTCTGCCGGTGGAGGGGGCGCCCGAGCTTCATGATGGAGTCAATATAAGGCAGGCTTCCGCCCGTTTACGAATGATTTACAGAGTTTGCCGGTGTTTTACCCGCCGGTGAGGAGTTTTCGGGGCCTTTTTCCGAATCCTGCTATACGATGGCCCGCGGGCAGTCTCATTGGAGGAGCACCCCGGATGACCATGTACTACCTGACCTACCTCGCGGTCCCCACCCCCGACGCCAAAGAGTTCCACGACTCCGGGGGAGCCTACGTGAGCTGCTGGATCCAGAACGAAGACCGCCAGACCGCGGAACAGCGCGCCCAGGACCTGATCCAGGATTACGGCTGGTCCGTCGAATCCCTCGAAGACGGAACGACCGTCACCAGCGCGGACTACACCGGGGACGACGAGGACCGCGAGTTCTACGAGCAGGCCCTCGCCGAGGGAGAGGTCCTCGTCTTCAACACCTGGCCGCGGGGGGAGGACGACGAGGAGCTCGAAGACGGCGAGGAGGACGAGGAGCCCGGATTCATCGGCTGACCGTTACGGCGTGCCCTCCGGAGACGGAGGAGAGAGCTTCGGATCCCGGTCAATCCCCTTCTTGCGGGGCGTGAAACCGAACTGGATGAGCAGGAGGGAGTCGAACCCGTACTTGCCCTTGAGGCTCGCACCGATCCGTCCCCGGATGCTGTCGCCCTTCTTGGAGAGCTTCCGGATCTTCAA
Source organism: Thermoanaerobaculia bacterium (assembly GCA_035264905.1). GTDB lineage: Bacteria > Acidobacteriota > Thermoanaerobaculia > Multivoradales > UBA5704 > UBA5704. Next base: position 31,047 of record DATFPH010000097.1, read on the forward strand.
GGTGATCTCCCGCAGCTTCATCTCCTGAATCAGCCGCTCGGCCCGCAAAACCGAGACTTCGTCCACGATCCCGCGAAGCTCCTGGAGATCTCCTTCGAGGTGAGGCACTTCCGGCAGGATGCTCCGCGTATTGTTGAACAAGTTGCGCCAACGCGCAATGCGTCCCGACAAGGAGCGGTCGTTAGAGGCCATGCGCGGTCTCCTACGGTTATGCGAGAGATTTCAGCACATCTCTGTCGCCGCGTCTAGATGCACAGGGGCTGCGCTCGCGGCGCAGCCCCTGTGTCTCGCAGCTCAGCGCTAGTGCGTCGACAACTCAGCCACAGGGCTCTCAGCTCTGGACCTGGGTTACCAAGCGCAGAGCCTGTGTCCTACAGCGTGACGGCTGCGTATGCGAGCGTAGTGGTTGTGCCTGGGAGCACAGGGGCTGTGTGCCGGAGCATAGCAGCCATGTAGGCCAGCGCGGGCCCGGCGAGGCGGCGGATGACGGCGGTTAAGCGTTATCCGCGGCGCGTTGTCACTGGAAGGCCGCGGCAGGCACAACAGGGAACGGGGAGCGGTTGTCCTCCTGGTCCTGCCGCCGCCCGGTGAGGATCGTGCGTTCCAGGTCGATCTTGGGCCCGGCGTCCCCGTCCGAAGCGAGGCCGGCACTCAGGAACAACCGGGTGGTGAAGCCATGAGCTCACCGACGCCGCCTTCCTGCCTGCACGCGAAGCTCTCCACGGTTGCGAGTGCTTCCTGCCACACGGAGGCTCTTCTGAACGAGATTGACCTCCATCAGGGGCCTCGTCGCTGTTGAGGCAGACGGTTGGAGAGCCCGAATTGGGCGGTGTGAAGCCGAACTGATGAACAGGACGGAGTCACTCGAAAGTCCCTTCTGTTTCCTGGATCGCGTCCATGGGTGCCAGTTCTTCTCCGGCACAGTCCTGCGTCACGCTACATATACCCGCCGCGAGGAACCAATTCAAGAGGCAATTTTTACCACCTGTTGCGGAAGGGCAGTTCAGCCCTTGATGCCTTTAGAATGTGTCCAGAGATTCACCATCACCATGATTACGAGCCCGCGCAAGGTCTTCGTCAGCTACAGTCATCGCCAGGGCGACTGGGTGTGGGACCGTCTGGTGCCTGTCCTAAAGGCCAGCGGGGTGGAGGTCCTGATCGACCGCGAGCGCTTTGAAGCGGGGCGTGGGCTCACCGGCCAGATGGATGCGACCCAGGATATGGCCGAGGTCAGTGTCTTGGTGCTTTCCCCCGAATACCTGGCGAGCCGCCCCTGCCTGCATGAGATGGGGCGCGCCATCGACCGCGATCCGCGGTTCGAGAACGGCGTCGTGGTGCCGGTGATGCGGGTAGACGTCGAGTTGCCCCAAACCATTCGCCAACCCATTCCTATCTATGCCGACCTCACCGATGACAGCGCCGTACAACCGTGGGATCTTCTCCTGCGGGCCTGTGGGGCCGACCTTCGAACCGATGCTCCGAAGTGGCTTACCGCCCGGGACGAGATGCGGCGGTTTCTTGAACGCGGTCAATCCGTCAATCTGGTGGTGGATAGTGCCGTTGCCTGGAGGGGGCTGCTCGCCGAGTTGCAGCGCGGCGAGCTCGCCGACCTGGCCTTGGTAAACCTGGAGAAGCCGACGACAGTATCGCGTCGGGGTTAATCGCTGAAATCCTCAGCGTCCTCGGTATATCGGCATCCATCCCGCCCGAACCCGAGGACCTTGTTGAGTTTGGCCGACTTCTCTCCGCCCGCCCGTGTAGCCGGTTGGCGCTCACCCATTTTGATCTGGTTGCCTACCGACCGGCCTATGGCCTGGATCTCTTCTCGACCTTGCGCTATCTGATGACAGAGAGCCGTCAGCTTATCCTCCTGATTCAATCGCGGCAGCCGTTCGTGACACTCTTGCCGTCGGGGCATCCATTATCGGAGAGCGGGCTTCAGACTGTCGAGCTACGGGGGCGGCGTTGACGCTCCTGCCAATCGCTCAGATTCGGTTCGATGCCAGGGGGCATCTGTCGGCTCTACAATGGGTCGGCTTGGTGTATCGCCGGCCGGAGAAGGTGTTGGCTGAAGAGCCTCTTCCATATTGGATTCGCGTCGGAGTTTTTTTGCGAATCTATTTTCACATTCTCCCCTATCTGGCCCTTGCTTGGCTACTCCACTGGTCCCTATTCAGATTTGAAATCGGCGTTTATGATATCCGGAATCCCGCCTTGATTCTCGCCGGTAGCCTCGCTTTCGGACTTGCCGCTAGCCTTGCCGAAGCTCTCGTCGTGGCTCTTGCCCTCAGCTTCAGTAGTGCGCTCATTTTCATCACTCTCACCAATCCCTCCAATCTTAAGCTCGCCCTTGCCGGTTTCCTCCTCGGCCTCTTCGGTAGTGTCATTCTCAGTCTAGCCCTTAAGGGTCGCTCCCTCGATACTGGTGTGATTGGTGCCAGCGCCATCGGAGTCGTCGTTCTCGTTAGCGCACTTATTTTAGATCCCGTCTTCTGCCTTGCCTTCTTCATTGGGTTTGTACGATTTTATTACCTCCCTATCCATTTTCTTCTTATTCAGCTGCCTCCCGCTCGAGCCAGGCTCTATCGCTTCCATCCTGTCGCTTGGGACGAAGTTTGTCATCTTCCTTTCCCTGGCCTTCACAGGCTTCTTGTCGGTTACGTCGAGTACCAACTCGAGGCTGGAGAGCGCGAGATCGAGCGACTGATCGACGTGTATCCCAGCCAGCGGCCGGCCGCCCTCCGCGCACGAGCGATTCTGTTGGTCCGGCGCGCTGCGGCGGCAACGGACCTCAACCGACTCGACGAGATCCTGGCTGGACTTCCGGCCGGTGAAACTGGTTTTCTAAGAGAGACTCCGGAACTTCGTCGCCATGTCCATGAGATAACCGTCCTCCAAGCACGGCTTGATACCCTCGACCGTCCCTTTCTCCGTGAGCCCTTTGCCGCGCTCCTGGTCAAAGAGATCGAATCGTTCCAGCAGCGGATCGCTGGTTTCAAACCGGCGCTCTCGACCGAGCTCCGCACGGCGGCGCGGCAATGGCTCATGGTCGCCCGTCGGCAGCTTGATCTGGCACGAGCTGCAAACACCAGGGAACCGACACATCAGGTATTCCATGCCGGTCGCCCAGTGAACCGCGAGCGCGAGGCTTTCGTGCCGCGTGCCGCAATTATAAGCGAGATCGAGCAGCAGGTGGTACTGGCCACCGGCTGCCCGGGCCTGCTCATTTACGGCCGGCGACGGATGGGAAAATCGACTCTTCTCCGTAATCTGGAGGGCTTGCTACCGCAGCGAGTGCGCGTGGTAATTCTCTCGATGCAAGATGCCCGCGCCTTTACCAGTATCCCCGATTTCGTGACCTTGATCTCTCAAGAGGTTGCGGCAGTCCTGCCGGGCGCGAGTGAGTTGCCGGCAGATCTCAGAGGACTTGAGCGGTTCCTGGATTCGACGCAGAAGCGCCTCGACGTAGCCGACCGCCGGCTCCTCCTCGCGATCGACGAATACGAGAACCTGGACCACAAGATCGGTGAGGGTGCGTTCTCGGAGGATCTGCTCGCTGTAATTCGCGAGTCAATCCAGACGCACCGGCGCCTCATCTGGGCCTTCGCTGGTAGCCACGCGATTGACGATCTGGTGCATGCCGCTTGGACATCGTATCTGGTGAGCGCCCGCACCATCGAAGTGATTCCCTTCGAGCTGGCGGAGACCCGCCTGCTCCTCACCGAGCCTCTCAAGTCTTCTTCGTTGTGGCGCACCTCAGGAGCCGAGCCGCCACGCTTCGCTCCGGGCTTCTGGGGCGAGGGCGGTATCGAACGCATCCATGCAGAGGCCGGCGGCTGGCCCCATTTGTTACAACTCGTCGCGGAGACCGTTGTCGATCTCGTCAATAGTGTCGGAAGGGTCTCTGTCGACGGCGCGCTCCTCGAACGTGCGTTGGATCGCGCTGTGGCATACGACAACAACACCTTTCTGGAGCTACTGGAAAGAGAATCACCTTTGCCGGGTGAGTGGGATTACCTGCGTTCCTTCCGCAGTGCCGAGGAACAACCGGTGCCCTCCAGCGAGGCACTGGACCGTTCGCTCCGCCGACGCCGGCTGGTCATTGAGGAAGCCGGCCGATACCGTCTGCGGGTGCCCCTTATGGCGCGCTGGCTGCGGCAGCGGGTTTGACGCCGCTCCCTGCCACCTGCATAGACGGTGCGCAGGTCCACCCCGATCCCTGTCCGGGGGAGGAGTGGACCGAGTTCCAAGAGGCGCCAGCGGTGCTTGCCCTTGAGTCTTGCGCCGATGCGGCCGGATGCGGTCGCCTGGAGATGCGGCTTTGGGTATAATGGAAGAGAAGAAGCAGGAGCACGAGAAGAGGGTCTCATCGGAGGGAGAGGCGCAGCTATGAAGAACAGGAGGCTGTCGGGGGGCGAGCCCCCCATCATCGTTGCTATCCTCATTGCCCTTGCGCAAATCTTGCCAGATCCTCTGCGAGCCATTTTGACAGTTGTCTTGATATTCACATTGATCTATTTGCTGTGCAGGATGTATATCCCAAATCGCCTATTCTCCTTCCTCCTTGCTTTGTTCGTGACCGGGAGCTTATTCTTTGCCTATCGGTACTTCCAGGGTTTGCCCCCACCACCTAAGCTTCCTCCTTTGGAGGAGGCCTATCGTGATGCTCTAAAATGCTACAACCTGAGTAATTTTGATTGTGTGATTGAAAAGCTTGAGCCCTTTAAAGGCACGAAAGACTTCGAACCGAAGCTGGTGGATCGGTCACATCATCTGCTGGGGCTCGCCTATCTCTCACTGCAGCAGCCGCGTTGCCAGGACACCTTCCGGTTGCTGTCCAGCATTGTCCAACCGAACCTGGAGAGATCTCTCCACGACAGGTGCAAGGCTATGTCATGCAAACTATGCCAAGGAAGACCTCTATGAATCGATCGCGCTGCCTCGTTTTTGCGCTTCTGACATGGCTTTCGGCCAGTTCCCTGCAAGGCCAACCCGAGCTTCCTGTCGATTGGCTGTTCTTGATCGACACCTCGCAGTCGATGATTGGAAAGGGAGGATCGGCGAATATCTTCGACAAAGTACAGAGGACTCTCAAGGCGTTCGTCAGAACGGCGAAGCCCGGAGACTCGGTCGCCATCTATACGTTCGACAGCAAAGTCGTTCCAGGTGAGTCCACCTTGCTGGGCAACCAGGAAGACAGGAATAAATTGTTCGGGCAGATCGACGGCCTCCAGGCGAAAGGCTTGTACACACATACCGGAGAGGCCTTCTATAGTGCAATGGTGAGGCAGGAGGAGCTGCACCCGCCGTCGAGCGGGTCGGATCGCAAGGGCTTCATCGTGCTCTTCACCGATGGGATCGAAGACACGAGAGACCACCCCGGAGCCTCGCAGATCGGTGACATTGACATTCCGCCAAAGAACAAGCGGCCCTATTCCATCATTGTCTGGCTGGGTGAAAACATGGAGGAGTTCGAACAATCCTCTCTCGCCACGCTCGCCTCGGAATTCGGAGACAAAGCGAAAGTTCTGCAACATCCTCAGGCGTTGGACATCGCCGACGTGTCGACGGAGCTGCGGGATATTGCGAGTAAAGAAGCCAGAAACCGTGTCGAGCTCAATACGCTGAAGGCCGATTTCGGAACTTTGCAGCCTGATCGCGGCTTCGAGTCGGCGGAGAAGGAAATTATCGTCTATGCAGAAAAAGAGCTGAGGGTGGGGTACGCTTTCGACGATCCGAGGGTGGAAGTGATCGAGCCCGCGGGTCCCATTAACCTCGCCCCTGGCGAGAACCGGGTTCCTTTTATATTGAGACTAAAGAAGGAGGGTGGCCGCGGCGATTTTTCATCGGAGTTGGAGCTTCACCGGTATGATGAGGAAGACGCTCCTACCATTGGAAGGGTCACCGTCGTCTATAGTATTGCGAAACCATCTTATACGAGTGAGATCGTAATTCTGCTCGTGGCGCTTGGATCTCTGGCTATCGTAGTCCAGCGCTGGAGGATGAAGCGTTACCTGTTCGGCGTCTTGGAAGTCGTAAGCCGCGCGGGAGGCGCCGCTTCGAGAGTCGATCTCTCGGGTAAAAAGCGCACAAGAGCTCGCTTATCAGAGCTCCTGCGCATGCCTTCCGCCGACGGCGACGCGGAGCTCAGCGTCGGCAAGCAGGAGAACGGCGAAAGAGTCGTCCTGCTGTCGAAAGCGAAGGGCGCCGTCTCCTTGAACGGCAGATCAGTGGGAAGTGATTCCACGGAAGAGCTTTTCAACGACGCTCTGCTAAAGCTCGGCGACCATACGACGATCCGGTATTCCGGACCAGAACGTCCCGAGCCGAGTGAAGAGCTTCGGCAAATCGAGACCGGTCAATCCCGGTGAGGTGGTACGATGGAGCCTGCTAATGTTGCCAATGTCGATGTGACGCTCCGCCCGACGGTGTTGCTCGGGCTGGGTGGTACCGGCCACGACCTTCTCCTGCAGGTCAAGAAGCGGTTGGTCGAACGTTTCTCCAAAGTACCGCCCTGCATCTCGCTCTTGTCAATCGACGGAGCGGATCCGGACAAGCCCGTGATCCCAACTTCGGGCGGGCGGCCTGTGGAGCTCGATCCGATGACGGAGCGCTTCCTGATCCAAGTCGCGAGCTCGGAGAACCTGATTGGCGATACGAACGAGCACATTGCGCAGTGGTGGCCTCCGGACACTCCCGTCTCCGCAATTACAGCAGGAGCGACGCAGATACGGCCTAGAGGACGCCTGGGTTTCTTTGCGAAGTATACTGAAATCATCAGAGCGCTCGAGAATGTCATTTCCAGGGTGACGGACGCCGGGAACCTGAGGGAGTTGGATGATAAACACATTCGGCTGTCCGATCGTCTGGGAATCGACGTCTATATCCTCTCGAGCCTGGCGGGCGGTACCGGGAGCGGCATGTTGTTGGACGTCGCCTTCAACATCCGGAGGCTCTGCGATGCCACGACCAATATCACGGGAGTCTTGGTTCTACCCCGAGTCTTCAATCGGGACCCCCCGATTCGACAAAAGCCAAACGCGTATGCTGCGTTGAAAGAGATCGAGTTTTTCATGAAGATCCGGCAGGGGCAGAGCTTCACGATCAACTATGGCGGTGACGGCTCGGTTCAGGTCACGAAGCCGCCCTTCGACCTTGCGTTTCTCGTCGACAGCATCAACGAACACGGAAGCTCCATCTCTCGGGAGGACCTGTTCTCTGTCGTCGGGGAAGGCATTTACCTGTTGATCGCCTCTCAAGTCGGGTCGAAGAGCAGCAATAGTCTGGACAACATCAAGGGTAAGCTGAGCGGCATCGGCAAGATCCGAGCACGATCCGCGGCCTATTGCAGCTTCGGTGTGGCATCTCTTGCCATGGACTGGAGGCAGCGCCAGGAAGAGGAGGCTGAGGGCGCGCGTGCCGGCGCGCTCGGATTGTTGGAGCAACTGCTCGGCTCCCACCGAGCCGGTGAATCTGAAAGTTCACCCATCGATTTTGTGCCTCCGGAGGTTGTCGCTCATTTCATTTCCGAATCCCAGAGAAAGCAAGGGTCTCCCATTGATGTTTCACTGGGCGTCTGGGTTCCAAAGGAAAGAGATCGGATCCTTTCGGAGCTGAAATCACGTTATGACAGAAGGAAGAGAGAGATCGAGGGGGAGGTCGCGGAAGCGGTACGCGACGCCGGAGCGACGGCGTTTGCCGAGATCCACCGAAGAGGACGAGAGTGGTGGCAGGACAGGACCGGCTCGCTGGGAGGGTGGGAAGAAATTGCCCGTCGAGCTCCTAAGTCCATCGAGGATCTGGATTCCAGAATCGTTGCTCTGAACAAGGAAGCCGACGAAAAGGAGAAAATACTGGCTCAGCGTAGGATGGAGGTGGATGGCGTTCGAGCCCAGATCGAACAGGCCACGGAGCCGAAACGATATTTCTTTCAGGGGAGTTTCATGAGTATTGGCCGTCTCACCAGGCGAATGAGCGACCTGTTCTCTGGAGAGTTTACCGCCTATCGTGAGCTGGAGGCCCGGAGAGCGGCGATCCGTCTCTTGGAGGCTGCAAAGGAGTCTTTGCAAGAGTACGAGAGGTCGACTCGTGCGGTGATCGACAAGCTGGAGCGGGCGAGATCCTCGTTGGGGAACGGCGGGGTTGAGAGGAGCCATGGCGAGACGAAAAATCAGAAAAACCCGTTCGAATATACCATCCAGGCGTCGAAACAAACGGCCGCCGAGGCGTCTCCGGCTAGCTTCATCGAGTCGTTCAATAAGAAGTATGGCTCTTTGGAGGCTCTCAAGAGCCTTGATGCGGACGAAATGAGGCAACAGATCTACAACTTCGTCGGTAATGGCAGGTCGGCGAGCCAGAACGGCACGATCGAGTCTGCATTGAGCCAAGGAGGAGAGGACGCGAAAAAATTGATTCTCAAGAGGCTTTCCGATCTGGCTTCACCCCTCTGGTCTCCAGATGAGAGCAAGATTCCTTTACCACACGACACGGTTTTGGAGATGTCTTGCTATGGCGTCTACGATGCCGATAACCCCTTGGAAGATCTTGACAAAAGCGCATTGGGAGCGAGATCGGATCCGACATTCGTGTCTCTCTTCCAGGATGACCGCATCACTTTGTTTCGAGTCAAGGCTGGCGTCCCGCTCTTCGCCCTGAATGGATTGGAGGAGCTCGAGAACGCCTACTACCGGCAGACCGACAGGGCCATTTGCCATGTGGACGCCCGCTGGCAGTGGTTCCCCGACCTGATACCCACTCGCAACAAAGTCTCTTTTCACGATTTCGATTTCAGGAGCATGGAGCTCCTGTGGTTCGTCGGAGCGCTTGCCTTCGGTTTGATCGTTGAGAAGGAGAAGGCCTACTTTTACAGCGATGACCCCGAGCCTCTCGGGGACAGCTTCCGATCGGCGTTCAGCACGGTCAGCAACAGGCGCTTGGTGAAGAGGATCGAGGAAGAGGTGCGGGGCGCCATCAAGACAAAGGCCGAACCGGAGGTCCGTAAAGCCCTTGAGAACCAGTTGGACCTGCTCCGGGAAGGGCGGAAGGAGAGACGGAAAGACTTCGAGGCAACCGGGTTTTTTGAAACGGCGATCCTGATGCTCGAAGAGCTCATGGAGAAACCATCAAGCTTTCCGCGGATCGAGTGACAACAGCAACTGTCGTACGGGGGAGGCGCTGGCGGCCCGGGTGGTCGTCCTCTACAGAGCCTGAGGCAAGCCGGAACGATCGGCGGAATATGCGGAAAAGACGAACCAGTAGACCCGATTAGCTCCGTTTTCGGCAAGCTTGTTCAGCCTCTCCAGATCGACAATCCGGTATCTCTGCCGCCCCGCCCTCACTCGAACCAGCCGCTCACGTCGAGCACCAGGTGGACCGTCCCGGAGCCCAGGGGCTGGGTGCCCAGCCCGCCGCCACCGCCCTCGTCCATTACCAGCGCGCCCTGCGCGTCCGCCGGGACCTGGGCAACGAGCTCGCCCTGGCCGAGAGCTTCAGCAACGTCGGCTATGGGGCCGCCAGCCCCTCACCACCTACTCGTAAAACCCCTGCACGCCCAGGATCAGATGCACCGTGCCGCCGCCCCACCTCGGGTTTCAACCCGGAGTGGGGCGGCGGAGCGCGCCGGCCAAAATCTGGGCGGGTACCCCCTCTCCCGATCCGCGGGAGAGGGGCCAAGGGTCGGGGCCGTCCGCCGCCGCCTCCGCATCCACCAGCTCCCCGCCCCGCCGGTGGTAGCCATGCTTCTCGATCAGCCGGCGGGCCTCGGCCAGCGCCGCGCGGTCGCGAAAGAGGCGGGCGCGGGTGAGCTGAATGTCCGCCTGAAACAGCGGCATCGGCCCGCGCTCGGCGATCTCCCACGCTTCGTCCAGGTCCGCCCGGGCACCCGCTTCGTCACCCGTACGACAACGCTGCCAGGCACGGGTCAGCAGGCCACGGGGAAGGTGGTCCATCGTGCCGGCTGCGCGGAGGCCGTTGACAGCAGCGTCGATGTGGTCGCGTGCGGGCTGGCCTTTGTAAAATGCGGCTCGGGCCAGGGTGAGGTGGTCCAGGGCGATATCGAGAAGCCATCGATTGGCCTCGGCAATTCTGAGAGCGTAAGCGGCGCGGTCGCTGACAGCATCGCGGGCAGTGGTTGTCGTGAGCATCTCACTCGGGCCGGTCTCTGTGCGAAGCCAACGCCGCCACGCCGCGCGTTCGGCTTCGGAAAGAAGAAAATCACCGTACCGGAAGCCCTGCCGCGATGTGAGCAGCCGCGGGAACACCGGCTGATTCGCAGCTTGCCGCGATTCCGCCTCCTCGAACAGAGGTCGCGACTCGTCCCGCCGGCCCGCTTGGTGCAGGGCTTCGGCCAGCATCGCTCGCCTGGCAATCTGTTGGAACTCATCCCCACTGCGGTCGGCATACGTCACCGCCTGCTCGCCAGCAGTGACCGCTGCGGTCACCTCACCCCGCGTGAGCTCCAACTCACCCAGATTGTTGGCGCTGATCGCGGCCTGCCTCCAATCCTCCTCTTGGACGTGCATATCCAACCCGGCCCGCATCGGCTCGACCGCCTCGCTCAGCCGGCCCAGGGCTCGCAGGCAGAAAGCCGTCGAGTCGAGTAGCCATGCCTGGGCGGCGGGTGCGAGGGCGGGTGCGGGGGTGGTCCATGGCCGGGTGAAGAAACAGGCCACCGCTCCCAAGTCTGCACCGAACGCGCCGAGTTCATGAATACTGTAAAACTTCATCCCCCGCAGGATGCGAGCGAGGTAGATGTCGGCACGCGCCTGCTCGTGCAATCCGGCCCGGCAGCCGTGGGCCACGGCCTGGTATAGCGGCTGGAGACCCTCGATTCCCTTCGGCCAGTAGGGGATCGTGCCGCCCAGGTGCTCGAACAGCCGACGGTGACCGGCTTGCCATGCGGCCGGAAACTGTGACCGTACCTGCTCGGCGAAGCACTCGCGTAACAGCGGATGGGCATCTAACGCAGGCGACTTTTCCGGTCCGGTGAGATCGATCAACCGCAGCTCACGCAGCCGGTTAAGCACGCGGAGCCATTGGGTCTGGGGGAGGTCCAGCAACGACGCGGTCACCTCGGGCAGAGCGTCTTCGATGCGCTTCGGTTGGGCCCGCCTGTCGGCTGGCTTCGCTTCTTCCGACCACTCATAGACCACACCCTCCCGCGCCCGCAGCACGTCGAGCAGCTGCCGCTCAGCGGCGCGGTCGAAGAAGCCGAGGAGACGCAGCACGGCGACTTCCGAGCTGTTCTCTCCCAGATGCTCTACGTAGGCCGCGAACATGTGTCGGGCATGATTGCCGTGCTCGGGATCTTCATCCAGTAGCACGACCTCGCGCCGGCGGCGGATGTCGTGTTGGTCGGTCGCAGTCTTCAGGTACGAGCCCAGCAGCATCAGCGAGTAGGCATGCCCGCGAAACTCGTCCGACGCCTTCTTCAGCTCCTCGGCTGGACCGGCGATCTGAAACTGCCGCAGCAGCGCCGCGCCGTCGTCGCGATGCAGGAGATCGAGCGACTGCTGGACGACGGTGGCACCTTCGCGATCCCGAAGCTCGACGACCGGCTGGCGTGACGTGATCAGGCAGAGGCCGGGTGTCCCGCCAGGAGCGACGCTGGCCAGCGACAGGAGCAGCCGCGCGATGCCGGGGTCTTTCAGCCGGCCCCGCTCGGCGTGCTGGGTGGGATGCTGCAACGGCTCGAATCCGTCGAGGACCAGCAAGCCATGGTGCTCGACGAGCAGCCGGGCCAGCGTGCGACCCTTCTCGTCGGCTTGGAGGATCGGGGCACCCTGGTATCCAAAGTAGGCAAGGGCCTGCTCGAAGAACAGCTCCGACGTCGCATTGCGCCGCTCGCCGCTCCCCTGACTATAAAAGGAATGCACGAACACCCTCCTCGCCCCTCGCCAGCCGGCATCGCGCATCCGCCGCAGCCACTCAACGACGCCCCGCGTCTTGCCCGCCCCGCCTTCTGCATGCAGCGCGAAGATCCGCACCCCCGTCGCCCAGGCCCGGTCCAGTGCCGTCAGCTCCTCCTGCCGGCCGACGAAACTTTCACCGTAGATGCGTAGCTCGTCGGTCCATTTCGGTTCGACGGGCGGATCCGGCGCAGTATCTTGGGCGGCGGGCAGCCCAAAATCGCGTTGCCAGCGCTCGAGAATCCGGTCCGCGATGTCCTTCGGTGACCTCTCGCCGATCCAGATATAGCCGTCGGTCGAGAACAGGCCGGGGATTTCGGTGTTGTCGAACCGTAGGGGCATCACGGAGGACACCTGTCGTCGCTTGATCAGGTCACGAATCGCCCGCCATTCCAGGCCGCACCAGTCCTTGCGCTCGTAGTCCGCGCAGAGGAACACGGCGATGAGCTCGGACTCGTCGTGGTAGAGTCGCTGGAGGTGTGTGTCCAGGTCGACGCGGGCGAATTCGGATTCGTAGTACTGGTCGTACAGCATCCGCTCCCGGCCGACGGCGGCGGAGAGATGCTCGGCCACCTGACCGACGAACGGGCGGTGCTCGCCCGGGAACGACAGGGCGATGCGGAAGCGGCGGGTGGGCGTCGGCATGGTCGTTCGGAGCTCCGGTGATCCTTGCAATTATGTTGCATGCGGACCCCCACTCCGGGTTTCGACCCGGAGTGGGGGTCCGCTGCAGCTATCTCCGGCGGTAAGGCTCGTCATGAAGTAACTTCGTCAGATGCGATCTTCTTTCGCGGTAAGATTGTGTAGTTCCATTCGCCAGGCCCGCATCGTGGAGCTGCGTTTCTTCACCGGTCTGAAGCACGAGGAGATTGCAGATCACCTGAGGGTCTCCGTAACAACGTTAACAGGAGAATGGAACTCCGCTCGGCTTTGGCTCTACCGGGAGCTAAGGTCATGCTACGAAATAAGTGCCTCATCAGCGCACTACTTACCTCGATGCTACCTGCGATGGCGACTCGGAGCTGCGGAGGGAGGTGGACTCCTTCCTAGCTTTGGAGGCCCGGATCGGGGATTTTCTCGAAAATCCGATCTTCGATCTCCACGAATGGTGAACCGGTAACGCCACGTCACCCCCCCTCC
>DATFPH010000098.1:0-4907 GCA_035264905.1 Thermoanaerobaculia bacterium
TGTGAGAGCTTGTGCCAGCGCGCCAATTCCGACTTCGGAGAGTACTTTGTTGAGGTCGGGGCGATCAAGGACTTTCATTGCGGCTTTCGCATCCTGCTTGACGAACACCTCTCTTGCTTTCTGATTGCGTAGAATCCGCGGAAGGGACCGAACGGTGTTCAAGGGCGAGAGCTTGTCGTCATGAATCCACTGAGAGAAGTCAGTGAGCGTGAAGCCGGTAGCGAGGATTGCCTCTTTGATGCCGGGCTTTTGCAGCTCAACGAAGCCACTAAAACGTCGTGTGTCAAATTCTGAGTCATCAGAGAGTACTGGCCGGTAGTATTGTTCCATATCGGAGAAGGCATTGATGCTCTCGACGACTTCCTTCTTCCTTCCACCACTGAACTCGACAATACGTTCAAACGACAGGAATTCCTGGGTGCGTAGATGGTGTAGATACTTCGCTTTGGAATAGGGGTCCCAGGGGCGGGTGCCAACAAGATGTATTTGAAGACGGATGGCATCGATTTGTTCCCGCGGCATGTGGTCGTATACGAGTGAAGGAATCCGCGTCCAATCTCCTCTTACCTTCTCGTTAATGAAACTCGTATAGAGGGCGACCCTCGTGTTCCCTTCGATGCACACGAGGGTTCCGTCCGCACGCCGATTGAGGATTACCGGCTGTATGATCCCGCCGTTGGTGAGGATAGAGTTTTTGAGCTTCTCAAAACTGGCACTGCTCTCGCTCTCGTCGTCCCCGGCGGCGCCGAGCGCCAGATAAAACTGTTCAGGCGTAATATTGTCCCCGTACATCTCTAGGAACTTGCGAATGCGCGGGTTGTCTTTATCCAGTTCAATGTCTTCGACAAGCACGGTCTCATGATTTCCGATATCGGCCAAAGTACCTCCTTGAATAGCAGAACTCTTGTCTCGGCCCCTCTCTCCGGGGGAGCTGCTAATTCTCATTGGCTCAGGATCTTAGGCGAATTCTTCGAGAGCAGTCAAGAGTATCTTGTGAACCTACGGCGCTCTATCGCACGCGAGCGTCATCCTCGCCCGGAATAAGTGCAGGAATAAGTGCCTGGCACCCGCCGCCGCCGACACCCGCCGCCGTCGTCAACACCGCCGGCACCCGCCGCCGCGATGGCGGTGATCACGCGGTCGACGAGCTCGCTCATGCGGGAGGCCAGCGTGATCTTCAGGCGATAGCCATTGGAGAGGGCAACCACGAGGGTTGCCCCTACGACGTGGGATGGCGCGGGGTGGGGCATCACGGCCTCCTGCGGAGGAGATAGGCCTCCGCCCAGGCGGAGGTTCCGCCGGTCGGGTGCTCGATGGAGACGAGTTGGCGGAACTGGCCGGGATGCAGCTCGCTCAGCCCTGGATGCGGCCTGCACGATCAGGACCGTGGTGTCGAGGGCCAGGCGGCGCGGCTCAACGCGGCGCGGATGCGAGACGAAGCAAGAGGCATCATGAACGCCGCTCGGCAAGCTCGACTGCGACTCGCGTAGAATGGGCGAGGCACGAGGCCTGCCTGCATGGTCTACTCCGACTTCCTGATCCGGGCTCGCGAATGGAGAGAGGGAGAGATCCTCGTCGAGGTGAATGCTTCCCCGGCCGGGCGGATGCGCGACCCACAGCGCGCGCCGCTGGATCGGGCCACCGTCCTCCCCTTCCTGCGCGATTTGGAGCAGAAGATTCCGCGGGGCCGTTTGATCGAGCTCGGGCAACTCTTGGCGGACGCTCTCTTGCCCGCGGTCGTCCGCGAGATGCTGACGCGCAGCCTGGACTCCTTGGAACCCGAGAAGGGCCTGCGTCTGCGCCTCGTCCTGGATGATCCCAGCCTCGCGGCGCTTCCCTGGGAGTACCTCCATCGGAGCCGCGCCGGGGGCGAACCGGGTCTGGACGGCTTCCTCGTCCTTGATCGGCGCATCTCGATCGTGCGCGACGAGCCGATCCCGCTGCCCGCCCTACCGCTTGCCGCAGCGCCGCGCCTCCGGCTGGTGGTCGGCTTCGCCGCGCCGGAGGATGCCCCGCCCCTGGATCTCGACGCCGAGCGTGTGGCCATCGCCCAGGCTCTGGAGGGGCTCGACCGTTTCGAGGTCTCCTTCGTGGAGTGCCTGACGGCAGAGACGATCGGGCCCGCCGTCGAGGGCGCCGGCGCCTTCCACTTCGCGGGACACGGGGGCTTTTCCGAGAAGCACGGGCCCGAGGGCTTCCTCGTCCTGGAAGACGAGCGCCGCCGCTCTTTCCGCTTCCCCGCCGAGTTGCTCGCGGCCCTCCTGCGTGCCGCCGGTGTCCGCCTCGTGGTGCTCAACTCCTGTAAAGGCGGCCGTCGCGGCGGAGCGCGTGTCTGGGGCGGTCTCGCCGCGGTCCTGACGAAGGCGGGGATTCCCGCGGTGCTGGCCATGCAGGCCTCCATCCATCACGAGAGCGCCGTCCGCTTCAGCCGCGGGCTTGTACCGCGCGCTCGCGGCAGGGCTATCCCTCGACGAGGCGATGACCGCAGGGCGCCTCGCCGCGCTGGCCATGGCGGACCCGGACGACGCCGACTGGGGTCTGCCGGTGCTCTATCTGCGCTCGCCGGACGGGCTGCTCTTCCCGGCGGCGGCCGAGCGGGCCGAGGACCGCGCGAGGATCCGGATCGAGATCCGCCAGCGGGCGGCCCGGCTCCTCGGGGTGCTGACGGGAGTCGCGGCCGGGGAGATCGACGGTGGAGAGGTCCGCGTGATCCAGGATCTCGACGCGGTGGGAAGCACGGACGAAAGGACGAGAGCCGGGTGGCGCCGCCGAGGACATACAAACATATCCGCTTAGCACTAACGCTGAAGACCCATAGTGTAAATCCCCCAATCTGCGATGACCGTTCTGTCCACCTTGATTCCGTATTGAGAGCATATAAGGTCTAGTGCAGTGATCATCGCTGGGCTCATACGAGCACCTACGATGATCCGGCTTATCGGCTCAGGTAGGTTGTAGAAGGTATCAGTCGTAATCACGCGCACTTCCTGTTCATGGTTCCAAATCGTGCTCTTTCTGGAGAGGACTGTACGCACAGTCGCATTTATGTCGCTTGGCCCGATGAAGTCGGAAAGGTAGAGGAACTCGTCGTCGTATCTCACTTCCGTTGCCTCGCTGGGAGGCAGGTCCACTTCTATCGCCAGCCCAGTAAATCCGCCTGCGTAGTAGGCCCAGAGAAGATGGTTGTCGAAGATCTTGCTCAGGGAGCACACCCGGTAGGAGCGTAGAGCATCGGTGACGGCTTGTCCGAATTCAACCACTGCGAGCGCGTTGCCTTCGTCGTTTCCTACTCTGATATCGCCTTCTCGGATGTCGTTGAGAGATCTCGCTTCGCAGCAAAAGAGCCGCTTGTTGATCAGAATATCGATCACAAACTCGAGATTCTCGACGGTTCTAAACTTGTAGGCTTTCATGGGATCGGCTCTCATTCCTTCTCTTCCTTGAGCATCGCAAAGCGAAGGCCACCCGTGGGGGGACACAACCAGTGGCAGGGCGCGAGCTCCTCGGGCTTCCGAAGCGCAGTAGCAGGAACTCCTGAGATACGTGACCCCCGTGGGCGGGTCCGAAAACGAGCCCTTTCGACACCCAGGCGAAGAAGAAATCTCAGAGGGTTTCGCGGTGGGGATTGTGCCTCGGCCCTCGCTTGCTGCCAAAGGTCTCTCAATGCCTTGGCAGCTCCACCAAGGACGGCAGCACCAGCGAACGGATCGCGACTGGAGATGGCTCCAGCAGTAGCAAGAACTCCCATCGCGAAGGAATAGGTCGTCAGGCTGCCCTTGCATTTGGCGATGAGGGCTCGAAGATGGGCGTGCTGAGCAGAGCGAAGAAGCTCGGCCACCGCGTTTTGGAGGCGAAGGCGGGCGGCGTCGGCTTGGTCTAGTGAAGAGTAGTAGCCGCTCATCAGCTCCTTGAACGCCGCTTGGAACTCCACAAGCTCGTCGCGGTAATCGACCAGAAGGGCGTCAAAGTCTGCCGGAGCCATACCATCTATCCAAGGAATTTCGAGGTCCAGGATGGCCACCGCGGGGTCTGAGAGATCAGCACCCACCGAACCCGCAGCTACTTCCGCAAGGGCATCTAGTCCCGGAGAAAGCGGGAGAGGGCTGAGGCCAACCAACTCAGCCGGAGCAACAAACAGCCGTCCATCGGAGAAGGCTTGGCCAGCCTCCTCTACAAGCCACTGCGCAATTGAATCAGGCATCAAGGAGGCGAACCCAAGTATTGGCCACCACTGACGCTCGCTCTTGCTCTCTACGACCGTACCGGCGAAGGCGATGTAGCCCCAGCCGGAGTCAATAGGGATGTCGAGAGGATGCCAATGGTCGATCCATCTCGGCGGAGATAACTGGCCCGTGTAGACAAAGTCAACGGGGATTCCAGCCAGCGCCAGCCTGCGATAGGCCCACCGCATCTGATTCACGTGGGTAGCGGGGATGAGAAGAGGCTGAACGTTACGCGCACGGTTGAAGAGGAGGCGCCTCACGAAGTTGCCCCGAGCCCAGAAATCAAGGGCAACGGAGCGGGATTCGGAAAGCTCCTTCATCCAGCCGAGACAGGCAGTATAGGATGGCTCGTCAGCAGAGTGGTGAAGATCGAGCTGTGCATCCTCATAATCGGGATTGCTGGCGACCATTGCCGTTGCTCCCTAAGTCCTTCTATTTCGAGCGGCCCTAGCCTTCACCGAGGAAACCGGCCGCCCGGGATTATCCGTCGTCTTGACGCCGACTGAGCTTCCAGAGCCAATGCACTGGGCTTGCACGAACTTGACCCGCCAGTTGCATAAATTTCCCCCTCGATAACCTGCAAAGGCCCGTATAGTGGGGCTCCGGAGCGTATTCTCCATCCGCCGCTGGATCTCACCGGGAGTGACATCCAGGAAAGGGAGAAAAAAAGCTTTCTTCTTTGTG
>DATFPH010000099.1:0-14751 GCA_035264905.1 Thermoanaerobaculia bacterium
GCGTGGGGATGCGCGCGAGCGTCTCGGCGCGCGACAGGCGCCGCGAGGGCCCCAGACCCAGCCGTCCGGCGAGCAGGTCGTAGAACCGGAGCCCGGCGCCGTAGAACGGTCCTTCCCACCAGTCGTAGGCCGGCACCACGAACGACAGGTTGCGCACCAGGTGCGGGGCGTTGCGCATCAGCAGGCCGCGCTCGCGGAGCGCCTCCAGGACGAGGGCCACGTTCCCCTGCTGGAGATAGCGCACGCCGCCATGGATCAGCTTGGTGCTGCGGCTGGACGTCCCCTTGGCGAAATCGGAGCGTTCGAGGAGGAGCGTCCGGTAGCCGCGCGACGCTGCCTCGACCGCCGTCCCCAGCCCGGTCGCGCCGCCGCCGACCACGAGCACGTCCCAGGGCTCGGGATCGGCGAGCTGGGCGAGGGAGTCGTCGCGGTTCAAGCCTCCCACCCCTTCGCCCGCTCCACCGCCCGCGCCCACCGCGCCCGCATCTCCTCCACCCGTCCGCGATCGAGCCGCGGCTCGAACACCCGCTCGACCTGCCAGCGGCTCGCCACGTCGTCCAAATCCTTCCAGACGCCCACCGCCAGGCCCGCGAGATAGGCGGCGCCCAGCGCGGTCGTCTCCGGATTGGCCGGGCGGGTCACCGGCACGCCGATCAGGTCGGCCTGGAGCTGCATCAGGAGATCGTTGACGGCCGCGCCGCCGTCCACGCGGAGCTCGGCGAGCGGCACCCCGGAGTCGGCCTCCATGGCGGTCAGCACGTCCGCCACCTGGAAGGCGATGCTCTCCAGCGCCGCGCGGGCGATGTGCGCGGCCGTCGTCCCCCGGGTGATCCCCAGGAGCGTGCCGCGGGCATAGGGGTCCCAATGCGGCGCGCCGAGGCCGGTGAAGGCCGGCACGAGCACGACGCCCCCCGCGTCCGGGACGCTCGCCGCCAGCGCCTCCACCTCGGACGACGAGCGGATCAGGCCGAGCCCGTCGCGCAGCCACTGCACCACCGCGCCGCCCACGAAGACACTCCCCTCCAGCGCGTAGTCCTGCACGCCGCCGATCCGGCAGGCCGGTGTCGTGAGCAGCCGCGATGCCGAGGCGACCGGCCGCGGGCCGGTATTGAGCGGTCCAGTATTGAGCAGCAGGAAGCAGCCGGTCCCGTACGTGTTCTTCGCCATGCCTGGCTTCACGCACGCCTGCCCGAACAGCGCCGACTGCTGGTCGCCCGCCACGCCGGCCAACGGCACGGCCGCGCCCAGGACGCCGGGCAGGGTCTCGGCGTAGACCTCGCTGGACGAGCGGACCTCCGGCAACATCTCCGCCGGCACGCCGAGGGCCTCCAGCAACTCCGGGTCCCACGCGCCCGAGTGGATGTTCCAGAGGAGCGTGCGCGAGGCGTTGGTGGCGTCCGTCGCGTGGAGGGCGCCGCCCGTGAGCTTCCAGATCAGCCAGGAGTCGACCGTGCCGAAGGCGAGCTCGCCCGCCTTGGCCGCGGCGCGGGCGCCGGGGACGTTGTCCAGCATCCAGGCGATCTTCGTCCCGGAGAAATACGGATCGAGCAGCAGGCCCGTCCGCTCGCGGAAGAGCGGCTCGAGCCCCTCGCGGCGCAGCCGGTCGCAGAGGTCGGCGGTGCGCCGGTCCTGCCAGACGATCGCATTGCAGACCGGCCGTCCGGTCGCCCGTTCCCAGACGACCGTCGTCTCCCGCTGGTTGGTGATGCCCACCGCGGCGAGGTCCCGCGCCGTAATCCCCGCACGGGCGAGCGCCTCGGCCGCCACCGCCACCTGCGAGCCCCAGATCTCCTCCGCGGCATGCTCGACCTGCCCGGGCTGCGGAAAAATCTGCCGGAGCTCCCCGTGGGCGGACGCCACGGCGGAGCCCTCCGCATCGAACACGATGGCGCGCGAGCTGGTCGTTCCCTGATCGAGAGCCAGGACGTAGGACACGTGCGGCACCTCCCGCGGGGAACTTTATACCCTCACCCCCGGCCCCTCTGGGGAAATCTCCTCGAAAAGACAGCGGAAACCCTGCGGAAAACCAGTGGCCAAGCTGCGGGCCGGCTGTGGAAATCCTGTCGAAGACCGCGGGGCTCGGTGGTAGCATCCCCCGCCATGTACGAGCACCACACGCGACGCCGGATCGAGTTCTCCGACACGGACATGGCGGGCATCGTCCACTTCGCCCGCTTCTTCATCTTCATGGAGACCGCGGAGCACGAATTCCTGGCCGCGCTGGGCACTTCTGTTTCGATTGAAGAGGACGGCCAGAAGATCGGCTGGCCCCGCGTTGCCGCCACCTGCGACTACCTGGCCCCCGCCCGCTTCGGCGACGTGCTCGACCTCCGCGTGCAGGTGCTCCGCAAGGGGAGGACCTCCCTGACCTTCGCCCACGAGATCACGCGCGGCGGAACCCCGATCGCGCGGGGGCAGATCACTTCGGTGTGTTGCCGCTTCGGGCCTGAAGGAGCAAAGTCGATTGCGATCCCACCGGGGCTGGCGGAGAAGATCGAAGAGGCGCCCTCCTAATGGCTGATTGACACCCCAATGACCCGGGAGTAGTCTCGGCAGCGTTCTGCGTTTACAGCATTGCTGTCTTCCGTCTGAGCTCGATTTCCCAGGAATGCCCCTGGGAGGAGGGATAGAGATGAAGAAGACACTGTTGATAACGTTGGTCGTGGCGCTCTGTATCTCCGGGCCGGCCTTCGCCCAGTGGTGGCCGCAGTGGGGACGGGACCCGCAGCACACCTCCGCGGTCCCGGTGACCGGACAGCTCGCCAACACGATACTGGCGGACATCATCTACGACCCGCACGTCGAAGCGGAAATGAACGATCCCTTGAGCGGCGGGGGCCTCTCCGTCCACTACCAGGTGCCGCTCATCGACGGCAATGACATCTTCATGGAGTTCAAGGGAGGCACCTACACCGATCTCTCGCACTGGGAGACCCAGTCCTGGAGCGAGCGGCGCCTGACCTGGCAGGGGAACCACCTGGTCCAGAAGTGGAACTTCGACAGCGACTGGAAGCCGGTGCCGTACAGCAGATCCGCCACGGGTCCGCAGTGGGAGCCGGTGTTCCACGCGATTCTGGCCAACGGCTCCATCTACATTCCAGGGGCGGGTGGCAGCCTTTTCAGGGTCAACAAGACGAGCGGCACCCTGGTGGCGCGGATCAATCCGTTCGGCCCCAGCATCGACCCCGATATCTTCGTCGCCGGGGTGCCGAGCGCGGACCCCTCCGGCAACGTCTACTACACCGCCATCAAGCTCTCCCACGGCTATGCCTGGAACGGCGACGTGATGAATTCATGGCTGGTCAAGGTCTCTCCCGGCAACACAGTGCAGACCGCGACCTTCGCCTCGCTCACGCCGGGGGCCCCCGCCGGCAACGACAAGTGCGTGGTCGCCTTCAACGTCAACCAGCTGCCCTGGCCGCCGAGCCCGGATGCGGTGGCGCCGGTGGCCACGTGCGGCTCGCAACGGCCCGGCATCAACGTCGCTCCGGCGATCGCGGCGGACGGCACCATCTACATCATCAGCACCGCCCACCTGAACAGCCGGTCGGGCTACCTGGTGGCGGTCAATCCCAACCTCACGCCGAGATGGAAGGCCGCCCTGGCCGACCGCTTCAACGACGGCTGCAATGTGTTGCTGCCGTCCAACGGCACGCTGGGCGGCTGCCGGACGGGCGCGACCACCGGGGTGGACCCCGCGATCAACCGGCCGGGGGGCGGGCGGGTGCTCGATGAATCGACCGCATCGCCGACCATCGCCCCCGACGGCAGCATCTGGTACGGCGCCTATAGCCGCTACAACTGGGCTCAGGGGCACCTGATGAAGTTCAGCTCCAGCGGGCAGTACCAGGGCGCCTACAGCTTCGGTTGGGACATCACGCCCGGCATCTATCAGCACGATGGCACCTATTCGGTGATCATCAAGAACAACCATTACGGCGAGGTCGGCTCGTACTGCAATACCGAGGCTTACTGTCCGGAGGACCGCACCGCCAATCACCCCTCCTATCCGGAGGCCTACTTCATCACCCAGCTCAACCCCAACCTGGGGGTGGAGTGGAGCTGGCAGAACACCAATCCGCTGAGCTGCAGCCGCGACGCCAACGGTCAGGTCACCTGCGTCTCCGACCATCCGAACGGCTTTGAGTGGTGCATCAACAACACGGTGATCGACGCGAACGGCACGGTGTTCGGCAACAGCGAGGACGGCAACCTGTATATCATCCAGCAGGGCGGGATCCTCCTGGACAGCCTCTTCCTGAACCTCGCGATCGAAGCCGCCTACACACCGCTTTCGATGGACGCGCAGGGCAGGAGCTACACCCAGAATTTCGGCCATTTCTACGTGGTCGGCCAGTAAAACCCATCCAACGAAGGAACGCCCCGGGTCGGAACAGACCCGGGGGCGTCGCTCGCTCGCGAGAAGCGGACCTACCGCAGCCGCCGCCGTGGCTGCGCCGAAGCCGCTCGCGGCGCCGGCGCGGGGCCAGCCCTGTGGCTCCCGGTGGCAGACGCCGGACGCGCCACCGCGGGGCGGGCGCCTTCCGGCCTGGCAGCCGTCCGGCTCGGCTGGGCTTGCCCGCGCCGTTCGGCATTGGCACGCGCCCGGTCCCGTTCACCGGACCTCTGGGCGCGCATGGTCGCGAGCCGCTCGGCCAGCGGAATCTCCAGGCGCTCCGCCGGCTTGGCCTGGTAATCGAAGCCGGCCAGGGTCCGCCGCGGCAGGACCTTGCCCACGGCCCGTTCGATGTCGCGCAGCTCGCCCATCTCCTCCGGGGACACGAAGGTCAGCGCCTCGCCGGTCGCTCCGGCGCGGGCGGTGCGCCCTACCCGGTGGATGTAGTCGTCGGGGATGTTGGGGACGTCGAAGTTGATCACGTGGGACAGCCCTTCGACGTCGATTCCGCGGGCCGCGATGTCGGTCGCGACGAGGACCTGGAAGCGGCCGCTCTTGAAGCCGGCCAGGGCCTGCGTGCGCTGCGTCTGGCTGCGGTTGCCGTGCACCTTGTCACAGCGGACGCCGTGGCGCTCCAGGTACTGCGCGAGGCGGTTGGCGCGGTGCTTGGTCCGCGTGAAGACGATCGCGCTCTCGATCCCGTTCCCCTTCAACAGCTCGACCAGCAGGGCGGACTTCATGTCCTGGCGCACCGGATAGATCGCCTGCTCCACGCCGGTCGCGGGCGCCGACGGCCGCTCGACGTTGAGCGACGCCGGGTTCTTCAACATCTGGCGCGACAGCTCGCGGATCGGCTGCGGCAGCGTGGCGGAGAAGAAGAGCGTCTGCGCCACGGGGGGCAGGTGCTTGAGCACCCGGCGGATGTCGGGCAGGAACCCCATGTCGAGCATGCGGTCGGCCTCGTCGAGCACCAGGACCTCGAGACCGGCCAGACGGGCGTAGGGATACTGGAAATGATCCAGCAGCCGGCCCGGGCAGGCCACGATGATGTCGGCGCCCGTGCGGAAGGCGCGCTCCTGCGGCTGCATGCCGACGCCGCCGTAGACGGCGGCGGCCCGGATCCCCGCGTGCCGGCCGAGATCGTTGAAATGCTCGACGATCTGGGCGGCCAGCTCCCGCGTCGGGGCGAGGACCAGAGCCCGGGTCACGCCGCGCTTCTGGCCGATGAGCCGGTTCAGGATGGGCAGCGCGAACGCCGCGGTCTTGCCGCTGCCGGTCATCGCGCAGGCCAGGACGTCACGCCCTTCCACAGCCGGCGGAATGCCGTCGCGCTGGATCGGAGTGGGGACGGTGAAGCCGAGGTCGGCCACGCCCTTCAAAAGGCTCGGGTGCAGGTTGAACGAAGAAAAACTCATGTTTGGAATAATCATGCTTTCCGAGGGCGCGAGGCTGCTCGATGAGCAGTGGAAGCTGCGCCACTCTATGATCCGGTTTCAAACCGGGCCGGCTGGAATTCGGGAACGGAGGACTGGGCCGGGGGAGGCCGCCGTTAGGGCCAATGAGGCCCAGGATCGACTCGGCGTCCCCGGGTCTCCACGAGGAGTCGAGCACGGCGAGAAGCGCAGTATCTCACATCCTGGCCGAAATGCCAAATCGGCCCTCACCCCCGGCCCCTCTCCCGCAAGCGAGAGAGGGGAGCAAAGCGAAGACCTCAGAGAGGCTCAGCCCATCTCCGTCGAAATGGAGATATTGAACCCGTTGGGATCGACGACCGCGAAATCGCGGGCGCCCCACGGCTGATCCGTCGGCTCCTGCGTGAGCTTCCCGCCGCGCTCCCGGATCGCGGCCGCGAGCTGGTCGATGTCCTGGGCCGTCATGAGAAAGAAGCGGAGGCCCGCCCCCTTCTGGCGGTCGCGCCCCTTGGCGAAATCGTCCTGCGTCAGCAGGAGATTGATGGTCCCCGCCTGGAGCCGGACGCCCATCACCTGATCGTCCTGTTTGTATTCCTCGGCGACGATGAAGCCGAGAATGTCCCGGTACCACGCGATGCTGGCTTGGAGGTCGTTTACGGTGAGCGAAGGCACCAACGACCGCAAGCGGAGCGTCTCCGGCTGTTTGCGCTGCTGCATGAGGTCCTCCTTTCGGAAGGATTGGAAATGCGGCGGAAGCGTAGCACTGGTGGCACTGTAGCGGACAGGGA
Organism: Thermoanaerobaculia bacterium; assembly: GCA_035264905.1. GTDB lineage: Bacteria > Acidobacteriota > Thermoanaerobaculia > Multivoradales > UBA5704 > UBA5704. Next base: position 6,597 of record DATFPH010000099.1, read on the forward strand.
GGCGCTCCCTTCGTCCCGCGGTGGGGCAGGAGCCGGCAGCTCCTCCCGAAGGAGATCCGCAATGCGTCGCATCTTTGAAGGATTCTGGGACCTGTTCTCCATCTTCTTTACCCTCGGAGGCACCATGGACCCGGACGGGCTGGAGGGCACCGGGGGCGACCGCGGAGGCACCATGGACCCGGACGGCTAGACCCCCTCACCTCCTGACCCCCTCTCCCACTCCATCCCCCGGGAGAGGGGGAATCTCTGGTCCACGGAACAAGCTCGTGTATACTAGCGCCCGGACAGAACATTTCGCTGGTGCGGAGATCGATGATGGCGGAGAGTCACCTGACGAGGGAGCTTTTACGCGCAGTCCTCCGGCGCGAGGTCGCCCCGTGGGTTCTCGTCGAGATCGGGACGTCCCACTTGATGAGCCTCTGCGAGCACTGCCGCGACGAGATCGAGGCGTTCTGGAAAGAGCTGTCCGGAGACGCCTCGATGCGCTACCTCCAGACATTCGAGGTCCTGCCGGCCCTGCTCGACGACGAGATCCGCCGGATGGAGCGGGAGCGCAATCAGGCGACCCGCGATCTGCGGGAGCTTCTGAGGTTGTCCCGCGACGAGCGCGAGGGACGGGTCCGGCGTGCCCGTGGCCGTTTTCGGAGCCCTTTCCTCATTCGGTCGCTGATCGAGGAGAGCCGGCAGCATCTTCCGAGTGGAGCGGCCGAGGCACTCCACCTGGCGGGGCTCGCGCGAACGATCGTTCAGCTGAGCCCATCCATACCCGGCGCTTTCGATCTCCTCGCCTTGGCGACCGCCGAGAAGGGGAACGCCTGCCGGGTTCTCGACGACGTGGTTCAGGCAGAAGAAAGCTTTGGTCATGTTCGCCTGCTGGTCACTGAGCATGGGGTCACCGAGCCCGCGATCCTCGCCCGGGTTGCTGAGCTTGAAGCCTCGCTCCGCAAGGACCAGAGACGCTTTCCCGAGGCAGAGGCTCTGCTTGCCCAGGCCATGGTGCACTACCAGATCAGTGGAGATAACCAGGGGCTCGCCCGCGTTCTCTTGAAGTTGGCGGACACCTACTTTCTCGCCGGTCATTTCGATCGAGCCGTCGAGCAGGCCCGCTCCACCCTGGAGACAATCCATCCCGAGGCGGACCGCCGGCTCTACCTTTGTGCGCGGCACAACCTCGCCTTCTATCTCACGGAGACCGGCGCTTACAAAGAGGCCGCCGCCGTGGTCGCCGAGGACCAGGACCGCTATCACGAATTCCCGGATGCCTGGACGAGGCTGCGGCTCCTCTGGATCTTCGCCCGGATCGCCGCCGGCACCGGCAGCCCGGCCGACGCCGAAAGAGGTTTCCTCGCGGCCCGCGACGGTTTCGTCGCCGAGGGGAACGGGTACGACGCGGCCATGGTCACCCTGGAGCTCGTCCTCCTCTACCTCCGCCAGGGCCGCACCGCCGACGTGAGGCAGGCGGCGGAAGAAATGGTTCCCATCTTCCACGCGCAAGACGTTCATCGGGAGGCCCTGGCCGCGCTCGTGCTCTTCCAGGATGCCGCCCGCCGGGAAGAGCTGACCGTACGAAAAGTCCGCGAGATCGCCGCCTACCTGCGAGAGGCGCGGGGGAATGCGGGCTTGCGCTTCCAGAGCAAGTAAAAGAAAGGAGACGCCAGGCGATGGCAAAGCGACAGAAAGTCCTCCAATTCCACATCGCGCTCGACGGCATCGAGCCCGCGGTCTGGCGGCGCATCCAGCTTCCGGACGACAGCACGTTCTGGGACCTGCACTGCGCCATCCAGGACGCGTTCGGCTGGCAGGACTGCCATCTCCATGAGTTCCTCCTCGGCCAGGAACCCGATCTCCGGGTCGGCATTCTGAACGACGAAGATCTGATTGACGAGGACGACGACGAATGCCTGCCCGGTTGGGAGATCTCCGTGCAAGAAAACCTCGAACTGGGCGAGGCCTTCCTGTACGTCTATGACTTCGGAGACGATTGGGTGCACCACGTCAAGCTCGAGAAAGTGTGTGAGGCGGCGCCCGGAAAGAAATATCCAATCTGTCTCGAAGGCGAGCGCGCCTGCCCGCCCGAAGATTCCGGAGGAGCCCCCGGCTACGCCGAATTCCTCAAAGCGATCCGGAATCCGAAACATCCCGAGCACAAAAACATGCTCGAATGGATAGGGAAGTCCTTCGACCCCGAGTCCTTCGACCCCGAGGAGGTGCGGTTCTCCGACCCCACGGAGCGCCTGGCGGTGGTGGGGCTAGGGTGAGGAGCGAAGCCTGCTTGAGGTCTGACATTTCTGACTCTGCAGGCTCATCGAATGCCATGAGATTGACATTGTCGAGACTCGATCCTCATACTCTCGGCCGAGGAGGGCAAAGGCCAGAGCAGGTCTTTGCAGCGATCGCCATGACCGACCACCGGCTCGACATCGGAGAGTCCCAGGTGTTGGGAGTCCGCCTTCGGGAGGCCCGCGAGGCGCGAGGCTGGACGCAGCTGCAGCTGGCGGAACGCCTGGGAATGGCGCGGACGACAGTGGTGGCAATCGAGAAGGGCGAACGGCGCCTCAGGCCCCAGGAGCTCATCAAGATCGCCTCCAGCCTGGGACGAAGCGTTTCCGAGCTCCTGCAGCGGACCACCCCGGTCGAGGGGCTCGTGACCCAACTCCGCGAGGCGATTCCATCCTCTCTCGCCGAAGCCGAGATCCTCTCCGGTATCGAGGAGCTCCAGCGCCTCTGTGAAGACTACGTCCGCATCGAGGAGATCTGTGAGGTGCCCCTGCGGCGCCGCTATCCGGCGGAGTACGACATCGCAGCGACCGATCCGGCTCTTGCAGCAGAGGACGTGGCAACCGCCGAACGGAGCCGCCTCGGGCTCGGGGAGGGACCGCTCTTGAATCTCTGGGAGATCCTGGAAGCCGATGCCGGTCTCCGGATCTTCCAACTCGCGCTGCCGTCTCGGGTCCAGGGCATGTACGTCCTCACCGCATCGGCCGGCGGTTGTATCGCCGTCAACCTGAGCCATCCACCAGAGAGGCGGCGGGAAAGCCTCGCGTATGAATATAGCCACTTCCTGACCGCACGCTATCGGGCGGAGGTGACTCTCGAGGATCGCGGCGAACGCCGGCCGGCGGGGGAACGTTTCGCGGCATCGTTCGCCCGAGCCTTTCTCCTGCCCGCTGTCGGGCTGCGGCGGCGTTTCCTGGAGCTCGAACGCGAGCGATCCCGAGGAGCGACTCTGGGAGATCTATTGCGTCTCGCCCACCTCTACGCCGTCTCGGTCGAGGCGATCATCCGCAGGCTGGAGGAGCTGCGGCTGCTTCCTGCCGGAACCTGGGGGAGAATGGACCGGCGCTCCCTCCGGGCTCCCGTTGCTCCACAAGCCCTCCAGATCGATCACACCGAAGCCGAACCGTTTTCTCCACGCTATGGCGCTCTGGCCATCGAGGCCTGGCAGCGGGCGGAGCTCAGTGAAAGTCAGCTCGCGCGAATTCTGCGCACCGATCGCCTCGGAGCCCGGGACCGGATCGAGCGCTTCCAGCCAGACGCCACCGATGGCGATCACGCGAACGATTCGATCGACCTCGGAGCGCCTCTCCTTCGCGCGGTCGGACGCTGAGATCCCGGGTACTCTCCTCCGGAAAGAGATTCTCGCCGCGCGTGATCTGAGACCCTCATTGAGATACGATCCCTCCCGACTCGAAGGAGGGAAAGTGCGTGGTATCATGCCGGAGGAACGCCCGGAGGGGCAGCCATGGCCGTTCGAGAACCAGCCCGCCGCAAGCTCACGTACGACGACTACGTCCTCATCCCGGAGGACGGCCAGCGTCACGAGATCCTGGACGGCGAGCATACCGTGAGCCCGGCGCCAACGCTGTGGCATCAACTGGTCTTGTCGGCTCTCCACAGGCTGCTGAGCCCCTTCATCCATGAGAAGCGCTTGGGCTGGGTCGTCGCGGCTCCCGTGGATGTCCTTTTCTCGGAGCATGACGTGGCGCAACCGGACCTCGTGTTCATCTCGAAGGAGCGAGCGGGGATCATGGCTGGAGCGAACGTCCAGGGCACGCCGGACCTGGTCGTGGAAATCCTATCTCCCTCGACTCGCCGGAGAGACGAAGGCCTCAAACGCGACCTCTACGAGCGCTCTGGCGTCCGCGAATATTGGCTCATCGATCCGGAACGCCAGGAGGTGCGGGTCTTCCGGCGCGGTGGCTCGGGATTCAAGCCTGCGGCGGAGCTCTCCGCCTCGTCGGGCGACGTGCTTTCGACTCCTCTGCTGCCGGGGCTCGAGATCCGCGTGCGCGAGATCTTCGAGTAGGCCATGGCCGTTCGAGAACCAGCCCGCCGCAAGCTCACCTACGACGACTACGTCCTCATCCCGGAGGACGGCCAGCGTCACGAGATCCTCGACGGGGAGCACTACGTGAGCCCAGCTCCGACGCCTCACCATCAGGGCGTCTCCGGTGCGCTCTACGCGAGGCTTTGGCTCTTCGCTCGCCAACATGACCTGGGGCGGGTCTACTCCGCCCCGTTGGACATTCTCTTCTCCATACACGACGTGGCTCAGCCCGACCTCGTCTTCATCTCCAACGAGCGGGCCAGGATCATCGGTGACAAGAACGTCCAGGGCACGCCGGACCTGGTCGTGGAAATCCTGTCCCCCTCGACCCGCCGGAGGGACGAGGGGATCAAACGCGACCTCTACGAGCGCTCTGGCGTCCGCGAATATTGGCTCATCGATCCGGAACGCCAGGAGGTGCGAGTCTTCCGGCGCGATAGCTCGGGATTCAAGCCTGCGGCGGAGCTCTCCGCTACGGCGGGCGACGTGCTTTCGACTCCTCTCTTGCCAGGGCTCGAAATCCGGGTTCTCGAGATCTTCGAGTAGGCATCCCGCCGACCCGGGCGGCCAGACCCGGAATGCTTGGCAGTCATAGACATGTTCCTATAAGCTCCGCCCGCTCCTCCCGATTCTGGGGGCAGCGGAAGTAGAAGGTAGGTATTCATGAAGAAAAACAAGATGTCGAAGCTGAGCCTCAACAAGGAAACCCTGCGGAGCCTGGAGGAGAGCCGGATGGCCCACGTGGCCGGCGGCACTCCGACCAAGGCGGCCGCTTGCTATACCGCGAACTACACGGACTGCGGCTCCTGCGGCATCGCCTGCACGGCGATCGACTGCACGCCGTAAAGCACCCCTCCCACGGGCGGTGGCTTTCCGCCCGCCGCCCGTTTCCCTGATCCCCCGCCACGCTGGAGAGGTGCAACGCCTCGATCCCCGTCTCACTCGTCTCGTTCCCCTTGGGGATCGGCTCGTGCACCACGGGGATCGCTGCGATCCCCGCGGGATCGGCGCGTTCCCCTGCGGACTTCTGCCGTTCCCCTTGGGGATCGCCTCAGGTCCGCCGGGATCGGCACGTTCCCCGCGGTACACGCGCCGATCCCCGAGGGGAACGGCGCGCGGAGCGCGGGATCGAGACGATCCCTCTGGGGAAGTCAAGGATCCCGCGGGGGAACGAGAGGATCCCTCTGGGGAAGTTGACGATCCCGCAGGGGAACGAGAGGATCCCCCGAGGGAACGAGACGAGTGAGACGGGATCGAGGCAGGTGAGGCCTGCGCCGAGGACAACGAGAGAGGCCACGGCCGAGGTCACGCCTTGAACGATTCAGGGGACCGGTCCGTCCGTCCAGCCGATATGATGATCGAGCCATGCCCCACTGCATCCTCGAATACTCCGCCAACCTCCCCGAGACACCCGACCTCCAAGCCCTCTTCCAGCAGCTCCACGACGTCCTCATGGCCTCGGGCCAGTTCACCCTCGACGACATCAAAAGCCGAGCCATCCGGCACGAGGTCTTCCGGATCGGAGACGGAGATCCGCGCCGGACCTTCGTCACGATGAACCTCGCGATCCTCAGCGGCCGGAGCGAGGAGGTGAAAGCCAAGCTGTCCCGATCCGTCCTCGAGCTGCTGGAGCGTACGTTTGCCAGAACCCTCGCCGAGACCATCTGCAGCCTGACCGTCCAGGTCAGCGAGCTGCATCGCCCGAGCTATCAGAAGGCTGTCAGCCACGGCAGCTGAGCTTTGCCGCGGAAGTTGGCGCCTGCGCCCCCTGGGACCGCCGGCGTCTCGCCGGCCCAACTGCGCCGTGTACCCACCCCCGGCCGCTGCCGGCTTCTGACCAAAGCCCCGACTTCGAAGCCACCACCGAGCTCTCCGGGTAGAGAGATCCAACATACTGCCCGGCAAGAGCTTGACAAAACTACCAAGGAATCCTTATGGCCGCCAGCCCGCTGGATCCATAGGTCTGGTGCGAAGCATTGCGGCCCAGCCCTAGAGGCCTCCAGGAGGGCAGGGATCTGGAATGCTTCGGGACCGCAGCTCCTCGCGTTGACATAGATACGTAAAGGGCGTAAGTTGGGCACATCTGGCGACTTGAAGTGCCCTGAGCCGCTCTCCGTAGAAGGGAAGAGGAAAGACGGTTGTCATAAACAGGCGGCGCGTGGGATCGAATCTGACGGTTGGGCTGCCGTGCACTGAGTAGACAATGAAAAGCTCGTCATCAACCAAGAAGTCGGTCTGTGCTTACTGCGGCGACTACGGTCCCATAAGTCGGGACCACATACCGCCGAAGAATCTCTTTCCAAAGCCTCGCACGGCTGACTTAATTACCGTCCCTGCTTGCGAACGATGCCACTCTGGTTCGTCTAAAGATGACGACTACTTTCGCGCGGCACTACTTACATCGGAATTACTCGAGGGCAACCCTGAAGCCGAAAGGGTTATAAATGAGCTGATGAGAAGCCTAGGAGAGCGTAAGGGGAGGAAGTTTGCGCGCCTTCTAGCCTCGAGTATCGAGAAAGTTGATGTTTGGTCGCCGCAAGGTTCCATTTATCTCGGCAAGAAGGATGCATTTCGGATAGATCGACAGAGAATCACCGCCGTTTTGAACCGAATAATCCGTGGCCTCTACTTCCATGAGTTCGACCGGCCGGTGCCGGCGAATTACCAGGTTTTTGCTGAGCTGCAACCGCATGTCGATCCTCGGCTGAGAGAGATTGTCGCGTCAATCAGCTTCGCTCCGCCAAGGATCATAGGGGAGGGGTCCTTTGAGTACTTCTTCCAGCGTGTTGACGAAGATCCTGATTCGACGCTGTGGGTTCTCCACTTCTATGGGTGCTTCCCTGCGGTGGGCTTCGTTTTGCTTCCCCAGGATAAGCGAAATCCGTGCCTCTTAGAGGGCAGCTAGGCAGTCCGCGAATTCAGTCGGCAGATTATCAGGAAGAAGTTTTCAGGAGGTCTTCGAACGTCTGGCCACTGGCAGGCCGCTTACATAATCGAAGTGCTGATCGTAAATGACGAGGACGAGGTCGTGCTGCCGGCCGTTGCGGCAATCCTAGATGGTCTCATGGCAAATACCCCGCACTTTACGTTCAGAACCGCCGTGGCCTCCGACGCTCTCTGCCTCGGCGTGCTGGCAACCCAGGTCTTCCTGGACACCTATGCCGTCGACGGCATTCGCCCGTCCGTGGCGCGAGAAGCCTTGGAGCATTTTTCCACTGATGCGATCGCGACGCTGCTGGCGGACTCCCCGATCACGTTCCTCGTCGCCGAGTCGGCGGGCCACATGATCGCCTTTGCCCAGATGACCTTCGGCTCCGCTCACGAATTGGTTGCCGCGGAGAGCACCGTCGAGCTCAACAGGCTCTATGTCCTCGAACGGTTCTCCGGCAAGGGGATTGGAGCTGCGCTCCTGCGCCGCGCGGAAGCTCTGGCCGCGGCGCAGGGCGCATCAACGTTGTGGCTCTCCGCGTGGGCAGAGAACCACAGGGCTCTTGGCTTTTATACCAGGCAAGGCTATGAGGACGTGGGCGCGAGCCTGTACGTCTACGAAGGCGAGGAGTACGAGACGCGGGTCTTTGTCCGAGCTCTCGGGGGCGGGGCCGTCCCCTCAGTCGCCAGATCCCACCAGGAGTGACATTCCAAAAAATGGGGTAGTCGGCCCGCGTCCGGCCCAACGGGCCGGCAGATCCCAGCCCAGGGCTTCTATGTGGGCCACCGGTGTCAAGCGTCTCGGGGTGTTCGTCGTCTTCTTCTCTCCTTCTCTCCAGTCGCCGAAGTTTCCGCACCGGCTCTCAGTCTGTCTGGCGCTTGCCGATGTGCCAGGACCTT
>DATFPH010000100.1:0-36003 GCA_035264905.1 Thermoanaerobaculia bacterium
ACTTCCTGTTCGGGCGGCCGTTCCCGCGCTCGGTGTTGCTGCTTTTCATCGTCTTCGACTTCCTGCTCCTCTTCGCCTTCCGGGTGACGCTCGATCTCACGGAGCGGCGGCGCGAGCGGCGGGTGGCTCTCGTGGGCAGCGGCGACGCGGCGCGGGAGATCGCCGAGGCGCTGCGCTCCCACGCCTGGCACGGTCTGCGCGTGGCCGGCTACGTCCCTCTCCCTCACGAGCCGGCCCCCGGGGCTGCGGAAGACCCGGTCCTCGGCCCCTGTCTCGGTGCTCTGGAGGACCTGCCGGAGCTCCTGGCGCGCGGCGTCTTCGAGGACCTGATCCTCGCCGACAGCGGCGACTCCTGGCAGACGCGGCTGCTCGACCGCCTGGCCGGCACGCGGCCGGCGCACACGAACGTCCTCCTCCTGCCCGGCCCGTACGAGAGCCTGATCGGCCGGATGCGCTACCGCTGGGTCCACGACCTGCCTCTCGTCGAGGTCGTCCGCGAGTCGGAATGGCGGATCAACCGGCCGCTGAAGCGCCTGCTCGACCTGGCCGCCGGCTCGGTTCTCCTGCTCCTCTCCCTGCCGGTCCTCGGGCTCACGGCGCTCGCGGTCCGGCTGACCTCTCCCGGGCCGGTCTTCTACCGCCAGGTCCGGGTCGGCCGCGGCCAACGGCCGTTCACGCTGCTCAAGCTGCGCACGATGCAGGTGGATGCCGAGCTGGAAGCCGTCGAGGTGCTGGCGCAGCCGGGCGATCCGCGGCTGACGCCGATCGGCGCCCTCCTGCGCCGCTTCCGGCTCGACGAGATCCCGCAGCTGTGGAACGTCCTCGACGGCGCGATGAGCCTGGTCGGCCCCCGTCCGGAGCGCCCGGGGTTCGTGCAGCGGTATCTCCGGGAGGTTCCGGGCTATGCCGAGCGCTTCTCCCTCGCCCCCGGCCTGACCGGGCTCGCGCAGGTCAACGGCGACTACCATTCGAGCCCGCAGAACAAGCTGCGCTACGAGCTCGCCTACATGGCGAACTGGAGCTTGTGGCTCGACCTGTCGATCCTGCTGCGGACCGTGAAGATCGTCCTCACATCGCGCGGCGTCTGAGACCCTGCAGCACCTCGCCTCCGACATCCAGTCGCCGCGGCACGGTCAGCCGGCGGAGCGGTACACGGCCGGCGAGGTCGGCCACGAAACCGAAGTGCGCGGCCAGCAGATCCTCGGCGAACAGGATGCTCGCGATGGTGTGGTGGACGAGGAGGGCGGCGGCGCCGGCCGGCGGCAGGGGCTCGCCAAGATCGATGGCCGCCTCGGGCGGCGCGGGCGCGAGCGCGTAGAGTCCCAGGAGCGGGATTCGCGGCGGCAGGCTCTCGATGGCCGCCATCGCCGCCGGGCCGAGCTTGAGCTGCGGCACGTGGGGCAGCACCGCGGCGCCCTCCGCGGTCAGCGCGATGGCGAGCAGGTCGTCCGCCGCCAGGGCGACCTCCCCGCCGGCCTCCGTCAGCAGGTGGGCCAGGGTCGACTTGCCGGCGCCGCTGTCCCCCAGGAAACCGGCGGCGCCGCGGTCCGGCAGGATCACGGCGCTCCCATGCAGGAGGAAGGTCCCCGTCCGGGCCAGCGCCAGGGCGAAGGCGGGGCCGAGAAGCGCCTCGGTGACCGCCTCTTCCGTGGCTCCCGGCTCCGGATCGAGGTCGATGCGGGCGCCGCCGCGGGGAATGGCGAAGCGTCCGGCGCCGGAAACCTCCAGATATTCGCCATCCGGCCCGGTGAGGCTGCGCACCTGGCAGGAGCGATTCCCCACCTGGGCGTCGCCATCGAAAACGCTCTCCAGGCGCGACGGAAGCGTCAACGCTTTCCGGCGAACCTCGAAGAGCTTCATGTCTCGCGGTCGAATGGCGGGAAGGGCGCCTCGCCGATGATCAACGGCCGGCGCGGGTCTCCCAAACCTGAGTCGTTGGCCCCCGGCGACCCACCGAGCGTGAGACTGCGCAAGTCTCCCAGCTCTGAAAGACGGGGACTGATGTAGGGACGTCTCGGCTTGGACGTCTCCACAGAAACAGGTTTCGGACTGATCATGATCGAATCAGCGGGAGTATAGCACGCCGGTGTCAAGGCCGCTGCAAAGCCCGCGCCCACAGCTCCGCGGCGACGCAGCGCCAGAAGATCAGCGTCGGCAGACCCGGCGCTCCGGCGCCGGCCGTGCCGAGGAAACCTTCGAGCGCGGCGGGATCGATCCAGCGGCGCCAGAGCTGCGGCCCGGGACCGAAGAGCAGACGGCGCGCGGCGTCGTTCTCGCGCTCTCCGATCCCGCGGGCGAACAGCGGCCCCAGGTCGGACGTCTGCCGCCGCAACCGCACGGCATCCGGCAGCCAGCCCTCGGCGGCGAGCCAGATGAGGCGCTTGCGCCAACCGGGCCGCGCCAGGTGGTCGGCCGGCAGGCGCAGCGCGAGCTCGAGGAGGCGCCGGTCGCGAAACGGGAGGCGCAGCTCGACGCCGTGCTGGCGGGCGCGCCGCATCTCGACCGCGATGCCCATCAGGGCGGACGGCGCGAGGAGGGTCGCCGCCTGCTCTGGGTGGCACGCTGGGACCGACGCCGGGCGATGCTGGAGGGCCTCGCGGGCGAACGGCGTCAGCCACGCCGGAAGCCGCCGCGGCCGGAGCCGCTCGCCCGCGGCGCCGAGGAGGAGAACGGCGAGCGTGCGCCGCCATCCCGGAGTCCAGACGTCCGGACGTGGGCGATAGCGGAGCTCGTCGCGCACCCCCCGGACCGCCGCCCTCCAGTCCCCGCGGGCCAGCGCATCGCGCAGCCACCAGGCCTCCATGCCGTGGTACATCTCGTCCGAGAAGTGGCCGGTCAGCAGCGCCCGCGAGCCCCCTGCGGCCGTGGCCGAGAACGCCGCGCCGTGGAGCCCCCGGTACGGGTTGTCGAACGGCAGGTTGCGGTCGGTCGTGCTCTCGTCGAGATCGCGCAGCGGCCAGCAGCCGTCCCCGTCGATCCAGACCGGATCGAGGCCGGCCGCCGTCATCATCGCCTGCGCGAACGCGCTCTCGTCGGCCGCCGTCAGCTCCTGGAAGCGCCAGGAGACCGCGCGGACCGGCGGCTGCCCGCGCCGCTCCTGCTCCCGCGCCGCGTGCGCCGCCACCGTGGTCGAGTCGAGGCCGCCGCTCATCAGCACGGCGGCCGGACCCGGCGCGCGGAGCTGCGCGCGGACCGCCGTGCCGAGAAGATCGCGGAATTGCTCGATTGAATCCGCCTCGCTCTGCGGGCGCAACAGACGGAGATCGGGCCGCCAGAAGGAAGAGCGCCGCGCCCCTCCGGCGGAGAGCACCACCCGGCAGCCGGGGGGCACCTGCCGGACGGCGCGGAAGAAGGTCGCGTCGGGAGCCGGCTGGCGGGCGGCGAAAAAGGCCGCGAGCGTCGCCTCGTCGAAGTCCCGCGGCACGCCCGGCCCCACCGGACCGGCGAGGAGGACCGCCGGCTCGCTGGCGACCAGAAGCCGCTCCGGGGTGGCGTGCCAGCACAGCATGCGCTCGCCGGTCGGATCGCGCGCCAGATGCGCCTCGCGGCTCCGGAGATCGAGGTAGAGAAGCGCCCACGGCCCGATGAAGCGCTCCAGGGCGTCCCATCCGCCGGCCAGGCAGCGCAGGACCAGCGCGGCATCGCTGGTCCGCGCGGCCTCCTCCGCGGAGAGGCCGAGATCGCGCACCAGCTCCTCGCGGTTGTCGAGGCGGCCGTCGAACAACAGCGCGGAACGGTCCGCCGGATCGACGAGGGGCTGCCGCTCTCCACGTTCCTCGGGAGTCGACCAGAACGCCCGGCAGCCGAGCGCCGCCCACCCCCAGAAGCGCACCGTGTCGCCGTCGCCCGGCGGCTCGGCGGAGGCCCGGAACAGCGGGGAAAGGTCCCCGGCCGGGGCTCCGTCCAGGCGGATCTCTGCGAAAAGGGTGCTCATGCGGGCGGACAATGCTATCCTACGGAATCCGCCTTCATCTAAATCAGGACTCGCATCGAGCAGAGCGGATGTGTCTGATGTGCCCGAGTCGCCCGGGGGAGGATTGGTCTATGTTGCACCAAAAGCGTTTCTATTTTGTTTCGTTGATTTGCGGAATGTCCTGGGTTTTTGCGCAGCCGGCTCTCGGTGCCGGCTCGCTCAGCATTCAGCTCAATGCGCCCTACAACCTGATCGTCGACTCCAACGTCTGCTCGCCCTCGACCTATGCGCCGCAGATCGCGACGGTCGGAGCCGGGTTCTGCAACTATGGCAACGCTCCGCTGACCGACGTGGTGGGGTCCATCGGCAACTACACCTCCCACACACCGGGGGTCTATCCGACCCGGGACAGCGCGACGGCCGCCGCCGACATTGCGCTCACCAGCTCCTGCCTCGCCAATTCCGGCACTTACAGCCTGACCCACCTCGGCGACTTGGTGGACGCCACGCGCTACATCGGGACGCTCGACGTCGGCGAGTGCTCCTGGCAGTATTGGAGCTTCAGCTATCCGCGGCGCACCAACCCGGACACCTGCGGCTCTCCGGTCTGGTGCGCCACCAACGACCCCAACGATGACCTCTGGCTGCCCTTCGACGCCTGGGCGACCAGCGCCCAGGGGTCAACCGCCAACACCACCTGGCGCGTCACGATGCGCAACGAGATCTCGGCGAACGCCAACAAGATCTTCCCCAGTGGCGGTACCTGGTTCAACGAGCCGTCGACCTGCTTCCCCGGCCAGACGGTGGTCACCAACGGCATCAACTACCGGCTGGGGAACGTCAACTTCGGGTTCGACAACAATGGCGACGGCGAGCCGGACTACAACGCGTTCCTGCAGCCGATCGGCGATCCCGGGTGGAACCCGGCCTGCTTCCGGCTGATCAGGACCTCCGGCCAGCTCACGATCAACGTCTCCAGCGGCGGCACGCAGTACCTCGACTTCGTCGATCAGCTCTACTTCACGGACCTGCCGTCGAACAACACGAACATCACCGGCGTCGTGTACTACACCTTCCAGTGCCTGGGGGGCGCCTGCTCCGTCCCGCTGACCCCCTACCAGGAGGCCGCCTCGGGGTTTGACAACGAGAAGTTCGCCGGGGACTACGGGACCGGCGTCGGCTCGCTGGTGAGCACCAACCCGAGCTCCACCTTGTCCAAGACGGTCGCCGACACCTCGCCGCTCGATGGCCGCGCCTCGGCGGGCGAGACGCTCAATTATTCGATGACCCTGGCCAACAGCGAGAGCGCGGCGATCGGCAACCCCAGCCTCGGCGTGCCGCTGGTGATCCGCGACAAGATCCCGACCGGGACCAAATACGCCGGGGGCACGGCCACGGCCTCGTTCGCCTGCTGCGGCGTCACCACCCTGTATTCGACCGACAACGGCGCCACCTGGTCGGGCACCCAGCCGGGCACGGCTTCGCTGGTCACCGACCTGATGTGGCGGCTCCAGGCGCCGCTCCCCGCCGGTGCGTCGGGGACGGTCGGCTTCAGCGTCACGGTGAACAGCCCGTACAGCGGCGACCCGGTGATCCTCAACACGGCGAAGGCGAGCTTCGGCGACTCGCCGTCCTACCTCCAGGCGAGCGCGGGCATCCCGGTGCTCGGCACGGCGCGCATCGGCGACACCGTGTTCCGCGATGACGGCGCCGGCACTCCGGCCAACGCGAACAACGGCGTGCAGAACGCGGGAGAGACGGTGCTCGCGAACGTTCTCCTGACGCTCTACTGGGACCGTGACGGCGACGGCGTGCTGGATACCACCGACATGGCCATCGCCACCACGACCAGCGGCGCCTCGGGCAGCGGCTGCGGCGGCACCGGCAACTACTGCTTCTCCGGCCTCGCCGCCGGCAACTACCTGGTGGTCATCGACAAGAACGACGCCGACGTGCCGACCGGATCCCGGCTGACGACCCCGACGCCGGCGCTGCCCAAGGACGTGATCGCCGTCACCGGCCTGACGGCGGGGCAGACCATCGCCTCTGTCGACTACGGATTCGGCCCGTCGCTGCTGATCGCCAAGACGCGCACGTCGTCCGCCACCTCGACCGAGGGGCAGGTGGTGACCTACACCCTCTCCGCCACCAACGCGCGCCCGGCGAGCGCGGCCTGCTCGTATACCGCTTGGGCCGAGGCGGTTGGCCCCAGCACCTCGTCATTCACCAGCCCCGGCAACGCAGTCAGCTCGCAGGGGCCGGACGGGCTCTACGCCCGCGGCGGCGAAGCGGGCGGCGGCGACGCCCTGTACGTTCAGACGTTCGGCATCGGCACCCCCTCCGGCACCATCTCCGGGGTCGAGCTGCTGATCCCCCTCTACGTCGGCAACAACCTGATCAACGACGACCTCGATTGGACGGTCACCGACGTGGTCGGCGGCCAGACGCTGTCCGGCACGGTCTCCACCGCCACCCTGAACACGGCGGTGGGCGCGGCCAACCTCAAGACGCTCAGCCTGAACGTGTCCTCCATCCTGACGACCTTCGCGGAGATCGCCGGGGCCCGGGTGTCCTACACCTTCAAGCACACCGGCGGCTCTGACGGCGTCGTCCTGTTCGTCGACGCGACCGGCCTGCGGGCGACCACCAACGAGACGTGCGGCGCGCCGGGCGACGACATGCGCTCGGTGCCGATGTCCGATACCTATGACGCCGACGTGCTGCAGTTCCTCGACGCCACGACGACGCCGACGGGCTCGACGGTCACCGGGACCGCCCCGAACCGGATCGGCACGCTGACCTGGGACCTCGGGCCGCTGCGCGCCCAGCAGACGAAGACGGTGACGGTGCGCTTCCTGGCCGCCGAGCAGGACACCAACGGCGACGGCGAGTCCGATTCGGTCAGCCACACCAACACCGAGGCGGTGACCGGCGCTGTCTTCTTCGACGGCGGCGCGGTCAACAACGCCACGGCCACGGCCACCCACCAGGTCGACCCGCGCGGCTCGATCTCCGGCTATGTCTGGGCCGACCTCGCCGCCGCGAACGGCATCAAGAACGCGGGGGAGGCGGGCATCCCGTTCGTCACCGTGGATCTGTTGAACGGCACCTGCACCGCCGGATTGACCTGCCCGACGGCGGTCACGGACGCCACCGGCTTTTACCGCTTCACCGGCCTGACCACGGGCTCCTACCGGGTGCAGGTGCGGACGTCCACCCTGCCCGGAGCCGGATCTGTGCAGACCGGCGACCCCGACCAGACCGGCGTCGTGTGCACGGCCTGCGACAACCAGAACACCACGGCGCTGCCGCTCACCCTGACCAACGGCAACCCGGCGGACGACGACTACGTCAACAACAACTTCGGTTACACCATCGGCAACGTCGTCTTCGGCACCTTGTGGGAGGACTACGACGGCGACGGCGTGCAGGACCCGGGCGAGCCCCCGATCTCCGGCGTCCCGGTCGACCTGCGCAACGGCGTCTGCAACCCGGGCACCACGTGCCCGCGGGTGACCACCGACGCCTCCGGCCGCTACCGCTTCGTCAACGTGGCGAACGGCAGCTGGTCGGTGGTGGTGGTGACGACCTCGCTCCCGGCGCTCACCGCGCCGCAGACCTGGCAGCAGACCGGCGACCCCGACCAGGCCGGAGTCCCCTGCACCACCTGCGACAACACCAAGTCGACCGTCTCGATCTCGGGCGGCAACGTCCACGGCGCCTACGACTTCGGCTACCGCCGGGCGGGCACCTCGTCGATCGGCGACACCCTGTACGCCGACTGGGACGGCGACGGCACCCAGGACACGGGCGAGGAGGGGATCGCCAACGTCACCGTCACCCTGATCCGCGACATCAACGGCGACGGCGTGCGCGACTGCGGCACCGACACGATCTGCGGCAACGCCGACGACGTGGACGTGGTGCGCGCGGTGACCTCGACCAACGCCAGCGGCAGCTATCTGTTCAGCTCCCTGCCCGCGGGGACCTGGATCGTGCAGGTCGACCAGGGCGACGCCGACTTCACCACCGCCTACACCAGCCTGTCGCAGACCCAGGATCCCGACCAGGCCGGCGTCTGCACGACCTGCGACGGCAAGGCGCTGGTGACGACGAACGGCTCCGCGGCGGTGCTCACCGCCGACTTCGGCTACCGCCCGACCGGCTTCGGCTCGATCGGTGACTTCGTGTGGAACGACGCCAACGGCAACGGCCTGCAGGATGCGAGCGAGGCCGGCCTGATCAACGTCGGCGTGACGCTCTATGAGGACGGCAACGCGAACGGCGTGATCGACGCCGGCGACGCGGTCGTCGGCACCACCGTCACCGACGGGTCCGGCCTCTACCACTTCTACAACCTGCCGGTCCGCCGCTACCTGGCCGACGTCGACCAGACGGACGCGCAGATCCCGACCGACGCGTACGGCAACCGCTACGTCCTGTCGGGCGGCATCGACCCGCACGCGGTCAACCTCGCGGCCAACCAGCAGTACACCGCCGCCGACTTCGGCTTCGGCCCGGGCGGCACGATCGGCGACCGCGTCTTCCGCGACGACAACGGCGACGGCGGCCAGTCGGCCAACGAGCCGGGGATCAACAACGTCACGGTGCAGCTCTACCGCGACAACGACGCCAACGGGGTCTTCTCGGCCGGAGACACGCTGATCTCCACCCAGGTGACCTCCACGGTGAACGGCAACGCCGGCTCCTATCAGTTCACCGGCCTGACGCCGGGCCGGTATGTGGTGCGGGTCGACAGCACCGACACCGACCTGCCGAGCACCAACTTCACGGCCGACCCCGACACGACGCTGGACGGCCAGTACGGCGTCAACCTGGCCGCGGCCCAGGACATCATCTTCGCGGACTTCGGCGTGCGGCCGCCCAACGTGCTCGGCGACCGGGTGTGGCTGGACGAGGATGCGGACGGCATCCAGGACCCCACCGAGCCGGGCATCGCGGGCGTCACGGTTGCCCTGTACAGCCGGCCGCTCCTCAACACCGGCGCCTACTCCCTGGTGACCACCGTGACCACTGACGCCGACGGCTTCTACACCTTCGGCAACCTGGCGGCCGCGCAGTACCGGATCGATCTCACCGCGGCCACCGCGATCAGCACCTACACCCAAACCTATGAGAAGGACGCCGGAGTCTGCGGCACCTGCAACAAGCAGACGGACATCACCATCCCGGCCGGCGGCTTGACCGACCTGACCCTCGACTTCGGTTTCCGCCAGCCGGCGAAGCTCGAGATCGACAAGGACACCACGACGCCGACCGTCCGGGCCGGCGGCCAGGCAACCTACACGCTCAAGGTGCGCAACGTCGGCGGCGTCAGCGCGCAGCGGGTGGAGCTCAGCGACATCCTGATGCCGGAGGGGAGCACCTGCCCCTCGTCCTGCTGGACCCTCGCCAGCTTCTCCATCGCCACGGATCCTGGAGTGACGCGCACCAGCACGACGCCGGCGGACCCGGTGGCCGGCGCCAATACCCTCACCTGGGGACAGTGGACGCTGCCCGCCGGCACGGCGGTCACCATCACCTACACGGTGAACGTGCCGGCCGGCATGGCCGCCGGAACCTACGACAACACCGCACGGGCCCGCTTCGACTCCAACCTGAACGGCCTGGACGTCAACGACCTGTACGTAGACGACGCCGGCACGACGGCCCAGGATGCCGACACGCCGGTCGGCCAGGATCCAGAGACCGACGAGGACGTGACCATCACCGCCGCGTCGCTCGGGATCACCAAGAGCGCGACGATCGTCACCGACGGCGGCACCGCCGGCCTGGTCGATCCGGGCGACGTCCTCCAGTACACCATGGTGGTCACCAACACCGGCACGAGCAACCTGAGCAACGTGACGCTCAGCGACGCGGTGCCGACCGGCACCACCTACGTGGCTGGCACGAGCACGGTGGTCTCCTACCACACCGACACCGTCACCACCTTCGCCGACAATTTCGACGGCGGCGCGGGTACCGACTACCCGAGCGGCAGCGACGGCACCACGGCCTGGGTCAACAACTGGAGCCTCGCCGGCGCAGCCGTCCTGGACCTCGGCGACTACAGCATGCGGATCGGCAGGAACCAGACGTCCTCGCGCAGCGTCAACCTGTCCGGCTTCTACCGGGCCACCCTGAGCTTCAACGTCCGCCGGGTCGGCATCGACTCCGGCGATCCTCTGACGATCAGCGTCGGCGGCACGACCCTCGGCACGCTCGACGGACCGGGCATGACCGGCAGCGCCTGCAACAATCCGGGCGGCCTCACCAACGACCAGACGGACTCCGCCTACGTCGCGATCACCTGCACGATCTCGACCTTCACCAGCCCGGCGGTCGTGTCGTTCTCGACCACGTCGGCGCTCGCCAACGACGGCAGCGAGCTCTTCTACATCGACGACGTGGTGGTCGAGCGGGCCGTCCGGGTCACCGCCGGTCCGATTGCCGGCGACCCGCCCGCGGCTCTCGTGCCGGCGGCGCGCGGCTACTCCCTGCTCGTCGGCGAGGCGATGACCGTGACCTTCCGGGTCAGCGCCAACAACCCGCTGCCCGTGGGCACGTCGCAGATCGCCAACACCGCCTACGCCTCCAGCACCGAGACGCCGACGCCGGTCAGCGCCAGCGCCAACAAGGGCGTCGCCAATGCGCCCACGGCCTCGATCACCGGCACCGTCTGGGACGACAGCTCGGGGGCCAGCGCCAACGGCGTGCTCGACGGCGGCGAGCCACGGCTCGACAACGTCCGCGTCGAGCTGTGGAGCGATCCCAACAACGACGGCAATCCGGCCGACGGCGTGCGCCTGACGAGCGTGCTCACCAATGCCTCGGGCGTCTTCCTCTTCTCGGCGGTGAACGCGGGCAACTACGTGGTCGTCGTCGCCACCTCGACCCTGCCGGTCTCGTACGGCCAGACCGGCGACCCCGACGAAGCCGGCGTGTGCTCGGTCTGCAACAGCCGCAGCGCGGCGGTCTCGACCGGAGCGAACGCGATCACGGGGAAGAACTTCGGTTACCGGTACAACCCCACGCCGCTGCCCGTGACCCTCTCGTCGTTCCACGCCGAGACCGGCGCGGGCGGCGGGCTCACCTTCACCTGGACGACGGACACCGAGACGGACAACGCCGGATTCTTCCTCTTCGGCCTGATCGACGAGCAGTGGCAGCCTCTGCACGAGGAGCTGATCCCGTCGCAGGCCGTCAACTCCGTGGCTCCGCGGACCTATCACTTCGAGACGGACGCGGCCCCGGCCGAGACCTTCCTCCTGGTCGACGTCGACACGAAGGGCCGGGAGCACGTCCACGGTCCGTTCCCGCTCGGCGCGTGGGAGGTGTCGGCGCCGGCGGCCATGCAGTCCATCCCCTGGGCCTCCATCCGCCGCGAGCACCAGACGAAGCTCGATCAGCGCCAGGGCTCCTGGAAGAAGCGGGACATCCCGTCCGTCCGCCTGGTGGTGGCCGGCGACGGCCTCTACCGCGTCACCTTCGAGGACCTGAAGGCGGCCGGCATCGACATGAGCAAGGTGCCGCTCAACCAGGTCGCCCTCTTCGACCGCAAAGGCTCGGTGCCGATCTTCGTCGACGGCTCCGGCACGTTCGGGCCGGGCGAGGCGATCGAGTTCTACGGCAAGGCGGCGAGCAGCCTGTACAGCGACCGCAACCACTACACCCTGCGCGTCGAGCCCAAAGCCGCCCTGCGGGCCACCGCGGACAACACGCCCGGCTCGCAGCTCCGCAACCCGGTGACCGTCTATCGCGAGACGGCGCGGGTCGAGCGCCAGCTCGCCTACAACCCGGGGGCTCCGGGAGCCGATCCCTGGTACGACCAGGACCTGATGGCGATCTTCAGCCCGGCGAGCGTCTCCCTGTCGATTCCGGTGAGCGACCCGGTCATTGATCTGACGGGGGGCGCCGGACCGGCCGAGCTCGGAATCGATCTGTGGGGGATCACCGACTGGGCGGGAAAGAACCCCGACCACCACGTGGTCGCCTCGCTCAACGGCACGGAGCTGGCGGATGCCCAGTTCAACGGCACCCAGACCTACCCGTTGAGCGTCGAGATCCCGGCCGACGTGCTCCAGGCGGGCACCAACCAGCTCGAGCTGCGGCTGCCGCTCGACCAGGGGGTCTCCTGGGACATCATCGGTTTGAACGCCTACCAGATCACCTATCCGCGGCGCCTGCTGGCGCGGGACGGCCGGTTGAGCTTCCGCGGCGAGGCCGCCCCGGCCTTCACCGTCGCCGGCCTGCCGGGCAGCGACGTCACCGTCTACCGTCTCCGCGGCAGCCGGATGGAGCGGCTCGCCAAGCCGGCGGTCACCGGGAGCGGCGGCAGCTTCGCCGCCACCTTCGCCGGCGCCAACGAGGCCGCCGACTACGTGGTCGCGACCGCGGCGCGCAAGCTCAAGCCGGAGATCCTCGCCGCGCCGCCGCGCGAGGACATCTTCACCGGCAGCGCCGACTACCTGGTCATCACCCACCCCGACTTCGCCGCGGGCGTCGAGCCCCTCGTGGAGCACCGGGAATCCCAGGGCCTGAGCACCCAGGTGGTCGACGTCGACCAGATCTACGAGAACCTGAGCAACGGCATGGTCGACCCGGAAGCCATCCGGCAGTACGTGGCCTTCGCGGCGCGGGAGAAGGGGACGCGGTACGTGGTGCTGGTGGGCGGCGACTCCTACGACTACAAGAACTACCTCGGGGTCGGGTCGCTGAGCTTCATCCCGTCGCTCTACGTCCCGGCCGCCGGCTTGAGCTTCGTGCCGGCCGACCCGCTCTTCGGCGACGTCGACGGCGATTCCGTTCCGGACGTGCCCGTCGGGCGCCTGCCGGTGCGGACGAGCCAGGAGCTGGCGGCAGTGGTCGCCAAGACCCTGGCGTACGAGGCCAAGAGCTACCCCCGGACCTTCCTGGCGGCCTCGGACTTGACCGACAGCGTGGAGCGGATCTCCTTCTCGCAGATCAGCCACCAGATGCTGCAAGGGCTGGGCGTGGGCTGGAGCGTCGAGCAGGTCGACATGGACGCGCTCGGCGTGCCGGTGGCGCGCGCCAAGGTCCTCGACGCCCTCAACCGGGGCGTGGCCTTCACCCAGTACTTCGGCCACTCGAGCTACAACGTGTGGTCGTTCAGCATCCTCTTCGCCAGCCCGCATGCCGTCCGGCTCCAGAACGCCGGCCGGCCTTCGGTGGTGGCGCAGTGGGGCTGCTGGAACACCTACTACGTCCACCCGACGGTCAACACCCTGGGGCATGCCCTGATGCTCTCGGGCCAGCAGGGGGCGGCGGCGGTGCTCGGCGCGACCGCGCTCACCAACAGCCAGTCGGACATCGAGCTCGGCCAGCGGTATCTGCCGCGGGTCGTCCAGCCGGGAGTCACCCTCGGCGATGCCCTGGTGGCGGCCAAGCGGAACCTCGCCCAGCAGCATCCGGAGATGCGCGACGTCCTCGTCGGCTGGACGATCCTCGGCGACCCGGCGCTGGTCGTCGAGCCGCTCCAGCCGTAGTTTGAAGAATCATCGGACCGATCGGACGGATCCGTCGGATCGGTCCGATCGGAAATCGGAGTCCCGCAGCGCGAACGGCACCGGCCGGTGCGTGAACGCCACCCGGACCGACCGCCAGGCCTGCTCCGGGCGGAAGCTCGCGTAAGGGAGCAGGAGAGCCAGCTTTCTCTCGGTTCCCGCCGCGGCCACCAGGAGGCGCAGGAGGCGCGCCTGCCCCGGCCGCACCCCGAGCTCCGCGAGGGCTCCATCCGGCAGGGCGCAGCCGAGAGTCTGCCGCGCGGCGAGGAGCGCCGCGAAGACGATCCCCTCGCAACGGCAGCCGCGCGCCAGGGCTCCGAGCCGCGGCCAGTCGATCCCGGTCCGCGCCACCGTCTCCGCCAGGTCGAACAGCCCCTTGAGGCGGACGAAGCGCTTGCGGCAGGCGTTGATGCAGAGGGAGATCAGCAGATCCTCGGGTCCCATCACCCAGGCCTCGGCTCCGCGGAAGTCGATCGGCCGCGCCGCCCGCCAGATCCGCTCCGTCGAGACCGGCAGGACGCCGTGCATGTCGAGATCGTGGTGCCCGAGGAGGTCGCACTCGATCCCGGCGCGGTAGAGGCTGCGGCGCACGGACTTCTCCTCCGGACCGGGCCGGTAGCCGGGCAGCGGCCGGAGCAGCAGATCGGTGTCGCGCGACGCGACGACCCAGGGCTCTGTATAGACCAGGAGGTCGAGGGAGGCCCCTTTGAGGAGCAGGGCTTCGAGCCCGACCGCGCGCAGGCGGGCGAGGCCGGCGGCCAGTTGGAGGGCGTCCTGCTCTTTGCGGAGAGCGTTCTCGAAGACCGCGGTCTCCAGCCGCTCCGCCAGTCCCGGGGCGAGCTCCAGGTCACAGCTCCGGAGATTCGAGCCGGCGATCGGCAGGACCCCGTGACGGTCCGCCGCGTCGGCCAGCCGCTGCCAGCGGACCGGCCCGCGGCCGAGAACCTCCACCGCCTCCCGGTGCCCGGGCTGGAAATCCTGCCGGGCGCAGAGGAAGAGGATCCGGTCCTCGCGGGTCATTGGATTCAGATCAGCGCTCGGCCAGGTCGCGCAGGAGGCGGACGGCGCTGGCGAGATCTCGCCCGGTCTCCAGGCGCCAGCAGGAGCTCGCCGCGGTGAGCGCCGCCAAGGCGTCCAGATGCGC
Source organism: Thermoanaerobaculia bacterium (assembly GCA_035264905.1). Classification (GTDB taxonomy): domain Bacteria; phylum Acidobacteriota; class Thermoanaerobaculia; order Multivoradales; family UBA5704; genus UBA5704. The sequence continues at coordinate 14,585 of DATFPH010000100.1, forward strand.
CTGGGACGACGCCGGCTCGGTGAGCAGGACGTTCGAGGCCAGCTCGATCAGCGCCTCGCCCGGCTCCATCGGCGAGAGCGCGCTCTCCTCCCGGCCCGAGATCCGCGGGAAGACCAGGAGCCCGGGCGCGACCTCGGCGGCGAGCGGCGCACCGTAGGTCTCTTCGGCGCGCAGCCGGCGCTTGCGCCACCCCTCCCGGCGGGGCTCGGCGCGAAGCGGCGCGAGCTCGGGAAAGAACGCGGCCGTCTCCTCCGTAAGGTCGACCTCGTCCGGAAAGGCGAGGAGGCGCAGCCCTCCGGATCCAGGCTTCAGGAACAGCGTATCGTCCCCGAGGAAGCCGAAGCCGGCCCGCACCAGCGCCAGGGTCAGAGTCGACTTCCCGGCGCCGCTCGCGCCCGCGAGGACCACGGCCTTCCCGTTCCACAGAAGGCCCGCGGCGTGGAGCGCCCAGAGCCCCCGCCGCTTGAGCATCTCCACGAGAGGCAGGGTGAACAGCGGATGCGAGAGGAGCCAGAGGTCCTCGCCCGTGCCGTGCCGCGCCCACAGGCGGGCCCGGCCGCGCGCCGGCTCGCAGACCGCGCGCCGGTCCGGTCCGAGGCCGATCCAGATGCGGTCGGCGGCGTCGTCGAAGAGAACCTCGCCGACGGGCGGCTCGTAGACCGGACGTCCCCGCTCCGGCCGCTCGAACCCGTCGACCTCCGGCCCTACTCCGATCTCGAAGACCAGATCGGGCTCCCCCGCCGCCTCGGAAGCCAGCGATTCGAGCCGGCCGTGGAGCGCCGCGGCGGCCTCCTCCCAGCCGGTGACGGCGAGGCGGAGGCCGTGGAGGTCATACGACCTCATCAGCCGATCCGCCACATCTCCGTGTAGATCGGCCGCGGGTCCCGCTTCTCCAGGAATGGCCGGCCATCCTGGACCAGCCAGCAATGGCCCTCGAACCGGCCGTTCACCTCGCCGACCCCGAAGCGGAGCGAGACGTCGAAGCCGGTCCGGCGGAGGAACCGGTACTGCGTGATCCCGCGCGTCAGACAGCCGCGGCGGACGAGCGGCCAGCCGGCGCGCAGCCAGCGGTCGATCCGGCGGGCCAGCACCTCGGCGGCGCGGGGATCGGCCGCCGCCCGCGGAGGCATGGCGGGCTCCAGGAGCCTGGCCATCCGCTCCGGCCCACGACGGACCAGGAAGGGAACCGACAGACCGAAGAGCAGCACGCGCAGGGGCAGCAGCCAGCCGCCCGGAGGGCGTGCCGCGACGGATGGGGATGAGGCAAGGCTGTCGGCGATCATGGCCTAGGCCTCCGGGACCACGAGCTTCTCCTCGACCATTTCGCCGAGGAACGCCAGCACGTCCGCCTCCACGGTCTCCGCCGGGGCTTCGTAGTCCTGGCAGAGGGCGTCCACGAGCGCGGCCACGTCACGGGAGCCGTCGCACAGGTCCCAGATGCGGCCGCTCACCTCGTCGAGCGCGTAGTACTGTCCACCGTCCAGGTCCAACAGGATCCACTGCCCCGCGGCCCGCTGGGTCAGCACGCGGTCCCTGCGTCGCAGGCGGCTCTCCGGTTCGATCATGACGCCTCCCTGTCCAAGAAAGAGGGAAGCCGGCGGACCTTGCGGACCGCCGGCCGGGAAACCATGAGGCCTTCGGATCAGAAGCTGAAGCGGGTCACTTGCCGCAACAGACCGAGCCGCCGCAGCGCAGGCTTCTTGTAGGCCTTTTTCATTGTCGTCTCCTTGGGACAAGCCCGGTGCTTCACCAGGAAGGCACCGGGTTACTCGTGATCTCTTTGCAAAAAGCGCGCCTCAACTACTCTTTCTCACCGTCCCAGATCAACACGCTCGCCGAGCCACCCTTTCTGCCAACGCCGCGCAGGGTGACCACGTTGTCGCCCTTGACCATGGCGGAGGAGATGTCGATGACCCTCTCCTCACCGGCCTTGAGCCTCTCGACCTTGAACCGCTTGCCGTTGACGACGATGACCATCTGGCGGAGCCCCGGCTTGCCGTTGGTCACGGTGATCGTGTCCTCGTCCCGCGGTACGTCGGGGTGTCTCTGGAACGACGCCCTGTCGAGCGTCGGACCGGCGTTGACGGTCGTGAGGATCGGATCGCACAGGGCCACGTTGCCGGCCAGGTCGGTCACCCGCGCCTCGACGCGGGAACGCTTCGTCGCATCGATCTTCGTCGAGCCGAGCACCACCGGGTCGAGAGTGCCCACCGTGAACGGCGGCACCACGGTGTCGGCGTTCTCGGACCGGGTGACCACGATCTCCGCCAGGCCGGTGCTCGGGTCCTTCATCGTGACCTCGACGCGCGCCGGCGGGCCGGGTTGGTTCAGCGTGATCGGGCAGTTCGGCTTGGCATGATCCTGCTGCTCGACCCGCAGGGCGGCAACCTCCCAGAGGAGCGAGTCGGGGTTCTGGTTGTTCGGCGTGGAGAACGCCTGCACCGTCGTCGTGCCGACGCCGGTCGGGATGTCGATGTCTCCCGACTCGGTGTCCCACTCCGCCCCGTCCGTGCCATCGAGACGGTTGACCCAGTTGACGTTGTTGGAGATCGTCACGAGATCGGGCCGCGTCGGCTCGGTGTCTCCCATGACCAGCCAGAGCTTGGCCTGGCGGAACGTCAGGTTCGCACCGTGGTTGAGCGTCACCGCCTGGGTGACCCGCGGGTCGCCCGGAGTCGGGTCGGGGCCGTACGCGAGATCGAGGCCGTCCCAGATGAGGACGCGGTACCAGGTGGAGCTCGCGGCATCCGTGTAGGCCACCAGAAGGGTGGCGCCGTCCAGACGCCAGAGGTTGTTCGCCGTGTTGCCATCCTTCAGAGTAAAGCTTTTGACACCGGTTCCCTTCGGGAAGACGATCGAGGTCACGTCGGCGAAATAGCCGACGTTGAGGATCGGTCCGCCTCCCGAGACAGGCTGGCATTCGGTGCCGATGATGGTGCCGGTGATCGGCGTTCCATCGAAGATCATCTGCTGGTCGTGATAGGGCTCCGTCACCGGCGCGCACGTGCTGGTGCCGGTCGGAGCTTCGTCAGGCCGCTGCCGCCCGGCCCAATAGAGCAGGGCGAAGCGAACACTGCCCTGGATGTTGACGGTCAGCGAACGCGGGCCACCGCCCCAGGTTCTCAGACCCGTACCGTTTCCAACCAGAGTCAGTCCTTTCTCCTGCAGATCGATGAAGGGGGTCAGCGGCGTGGCGCTACTGACCGCGGGCAGGATCAACAGGAATGCCAGCACCAGGGCACATTGGATCCGACGGAAGCGCATGGATGTCCTCCTTTGAAGATTTCCGTTCGGGTGCAACACAAATCCACCTCAGAACGAGCTTGTAGGCGACCACCATGGCCGCCGGACAACCGATCTAAAAAGACGGGGGACGGAAGAACTGCCAGTCTGCGAAAACGGCCCCCGCCGGAACAACCTGCACTGAGTACTGCTCGACGTGTCGGGGGCTTTCGGCGGCCGGGCTGTCTCGAGGAAGAGACCCCTGGGCTTTGCGGCCCCGCCTCGCGGCGGGTGTGCCTTGACTCCAGCCGGATCTATGTTGATGCAAAAGACAGACCAGGTCCGTCGTCCTCCACCTCCGGTGGATTCCTCTCGGGAAAGGCGAGAAAAACTCTGGAATCTTGGATTCCCTCTCTCCCCGGGGGCGGGAGGGGAGGTCAGGGGGGGTGAGGGCCTTGAAGATTCGTCCGGAGGACGATGAAAATTCCTCGTATATCCTTCGATCTAGGTCTCTCCCGCGATCTCGACGAGGCCATGGGCGAGGAGATCGCGGACGAGTATCAGCAGGTCGTCCCAGATCCGTTCAGGGGGGGCGTCGTACCCGGCGAGCAGGGCCGCGCGCACGGTTTCGAGCGAAGCTCCGGTCGCGAAGAGATTCCAGACCCGCGTCCCCACCTCGTTCAGGCCGAAGTAGGTCCCGGCCTGGGGATCGAGGAGGACCGCCTCGCCCGCGAGATCGCGGAAGAGGATGCCGGGACGGTGCCGGACGACGGTGCCCGGAACGAGATCGGAGGAGCTCACGGGGTTTTCGGGCGATCGCGATAGGCCAGGGGGACCTGGACCAGAAGGCCCGGGTCGATCCGCAGGGCGCGACCGAAGGCGCGTCTCGCCTCTTCCGTGCGGCCTGCGAGATCCAGCGAGCGCCCCAGATATAAATAGGTCTCGGGCCGCGGCTCGAGCCGCAAGGCCTCTTCATAGGCTTCGATCGCCGCCTGCGGCTGGCGCAGCAGGAAGTGCTGGCTGCCGCGCGCGATCGGTATGCCGACCTCCAGGGGATCGTGCGGCGCAGCCCGCCGGAGCAGCTCGACGTTGGTGCGCAGCACGTCGGCGCGCCCGGCGCGGTAGGCCGGCACGGTCAGTCTCTCCACGCTGGCCAGGATATGGCTCGCGGTCAGGCGTTCCCGCCAGCGGACCGTCTGCCCCAGCAGGGCGATGCCGAGGACGAGGAGGAGCGGCCAGACGAGCACCCGCCCTTTCATGCGGCGTCCTCCAGAACCTGCGGATCGCCACGCCGGAGCACCCAGCTCAGGAACAGGAGGGCCGGGAAAGCCAGCAAGGCGATGCGGAAGGGGAAGTAGACCAGGGAAAGGACGGCGATCGCGCTGACTCCGGCCCAGGCCAGCGCCTGTCCGGGCTCCCCGCGCGCGCGGCGCAGCGCCGCGGTGAGGACCCACAGCCCCCAGGCGAGCGCCGCGATCCCCAGGAGGCCCCAGTCCGCCACGGCTTCCAGGTATTCGTTGTGGGCGTTCGCGAAGACCGGCTGCACGTGCAGCGGGTACAGCTGGACGCCCCGGTCGAGCAGCTCGTTCGTGACCGGCACGTACTCCGGCCGGTAGGCGCCGTGCCCCACTCCGGTCCAGGGGTGCTCGCGGATCATCCACAGCGCCGCGCGCCAGCCGTCGAGCCGGCCGGTGAGCACCGAGTTCCAGTCGCCGGCCCGCGCCTGCTGCGCCTTGGCGGCGATCCGTTGCCGGAGGGGCGCGACGGTGAGCGCCAGGACGAGCGCCAGAGCCGCGCCGCCGCCGAACAGCAGCAGGGCCTGGCGGCGCGGCAGCAGGAGGGCCCAGAGCAGGGCGCTCCCCATGACCAGGGCGACCAGCGCGGCGAGGGTCTGCGTGAGGACCACGGCATAGAGGCAGACGCCGAGGGCCGCCGCGGCCAGGGCGCGGGTCCGCCCCCTCCGCCGGAACACGGCGTGCTGCGCGATCAGACAGGGGAGGACCAGATAGGCCCCGAGGTCTCCCGGGTTGCCGGCGAGCGAGGTGACGGCGAGGCGCGGATCGTAGCTGATCCCGGTGAATTGAAGAGGCTGGAAGATCCCGTGGAACTGGCAGATGCCGAGCACGGCCAGCAAGGTGGCCGGCACCAGCAGACCGAGCAGCAGACGCTCCAGCCGCCGCGGCTCCAAGGCGAGGCTCCAGCCGACCAGCGCCGCGGCCCCGATCCACAGATCGGCGAGCCCCTCGCGCACATGGAGCGGGTGGGCCGTGAAGGCGAAGCTCGCCGTCGCGATGGCCAGGACCGGCAGGACGATGCGCACCGCCGGACGGCGCCAGAGGTCGGCCCAGCGGATCGTGCCGGCCTTGCGCACCTCCAGAGCGAAGAGGACCAGCGACGCCAGCGCCAGCCAGCCGCTCGCCATCGACTTGGTGAGGCGGAACGCCTCCTTGGCCGTCGGCGAGATCAGCAGCGGGACGACGAGGACCAGGAGCCACAGCATCAGCATCCCCATGCGCTGACCGAAGGGCTCCGCGGCCGGGGACGGCACGGCCGCCGCTCCCTTGCGGGGCGGTGCGGAGCGCTGGGGAGAGCGGAGGGGTTTGCGGGCAGGCTTCACCACGGCAGCTCTCGCACCTCCGCCGTCCCTCCGCCGGCCACGTCGAGCCGGGTGCCGGGCGCGGCGGCGCGGCGGTGCAGGATGGTCAGCCCGACCGTGCGATCCAGCGCGGGCGAGCGCACCACCGAGGCGACGGTCCCCGCCTCGCGGCCCTCGGCGACGAGCGACGCGCCCGGCTCCGGCGCCTCCCCCTCGAAGACCAGGCCTCGCATCACCTTCTGGACGGCTCCGCGGTAGTGGATGCGCGCCACCACTTCCTGGCCGAGGTAGCACCCCTTGGTGTAGCTCACCGCCTCCTCCAGGCCCGTCTCCTGCGGGAAGTTCTCCGGACCGTACTCGCGCCCGAAGCGGGGAAGACCCTTCTCGACGCGCAGGATCTCCAGAGCTTCCAGGCTGGCCTGGCGCACGCCGTCCAGCTCGACGAGGCTCTCGATCAGGTACGGAGCGATCGACGCCGAGACCCAGAGGGTGTAGCCCCAGGGGACCGACGGCCCGCCGCGCTGGAGCCGCACCTCCGTGCCCAGCACCATCCGCCGCCCGTGCGCCCAGGCTCCCTCGGGCAGGTCCGCCGCGGATCCCAGGATTTGTCCCAGGACCTGGGTCGACCGCGGTCCGACGAGCGCAACCGGCACCATGTCCTCCAGCGACCGGACCTCGACCCGGTCCGCCAGGATGAACTTCTTCAGATGCTCCGTGATCGGCCCCGCCTGGTCCGGCCCCACTTCCAGCCAGAGCCGGTCCTCCTGCGCCAGGACCACCGCATCGGAGAGGATGCGCCCCTGCGCGCTGGTCACGAAGCCATAGGCCCCATGCCCCGGCGCGAGGCTCTTCACCTCGCAGGTGAGGTAGGCGTTGGCGAAGCGCTGGCGGTCGGCGCCGAGCAGCTCGATCCGCCCTGCCCAGGAGCGCTCCACCACGGCGCACCCCTCGCGCAGGGCGCGGTACTGGTCTTCGATGGTCAGGCTCGTCATGGCACCAGTCTATCTGACACTACAATCCGGGCATGACCTCCACGACCCCCTTCACCCTCCCCACCCCCTCCGGCGCCACCCTCGACGGCCTCCTCGACCTGCCCGATCCGCGGCATCATTCCGGACCGCGGCCCGCGGTGGTGGTCTGCCATGGCTTCAAGGGGTTCATGGAGTGGGGCTTCTTCCCCCATCTCGGCACTCTCCTCGCCGAACGCGGGATCGTGGCCGTCCGCTTCAATCTCTCCGGCTCCGGCATGCGCCCCGGCGAGGACCGCGTCGGCGACCCGGACGCGTTCCGCGCCGACACCCACAGCCTGGAGGTGGAGGACCTGCTGACCGTGCTCGCGGCGACCGGGACGGACATCGCCGCCGGCCAGGTCGATCTCGCACGGCTCGGCGTCTTCGGACACAGCCGCGGCGGCGGCAACGCGATCCTGGCTTCCGCGCGCGAGCCCTGGCGGGACCGGCTGCGCGCGCTGGTGACCTGGGCGTCGGTCGCCGCGTTCGACCGCTACTCGCCCGACCAGAAAGAGGCCTGGCGGCGCGACGGCGAGCTGCCGGTGGTCAACGCCCGCACCGGCCAGCAGCTCGCCCTCGGCCTCGGCCTGCTGGAGGACCTGGAAGCGCACCGCGCCGAGCTCGACCTCCTGGCCGCGGCCGCACACCGCCGGGCGCCGTGGCTCATCGTCCACGGCAGCAAGGACGAGAGCGTGCCCGCCGTCGAAGGAGAGCGGCTCGCCAGTCTTTCCTCTCATGGGGCCGCGCCGCCGGCCGAGCTCCTGACCATCCCCGAAGCCGATCACACCTTCGGCAGCCGGCACCCGTTCGCCGGCCCCTCGCCCTGGCTCGTCCAGGCCCTCAACGCCACGCAGAGGTGGTTCCTTCGGCATCTTTGAATCCGGTGAAGATGGTTGTCCTTCTTTTCCTGCCGCCGGCAACTACCTCTTGAAGGGAGGGCGGAACGAGGAGGGATGAAGTCCATGTCAAAATTCCATGTCCGACGCGATCAGATGGAGCGGTTCCTGCGGGGCGAGTCGTCCCAGCAGGAGAACCGGGAGATCATCCGGCACCTTCTGGCGGAGTGTGAGCTCTGCCAGGAGACGGTGCGCGAGGCGGCCAGCAGGCAAGGGTTCAAGGTGACGGCAGAGGCGGAAGCGCCGGTCGTGCGGATCGCGGGCTGAGGGGTTACAGCCAGTCGATCCTTGCCAGCGCCGCGGGCAGATCGGCCACCACCCAGTCCGCCCCGGCGGCATGCAGCGCCTCCGCGGGAGTGCGGCCGGTGGCCACGGCGAGGCAGGGGATGCCGTGGGCGCGGGCGCAGGCCACGTCGTGCCGGCTGTCCCCGATGATCAGGACCTCCTCCGGCCGGAAGCGCCGCCCCACCTCGGCCTCCGCCCTCTCCAGCGCCACCGGCGGCAGCTCGTCGCGGTCGGTGCCGTCGCAGCCGAAGGCGCCAAACGCGAAGAAGCGGTTCAGGTCGAAGCGCGAGAGCTTGGTGCGCGCTCCCGGCTCCCAGTTGCCGGTCAGCAGAGCCAGCGCCAGGTCGGGCCGCGCCGCCTGGCGCTCCAGCAGCTCCTCTACCCCAGGAAGCAGGCGCATGCCTTCGCGGTCGAGAGACCCCTCCAGCTTGTCCAGATAGACCCGGCGGGTCTCCGGGAGCAACCTCCGCACCTCCGGCTCCGGCACCCCGGCGGCCGTCATCAGATCGAGGACGATGCGCGGATCGGTCTTCCCCGCGAAGTCATAGCGGAAGCAGTCCCCCGCCGTGCCGAAGACCTCGACGAGCGCCTGCGCGAACAGGGGGCGCACCTGCGGCCCGCAGTCGACCAGCGTGCCGTCGATGTCGAAGAGCAGGAGGCGTTCAGGGGGCGACAGAGTGTTCCTCAGCGCCACCTCGGAGGCTTCTTGGTGTCGAGGAACGTGGCGATGCCCCGCTTGCAGTCGTCCGTGGCGCGGGCCGCGGCGTTCACCTCGGCCGCGTGCTGCATCGCATCGCCCAGCGGGCGGCCGAGGACGTCGAGAAGCAGCCGCTTGGTGCGGGCGATCGACTCCGAGCTGCCGGTCTCCAAAATCTGCGCCGCCAGAGCCAGCCCCACGGCCGGCAAGTCCGCCGCGGGAGCCATCCGGTTGACCAGCCCGATCTCCAGGGCCTTGCGGGCGTCGATGAGCTGCGGGTTGAGCAGCAGCTCGCGGATGTCCGAGCCGCGCAGGCGCAGGGGCAGATAGGTGGCGACGAGGGCCGCCACGAAGCCGATCCGCACCTCGCTGTAGAGGAACTTCGCATCGTCCGCCGCCGCCACGAAGTCGTGGGCCGTGGCCAGGCCGCAGCCGCCGGCCACGCAGGCGCCGTGAACCAGGGCGATCGTCAGGGCGTCCTGCCGCAGCACCGCCTCGAACAGGTCGCGCAGGCGCAGCGAGTCGCGGAGGTTCTCCTCCGGCCCGGCATCGCGGAGGGAGCGCAGGTGCTCCAGGTCCGCCCCGGCCGAGAAGTTTTTGCCGGCGCCCGCGAGGATCAGGGCGCGCACCCCCTCGGAGCGCAGCGGCCGGCGGTAGAGCTCGATCAGCTCGCCGATCAGGGCCGGCGAGAGCGCGTTGGCCCTCTCCGGATCGTTCAGAGTCACCCAGAGAAGGTCGCCGTCCTGGCGCGTCTCTAAGAGATTCAATCGATTCAGAAGGCTCACCGCCGCGCCCTCCGCACCAGCTCGTCGGGGATCTCCACCTCCATCTGGAGAAGCCCCTGGGCGTGGGTCTTCCCCTGGGCGTCGGTCTTCAGGCTCTCGGTGCCGCCGCCGCCGAGCGAGTCCTTCAGGATGAAGTTGAAGGCGAGCAGGTTCGGCACCTCGTAGCGCTCGACGCCCCCGCGGCAGACCTCGCGGAAGTGCTCCTCTACCCGCTCGGGCGTGGCCTGCTCGCGCAGGAGCTCCCAGATCTCCGGCGTGCGGGCGATGAGCCCGACGTTGCTCGCGTCTCCCTTGTCGCCGGAGCGGGCCTGGGCGACCTCATACAGCCGTACCTTCATGTGTTTCTCCGCAGGAGGAGGGCCACCATCCCGGCGAGCCCGAGGGCGCCGGCCACCGCGGCGGCCGTGGCGGGACGGGTCGCGATCGGATGGTAGAGCCCGGGCAGGACGGCGCGGAAGCCCAGGTCGAGGATCTCGTGGTGCCGCGCCTCGATCGCGGCGAACCCGGCGAGCCCCAGCGCTCCGAGGAGCGCCATGACGCCGGTGAGGCGCGCGCCCGGCCAGCCCGCGGCGAAGCCGTGCCGCAGCAGCACCACCCAGAGGGTGCCGAGCCCGAGCGCCCAGTAGACGAAAAGCAGCCGGTCGGCGATGGCGCTGTAGAGAAAGCCGAGGAGCAGGATGGGCAGGAGGCCGCCGAGCAGGCCGGCGTACCAGGAGCGGATGCTCACGCCTCCTCCACCGTCACCTCGATCCGCCCTTCGACCTCTTCGCGCGCCAGGAGCGCCGGCCAGTAGGCCATCACCTCCTGCGCCTTCGGCCGGCCGCCCGCGAAGCCGGTCACCCCCGGCGGGCCCGCCGTGATCAGTGGCGCAATCTCCAGGCCGAAGCGCGACACCTTGGCGGCGTCCGCGTCCCGCACACCCAGGCGCAGGATCACCTCCGGCGGATCGTCCGGCGCCGGGAAGACCCCCGGCAGGCAGACGCCCGTGCCCACCAGCTCGGCCGAGCGGCAGTCCTCCCCGAACGTCACGCCGGCCCGCTCGAGCCGCTTCCAGATGATCTCCGCGGCGAGCTGCGCCTTCTCCACGGCGCGCGGACCGGAGACGGTGATCTGGCCGCTCGACTTGAAGCCGGCCAGGTACGATCCCGAAACCTTGAGGAACGGCGTCCGCGGCTTCCCCTGGATGCCGGAGACGGCGACCCGGTCTTTCCCGTCCTGCCGCAGCCGGATCGAGGTGAAGTCGGCGATCACGTCCGGCCCGATGTACTCCTGCGGGTTGCCCATCTCATAGAGGAGCTGCTCGGAGACGGTATCGACCGTCACCATGCCGCCGGTCCCCTCGTGCTTGGTGACCGTGAAGGTGCCGTCCTCGCGGGCCTCGACGACGGGATAGCCGGCGTTCCAGAGGTCGGGGACCTCCCACCAGCGGCTGAAGTTGCCGCCGGTGCACTGGGCGCCGCATTCGATGATGTGGCCGGCGATCGTGCCGGCCGCGAGGTGGTTCCAGTCCTCCTCGGCCCAGCCGAACTCGTGGATCATGGGAGCCAGGGCCAGGGCGGTGTCGGTGATGCGGCCGCAGAGCACGATGTGGGCCCCCTGGCGCAGCGCCTCGACCACCGGCCGCGCACCCAGATAGGCGTTGGCGCTCATCATGCGGTCGACCACGGGCGCCAGCGGCTCGCCGGTGTCCATGTTGCGCATCTCGTGGCCGGCGGCGATCAGGTCGCGCAGCCGGGAGAAGATGTCGTCCCCCTCGACCACGCCGACGCGCAGGCCGGAGACCCCCAGCTCGCGAGCCACCTCGAAAATCCGCTCGCGGCAGGCCCGCGGATTGAGGCCGCCCGCGTTGGCCAGGATGCGCACGTTGCGCTCCTTGATTTCCGGGAGCACCCGCCGGACGAAGCCGATGAAGTCGGTGGCATAGCCCTGGCGCGGGTCCTTGAGCTTCTGCCGCATCATGATCGACAGCGTCACCTCGGCCAGGTAGTCCATCCCGATGTAGTCGATCGGGCCGCCGCGCAGCAGCTCGACCGGCGCATCCACGTTGTCGCCCCAGAAGCCCTGGCCGTTGCCGATTCGAATCGTTCGCATCAGGGCCGGAAGCCTAGCACGGGTGTAAGCTGAGGTCGGAGTCTTGCATGGGCTCCACGCGAAAGGAGGTTTCATGGCCACGAAGACGATGGACGAGAGGGATGTGGACGTCGGCGGGGTCACCCAGGAGGAGCTCCTGAAAGGCCTGAACGTCGATCTGGCGAACGAATACGCAGCCGTCATCCTGTACCGGACCTACGCCAGCCAGGTCCAGGGGCAGTGGCGGATGGAGCTGCGGGCGTTCTTCGAGCAGGAGATCCCGGACGAGCTCGGTCACGCCCAGATCCTGGCCGACAAGATCGTCGCGCTCGGCGGCACTCTCACGACCGCCCCGGCGCCGGTCAAGCCGGCCAAGGACGCCAAGGAGATGCTGCGCAACGCTCTGGAGGCCGAGATCGAGACGATCGGCCGCTACGTCCTGCGCCGCAAGCAGGCCGAGGCCCTGGGCCACTACGGTCTGGCGGTGGAGTTCGACGACCTGATCCGCGACGAGAGCACGCACCGCGACGAGATCCAGATGGTTCTCAAGCGGTGGGACACCGGGTAGGGCTTCCTAAGGACCTGAAGGACTCACAGGATGCAACGGACTTCTGTCCTTGTCGTCCTTGGGTTCTTGCTGTCCTTTGGGTCTCGGGTAACCCTTGACCTGGGGATTAGCTCTCCACATAGAATATCCACATGAAGGCTATTCAGGTGATGCTCGATGAAGATCTTCTCGGCCGGCTCGATGCAAGCGAGGAGGTCCAGCGGGATGGCCGGTCAGCGGTTCTGCGACGTGCGGCAGCTGAGTACTTGGAGCGCCGTCGGCGGGAGACCATCGCCGCTCAATACCGAGCGGCCTACTCGGACGGTGCGGGACTGGGAGAGGAGTTCGACGGCTGGGAGGACCAGGGCGCATGGCCGGGCGAGTGAACCGGGGCGAGATCTGGCTTTTCACCTTCAAGCCGCCGGACAAGCGCCGGCCCGTTTTGGTCCTTACTCGTCAGGAAGTCATTGACCTTCTTTCCACGGTACTTGTGGCGCCGATCACTTCGACGATCCGCGGAGCGCCCAGCGAGGTGCCGGTCGGGATCGCGGAGGGTCTCAAAGCCCCGTCGGCCGTCAACCTCGACCATGTCCAGACAGTGGAACGGCACCAACTCGTCCACTATGTGGGAAGCCTTGGTCGAGAGAAGATGGCCGCCGTCTGCAAGGCCCTGGCGATCGCCACTGGCTGCGCCAGCTGAGGGCCGGCCCTACGTCTGCAACACCCCCGTCCGGAACTCCGGCACCTGCGGGTTCATCTCCGCGCAGGCCAGCGAGCGGGCGAGGACCTCGCGGGTCTCGGCGGGGTCGATGATCGCGTCGACCCAGAGGCGGGCGGCGGCGTAGCGGGGGTTCATGGCGGCGGCGTAGCGGGCCTGAATTTCGGCGAGGCGCGCCTGCTTCTCCTCTTCGCTCACGCCTTCCCCCCGGTTCTTGAGCTGGATGGACAGGAGTGTCTTGCTCGCCTGCTCGCCCCCCATCACCGCGATCGAGGCCGACGGCCAGGCGTAGAGGAAGCGCGCGCCGTACGCCTTGCCGCACATGGCGTAGTTGCCGGCTCCGTAGGAGTTGCCGACGAACAGGGTGATCTTGGGCACCGTGGTGTTCGCCACCGCGTTGACCAGCTTGGCGCCGTCCTTGATGATGCCGCCCCGCTCGGCGCGGCTCCCGACCATGAAGCCGGTCACGTCCTGCAGGAACAGGAGCGGGATCTTCTTCTGGTTGCACAGCTCGACGAAGCGCGCCGCCTTGTCCGCCGAGTCGGAGTAGATGACGCCGCCGATCTGCAGCTCCTGGTCGCGCGGGCCCGTGCCCGTCTTGCGCGGCACGATCGACCGCTGGTTGGACACGACGCCCACCGCGTGACCGCCGATCCAGCCGGTGCCGCAGATCAATGAGCGGCCGTAGGTGGCCTTGTACTCGTCGAGCTCGCTGCCGTCCAGGAGGCGCGCCAGGATCTCATAGGTGTCGTAGGGACGCGAGCGGTCGATCGGGACGAGGCCGTAGAGATCCCGCGGATCGTAGAGGGGCTCGCGCGGCTCGCGGCGGGCGAAGGGGGCTCGTTCCCCGGATGCGAGCTGCTCGAGCTGGCTGCGGATCTTCGCCAGGCACGAGGCGTCGTCCGGATGGCGGTGGTCGACGACTCCGGAGATGTCGCACTGGACCAGGGCGCCGCCCAGCTCCTCGTTGTCGATCTGCTCGCCGATGGCCGCCCGCACCAAATGGGAGCCGGCGAGGAAGATGGAGCCGGTCCCTTCCACGATGTGCGACTCGTCGCTCATGATCGGCAGGTAGGCGCCGCCGGCCACGCAGGAGCCCATGATCGCCGCCATCTGGAACACCCCCTCGGCCGAGAGGCGGGCGTTGTTGTAGAAGGCGCGGCCGAAATGCTCCCGGTCCGGGAAGATCTCGTCCTGGAGCGGAAGGAAGACGCCGGCCGAGTCGACCAGGTAGACGATCGGAAGCCGGTTCTCCAGCGCGATCTCCTGCGCCCGCAAGACCTTCTTGCAGGTCAGCGGGAACCAGGCGCCCGCCTTGACCGTGGCGTCGTTCGAGACCACGACGACGTCCCGTCCGTGGATCTGGCCGATCCCGACCACCACGCCGGCCGCGGGAGCGCCGCCGTACTCCTCGTAGAAGCCGTAGGCCACCCAGAGCCCGAGCTCCAGGAAAGGGGCTCCCGGGTCGCACAGGGCCTCCACGCGCTCGCGCGCGGTCATCTTGCCCTGGGCCCGCTGCTTGTCCTGGGCCTTCTCGCCGCCGCCCAGGCGGAGCCGGTCCTCCTCCCCGCGCAGCCGATCGACCTCGTTCCGCCAGTGCTCCGCCTGCCGCTCGAACGCCTCGTTCCGGTTGACCTTGCTCTCCAGGATCGCCACTCTGCCCTCCTTGCGCGCCGGGATTATATGGGGAGGCGGGCGAAGATCTTGCAAATGTTGTCCGGTGTCAGTTGACGGGCGCTTGGAAAGGCCCTCAAAACGAAAGGAGACCCTCATGGCTTTAGACGACGTTTTCGAGGGGCGCTGGAAGCAGGTCAAGGGAGATGCCAAACGGTTCTGGGGCAATCTCACCGATGACGATCTGGACCGTTCGGAAGGCAACCGCGACAAGCTGGTCGGTGCTCTCCAGGAGCGCTACGGATGGGAGAAGACCCGGGCCGAGTCCGACTTCGACCGCTTCGTGGACTCCGTGCGGACCCCCACCGGCACGCGGACCGACCGCTGAGAGCCCTCACCCCCGGCCCCTCTCCCGCAAGCGGGAGAGGGGTGCGGGTTACTCTGATATACCATCTCTCCCCATGAACATCCGCCTGCTCGCCTTCGCCAGCGCCGGGGATGCGCTGGGCGCGACCGAGCTGGATCTGGAGATGCCGGAGGGGAGCCGCGTCGCCGATCTGCGCGAGCGGCTCGACCGGGACCATCCGCGGCTCGCCCCCCTCTGGCCGCGGCTCGCCGTGGCGGTCGACGGCCGCGTGGTCTCCGCGGACGCGCCGCTCACGAATGGGGCCGAGGTCGCGCTCCTGCCGCCGGTCTCAGGCGGCAGTGAGGATCTCCGGGCCGGCCTCGTGGATGGCCCGATCGACGTGGACCGGGTGGCCGCGAGCGTCGCCGGTCCGTCCCGCGGCGCGGTCGTCCTCTTCCTCGGCACGGTCCGCGACCACCATGCGGGGCGGGCGGTCGACAAGCTCACCTACAGCGCCTACCGCAGCATGGCTCTCGAGAGCCTGCGTCGCATCGTGGACGACCTGGAGGCGGCGGCGCCCGGGCTGCGGGCGGCGATCGTCCATCGCCTGGGCGAGGTTCCGGTGGGAGAGGCGAGCGTGATCATTGCGGTCGGCTCGCCGCACCGCGCCGCCGCCTATGACGCCAGCCGCACCGCCCTCGAGCGGCTCAAGACCGAGATCCCCATCTGGAAGCGGGAACACTACACCGAGGGGCCTCCTCTGTGGCGCGAGGAGGAGCCCCTCACGCCCGGGATCTAGTTCAGACCCCGGGCGCGCACCATCGAGATCAGCTCCACTCGATGATGTAGGTGCAGGAGTCGGCCCCTTCGGTGCGGGTGGGCTTGCTCTTGTCCAGCCGCACTTCCGAGCTCGGCTTGAAGCGCCGGCACAGCGTCGTGATGATGCCGCGATCGAACTCTGAAGGGTACGGGTTGTCGCAGACCATCTCGGCGGAATTGGGACCTTTGAGACCCGTGAACCGGTAGTGGCCGATCCCCTCGGTCATCTGGCCGGTCTCGGGATTGAACAGCGGCTCTCCATTGATCCGGTGATGCAGGTGGTAGTTGAGGTCCAACGCTCCCAACGCCTTGTCGATCGTGTCCATCCAGGGCGGCCACTCCACCTGCTCCGGGATCTTCTTCCCGATCGCGAACAGGGTCAGCGGGCCGATCTTTTCGGCGATCGTCTTGAAGGCGTCGAGCCAGTTTTGCTGGGGGTACCACTGGTCCGGCTGCGGCTTTTTGATCCCGTGCTGCGCCAGGATCTTCAGCGCCGTGCTGGTGAAGTCCCCCATTCCATCGACGACTGAGAGGACAACGGCTCCATAGACTTCGACATCAGGTCGAAACGCAACGAATTGGGTCATGGTGTCCAGAGTATGGCACAACGCCTCGACCAGTGGAAGCTACCACATAGAACTTAATTCTTCACCGTAGCGGCCCGGCCTCAATACCGCGGCACGCTCGGATCCACCTCCAGGCTCCACTCCTCGATCCCGCCCGCCAGATTGATCGACCGCTCGTAGCCCATGCTGCGGAGGAAGGCGACCGCGTTGGCTGAGCGGCCGCCGTGGTGGCAGTGGGCCACGATCGTCGCCGCCGGGTCGAGCTCGCCGATCCGCTCCTCCAGCTCGTGGAGCGGGATCAGCACGGAGCCCGGGATGCGGGCGATCTCGTATTCCTGCGGGTTGCGCACGTCCAGGATGGTCAGGGGCTCGCCGGCGTCCAGCCGCTCTTTGAGCTCGCTCACGGTCATCTCGAAATCCATCTCGGAAGTCTCCGGCTTGGGGCCGATGCCACAAAACTGCTCGTAGTCGATGAGCTCCCGCTGCGTCGGGCTCGCCGAGCAGATCGGGCACGCGGGATCCTTCTTCAGCGTGAGCTCGCGGAAACGCATCTTGAGGGCGTCGAAGAGCACCAGGCGGCCGATCAGCGGATCGCCCGCCCCCACGATCAGCTTGATCACCTCGTTCGCCTGGAGCGAGCCGATGATCCCGGGGAGCACGCCCAGCACTCCGCCTTCGGCGCAGGACGGGACGAGCCCGGGCGGCGGCGGCTCCGGAAAGAGGCAGCGGTAGCACGGCCCCCGCTCGCCCCAGAAGACCGACACCTGCCCCTCGAAGCGGAAGATCGAGCCGTAGACGTTCGGCTTGCCCGAGAGCACGCAGGCGTCGTTGACCAGATAGCGGGTCGGGAAGTTGTCCGTGCCGTCGACGACGACGTCGTAGTCCCGGAACAGCTCCAGGGCGTTGTGGGAGTCGAGCCGCGTCTCGTGGGGGACGAGCCGGATGTGCGGGTTCACGTCCCCCAGCCGCTCGACCGCGGCCTGGATCTTGGGCCGCCCCACCGAGGAGCGGCCATAGAGAACCTGGCGGTGGAGGTTCGATTCGTCGACCACGTCGAAGTCGACGATCCCGAGGGTGCCGACCCCGGCGGCGGCCAGGTACAGGCCGAGCGGCGAGCCGAGGCCGCCGGCGCCGATGATCAGGACCCGAGCCGCTTTGAGCTTGCGCTGCCCGGCGGTCCCCACCTCCGGCATGATCAGATGCCGGCTGTAGTGGCGGATCTCGGCAGGCGTCAGCTCCGGCAGCTCATCCTTGATCAAACGGCCTCCTTGTGCACCCCCGGCGTTCCGGTCACCGGATACGAGCCGATGGCGGCCTGATCGATGACCTCTTCCTCGAAACCCTCTTGATCGTTGCTCAGGCGCCAGCTCCGGGTGTCGACCACCTTGCGCTGCGCCACGGAGACGATCAGGTACGACACCTCCGCCCAGGCGTTCTCGCGGTCGAAGTCGCTCGGCCGGGCGGGATGGTCCGGGTGGGAATGATAGTAGCCGATGACGTCCAGACCCAGAGCCCGCGCCTCCTTGTGGGCCGCCAGCACGGTCTCCGGGCTGATCAGATAGCGATTGTGGCGGCTGTCGTCTCTCTCATTGCCGACAGAGAGGACCCGCTCGACGAACGTCGCGCCGGATTGGCACCTGCCGATGAGGACACCGCAGCACTCCTCCGGATAGCTGATGGCGGCATGCCGCTCGATGGTCTGCAGGTGGCGAGGCGTGATGAACAGGCGGCTCATACGTGCGATTTCCTCCCAGAAGGGTCCGGACAAATTTCTGCCCACGCGCCGATCTGCAATTCGGAGGCCATCCGAAGGACTGGCGCCACATGGCACCGCGGAGACGCCCCACTGCCCTAAGAGTGCCGCTGGTGCCCAATTCAGTGACGAAACAGCTAAAGCCTCTCGAGCAGCGACGGAGGCAGCGGCACCACCAGCGAAGCCACGATCGCCGCGACCGTGGCGGCCAGGCAGACAAGCGCCAACGCCACATGCACCGGCCGCTCGGGCTTGCGCGGATCGAGGAGCTGCGCCGCGATGTATCCGCCGGCGAAGCCGCCGAGGTGGGCCCAGTTGTCCACCATGGGAAAGATGAAACCGAAGATGATGCCTCCGATGGTCCAGCTCCACACCTGTTTGCTCAGCATGCGGCTGCCCGTGGCGCGGCCGTACCAGATCAGGGCGCCGAGGAGCCCGAAGATGGCGGCCGACGCACCGACGACTGTGGAGTGCGCTCCGAACGGGAGGAACTGCCCGAACGTGCTGGTCAGCAGGAAGGCGAACGCCGAGGAAAAGGTATAGAGGACCACCATCCGCGATGGGCCGTACAGCTCCGCGACTCCGGGCGCGAGGACGCGCAGCCAGGAAAGATTGAAGTAGATGTGGAGCAGGTTGGCGTGCAGCCAGCCGGCCGACAGCACGGTCCACCAGCGGCCGAGCTGCCAGAGGGGCAGCGCGCCGGTCGCCCCGAACCGGAGAGAGCTCTCGCGGCTCGGCGGAAGCAGATTGAGGAAATTGAACCGGCGGCCCACCCCCTCGGGGTCCACCACCAGCATGCAGAGATAGAGGAAGACCGAGCCGCCGATCACCACCTGGTCGAACGGCACGGCACGGCCGGCGGTCCCCAGGATGGAGGTCAGCCCCCACATCCCCGGGTTGCGCCGCCCACAGTTGGCGCACTGCTCGTCCGCCACTCCCGTGAGCCGGCCGCAGGAAGGGCAGAGGATCGACCCCGTCCGCTTGCGCTGGAACATGGAGGAAACTCTACCGCAGAAAAGGGGAGGCCTCTTCACACCTCCTGCGCCGGCCCGCCGCCCGGATCGCGCCACGCGGGCTCGCCGGGCGAGGGATCGCGGCGCTCCGGCTCGTCGCCCGTCGGTGGAGCCGGCGGCACGTCGACCGGCTCGTCCGGGAGCCGGCTCTCGGGGTCCTCGACCGGAGGCAGCTGGTCCGGCTCGCTCGGATCGCGGTCGATCCGCGGGTCGACTTCGTCCTGGGCCCGGAAGGTCATCGGAATCTCCTCACCGCGACGGCTCGCCGTCGTCTCCGCGGCCCAGCCGCTTGCCGCGCAGCACGTCGAAGGGATTGAGCGGATCTCCCTTCCACCACTTCTTCTCGGGCGTCAGGCGGAAGATCGCGAAGTGCAGGTGGGGGCCTTCGGGGTTGGCGTTGCCGGTGACACCCACGTAGCCGATCACCTGCCCCTTGCGCACCGTCTGCCCCTCCTTCAGCCCGCTGGCGTATCGATCCAGATGGGCGTAGTAGTAGGCGTAGGTCTCGCTCGGGTCGAACTGATAGATCGTCAGCCCGCCCTGCCGGCTGGTGAAGAGCTTCGTGATCTTCCCTTCCTCCACGGCCAGCACCGGCGTATTGCGCGGCGCCATGATGTCGAGCGCCTCATGGGTGCGCGAGCCGCCGCCGCGAGCATCACCATAGGTGTTGTGGAGCTGCTCGCGGCCGATCCCCTGGACCGGCACCAGCAGCCCCCGGCTCTCGCCGGGCGTCCCCTCCGTCGGAGGCGCGGTCTCCGCGACCGGCGGAGCCGGCGTCTCTGGCGCGGTTGAAGGCGTCACCGGCGCTTCCCCCTCCGGAGCCGCGACGACCGGCGGAGCCTCCGCGACCTCGCCGGTCTGATCGAGCTCGCCGCCACCGCTGAAATCGCGGGCGGCCGGTGTGCGATAGAGCCAGAGGATGAACAGGACCGTGGCGGCTCCCAGGAGGAAACCTCCCAGGCCCGCCAGGATCATCGGGTTCCCAGCCCGCTTCTCCCTCGCGGTTCTTTCGTGTCGCATGGCGTCACTCCCGGAACAGGACCGGCGTCCCCGGCTCGACCAGCGCCGCCAGGGTCAGCGCGTCCCAGTTGGTCAGACGCACGCAGCCATGGGAGAGCGAGCGGCCGATCATCCGAGGCTCCGGCGTGCCATGGATTCCGTAATGCTCTTTCGACAGATCGACCCAGACCAGGCCGACCGGATTGTTCGGTCCCGCCGGGATCTTGGCCTTGGTCTCGTCGGCATCCGCATCCCAGAAGAGGTCGGGGTTGTAGTTGAAGGACGGATTGCGCGACACGGCATTGACCTTCCAGTCGCCGATCGGCAGCGGATCGTGCTCGCTCCCGGCGCTGACCGGAGCATAGAACAGGACCCTGTCCCCTTGCTGCACCGTCAGGGCCGACATCCCCTTGGAGACCACGACCTGGAGCCCCTCGGGCGCCTTCGCCGGCTCGGTCGAGACCCGGCGGACCGCCGGGACGCGGATCGTCTCACCCGCCGTGAAGCGGGCCTTGCGATTGAGCTTGCGCAGGAAGTCCGGCGAGGAGTGGAACCGCTCGCCGAGCATCTCCAGGATGGACGTGTAGCCGAGGGTCTCGAGGGTCGCCTTCTCGGCCATGTCCTCGGGAATGTGCTTCACAAATGGTCCCTGGACGTCCTCCGGAGTGATGCGGTACGCGGCGAGAGCTGTCGGTCCCTCCGCAGCCGCGACCAGGGCTTGCCACGTGGCCTGGTCGACCCGGCCGGTCGCCGGGAGCCCGCGCGCCGCCTGGAACGCTGCCAGGGCCTTGCGCGTGTTGCTCCCGCCAACGCCGTCGATCTGCCCCGGCGAGAATCCGGCGCGATCGAGCAGGATCTGGATGTCGGCCGCAGCCGGCTTCCCCTTCATCGGAGGAGCCGGAGCCGCCGGGGCGGAAGCCTGCGGAGCCGGAGCCGGCTGCGGAGCCGGAGCGGGCTGCGCCGGAGCCGGCTGCTGTGCCGGGGCCGGGGCGGGCCGCTGCGCGGGTTGCGCAGGCTGCGCCGGAGCGGGCCGGGCCGCCGGGGGTTGCGCCTGAGCGCTTTGCTCGTTCGGGAACGGCGGCCGCGCCGCCGCGGGATCCGTCGCCACCATCGAGCCGGTCAGAACCGACGCCAGAGCCAGCGCCGGGAGAATTCGGGATCTCATCATCAGGGTCCTCCTCGTTCCACCCTCTCACCAAAGTCTGTCTGCAACGGCCGGGCCACCTGGCGGAAATGGGCTCGCGGCGCCCGCCAGGGGTTGAAACCCCCTGGCTAACGAGGAAAAACCGACCCCTAAAGGGGGCGGAGTGGGGGCGTCGTCCCCTCGGGGACGATTTTTCAGAGGTAGATCCTATGCAGGGGGGTACGTAAAGCGGGTCGCCGGTTGTATGTTTCGGGTAACTGACTCTAGAAAGGAGAACCCCGATGAACCGGACGACCCGCAAAGAAGAGTCTACCCGACTGGAGGGAACGTTGTACATGG
>DATFPH010000101.1:0-1641 GCA_035264905.1 Thermoanaerobaculia bacterium
GTGATGAACTGGCTGTTGTGGTGGTCTCTGGAGAGCTCGGGGGAACAGAAAAGAGCGGCCTGGCTCAAGGAATACGCCCTCGCGCAACTCTCTGACGGACGCTTTGGGGAGTACTACGAGCCCTTTACGGGCGAGGCCCTCGGCTCCGATGATCAGTCGTGGACAGCGGCCGTCGCCCTCGACTTGCTGGCGGACGAGGAGCCACTCTTACCCACGCTATAATCCGAAGGAAGGTGGCGCAGAGATGGAAGCTTCCGTGGCAAAGATCCTTGTGGTCGACGACGAGCCGAACATCCGTGAAGTCGTGGGTCTTTATCTAAGGCGCGATGGCCACGACGTCGTCTCGGCCTCGGACGGTGAGGAGGCGCTCGAGGTCTTTCGTGAGAGCGAGCCCGACCTCGTCGTACTCGACTTGATGCTCCCAAAGATGAGCGGGCTCGAAGTGTGCCGCCGGATGAGAGCAGACCGGAGCGTACCCCTGATCATGCTCACAGCCCGCGGCGAGGAAGAGGAGCGTATAGTGGGTCTATCTGTGGGTGCTGACGACTACGTCGTGAAGCCTTTCAGCCCACGCGAGCTTGCCGCACGGGTCGCCGCGGTCCTGCGGCGGGTGGAAGAATCGTCCGGACGCGTGGATCAGCGGGCGCTCTCCTTCGATGAATTGCGGATAGACCCGAACACGCGAGAGGTCCTGGTGCGAGGAGAGCCGGTGCCATTGACGGCCAGGGAGTTCGACCTTCTATACCGGCTGGCCTCGAGCCCTGGCAGGGTCTACACGCGCGACCAGCTCATGGAGTCAGTGTGGGGATATACCTTCTCCGCAGACACGAGCACTGTCACCGTGCACGTGCGGCGGCTGCGCGAGAAGGTGGAGCCAGACCCGGCAATACCCCGCTACCTGCAGACCGTATGGGGCGTCGGCTACAAGTTCGGCGGATGAAAAGAGCAATCCGCACCGCTGGCGCAGCGCTTCTGTTCCTCGCCGCTTCGCTGGCACTGGCCCTCTTCGCCGCTTCGCTGTTCGGCGTGCCTTCAGCCGACCTGACGGCCGTGGCCGTGTTGCTCGGCGTGGCCGGCGGAGGCAGTGGGCTGCTGGCGCTGCTCCTGATCCGTCCCGCCGTCCTCGGGCGGTTGGGAGGCGTGAGGGCGCAGCTCGTGGGAGCGGGCCTGATCGGGAGCCTCTTGCTCCTCGGGATGATGCTCGCAGGCGCGAGGGCCATGTTCATCTCGGGACACGACCTCTCGCTGTTGCTGACGATGCTGACCTTCGCGGCGGTCCTCTCGGTCGGTTTCGCCCTGCTCTACGCGATGCCGCTATCCAGCCGCATCCAGCGCGTACGGGCCGGGACGCAACGGATCGCAGGAGGCCTACTGGGCTCGGAGGTTCGTGTCGATGGCCACGACGAGGTCGCCGGGCTGGCCGACGACTTCAACCGCATGGCGCGGGCATTAGAGGAAGCGGCGGAGCGCGAACGCGAGATGGAGAGAGTGCGGCGCGACCTCGTTGCCGCCGTCTCCCACGACCTGCGAACCCCGCTCGCCTCGACGAGGGCCCTGATCGAAGCCCTCGCGGATGGCGTCGCCGCGGACCAGCAGACCGAAAGCCGCTACCTCTCCTCGGCCAGCCGCGAGCTGGAGCAC
>DATFPH010000102.1:0-5014 GCA_035264905.1 Thermoanaerobaculia bacterium
GGATCGTGAAGAGCAGGACGTGCTCCTCGGCCGCGCAGCGGAACAGAGTCGGGCGGAAAAGCGGTGGACGCTCGTAATCGAAATGCAACCGGCCGTCGAGGATGCTGAACCGCCGCACCTCCGCCATCCGCTCCGGAGCCGTGAGCCGCTCGAGATCGACTTCGGGCAACGCCACGGGCACCGCGGGATGGATGACCTGGATCGGCCCCTCCGGACCCTCCTGGAAGCTCGTCCGCAAGATCTCGTGGCGATCGACGACCGCCGCGATCGCCCGCCGCAGGCAGACGAGGTCGAGCGGGCCCGCGAGGTGCATCAGCATCGGGATCGTCGAGGCCACCGAGCGCGCTTCGAGATGCCGGCCCGCCCAGTAGCGCTCCTGCGCGAACGAGAGCGGCGGCGGCGAGCTGCGCTCCTGGCGGAAAGAGGTGATGGTTGGCTGGTCCGGGGCGCCGCGCCGCAGGCGTTCGATCTCGGCGGCCAGCGCCGCCAAGGTCGGCGCCTCGAAAAGGACGCGCAACGGCAGATCGACCCCGAGCGCCTCGCGCAAGCGCCAGATCAGCCGGGCGCCGATCAGCGAATGCCCGCCGAGCTCGAAGAAGTTGTCGTCGGGACCGACGTGCGCAAGCCCGAGCAGCTCGGCCCAGAGGCCGGCGGTGATCTCCTGGACCGGGGTGTGGAGAGCGCCTGGCTCCCCGCCCGACAACACCGGTACCGGAAGAGCCCGGGAGTCGAGCTTGCCGTTCGGCGTCAGCGGCAGCGCGTCCAACGCCACGAACGCTGCGGGGATCATGACCTCGGGCAACTCCAGACGGAGGTGCCTGCGCAGGGCTTCGGGGTCCCAGACAGCGCCCGGACGGGGCACGACGTAGGCGACCAGACGGTGATCTCCGGGTTGGACCTCGCGCAAGACCACGGCGCTCTCCGAAACCGCCTCGTGCCGGCCCAGGCACACCTGGATCTCGGCCGGCTCGATCCGCACCCCGCGGATCTTCACCTGCGTGTCGAGGCGGCCGAGGATCTCCAGGGTGCCGTCGAGCCGATAGCGGCCGCGGTCGCCCGTGAAGTACAGGAGATCCCCGGTATCCTCGCGGAACGGGTTGGGCCGGAACCGGAGCTGGTTCTCCTCCGGATTGTTGAGATAGCCGAGGCTGCGGAAGGGGGTCCGCAGCACGATCTCGCCAACCTCGCCGATCCCGCACAGGAGGCCCCCCGCGGGCGACGTTGTGCCAGCCAGGACCAGCGCCTGGGTCTGCGGCAGCGGTGCGCCGACGGGCTGGATGCGCAAGGCGGGCGGATCGGGCACGGTATAGAAGCACTTCGCCAGGGTGGTCTCCGTGGGACCGTAGAGGTTCACGACCTCGGTCCGCGGAAAGACCGCCCGCCAGCGCTCGACGACCTGGTCCACGAGCGGCTCGCCGGCGAAGAACGTCAACCGCAACGCGTCCGAGGAGAACCCCGGCGCGACCCCTCCCAGCCAGGCGCCGGCCAGGGAGGGGACGGTGTGGAGCACGGTGATCGCGCGCTCCGCGAGCCAGGGGAGAATGCGCTCCGGGCTCATCTCCGCCTCGTCCGGCACATAGAGCGTCGCGCCGCTCGTCAGGGGCAGGAAGATGTCCCGCAGCACAACGTCGAAGGAGAGGCCGGTCAGCTGAGCGGCGCGGTCGCCGGGCCCGACTCCAAAGGTTTCGCGCTGCCAGGTGAGGAAATGGCTCAGCCCCTTGTGGCGTCCGAGGACAGCCTTCGGCCGGCCGGTCGTGCCGGAGGTGAAGAAAATGTACGCCGGATCGTCCGGCCGGGGGTCGGCAAAGACCGTGGCCGGCTCAGCGGGCACCGGCTCCGGGCGCACGCCGGAGGCGACCGGGACCGAGACAATGGCGAGCGATTCCAGCTCCCGGAGCTCCCAAAGCCAGCCATCCTCCGGAAGTACGTCTCCGACGTAGACCAGGCAAGCCGGCTTCGCCACCTTCATCATGAGGCGCAGCCGCGCCGCGGGGAGCTTGCGATCCAGGGTCAGCAGGACCCCGCCCGACAGGAAGGCTCCGTAGAGGCTCGCGATCAGCTCGGGGCTGCGCGGCCCGCAGACCGCAACGACCGGGCCTGTCGCGCCGGGCGCAGGGGGCCCTCCGCACGCCGCCTGGATGGCGCGGGCGATCTCCCGCGCCCGGCCCCCCAACCGGGAAAAGGTCCAGGTGTCTTCGCCAAAGCACAGAGCCGGCCGGTCCGGCTGCGCCTCTTCACGCTCGAGCAACAGGCGTGCGACCCCGGGGAAGGCGGGTTCCAGAAGCTCTGCTCCGGCATCGGGCAGCACCGCGCGGGCCGCGGCGGTCACCAGAGAGAGGTGTGCCAACGGCTCGTCCGGCCGCTCGACGGCCTGCCCGAGCAGCGCGTCGAGCTGCGCCAGCACCTCGTCCATGCGCGCATCGTCGAAGAGGTCGGCGTTGTAGACCAGATTGATCCCGATGCTCGCATCGCCCTCGGAAATGTAAAACGTCATGTCGAGCTTCGACGGGACCTCGGCCGGCATCAGGCCCCGCAGCTCGAGCCCCGGGAGCGACAGCTCCATCGGCGGCAGCTTCAGCAGGTTGAACAGAACCTGGAACAAGGGGGCTCGGGACAGATCGCGGCGCACGCCCAGACGGGCGAGGACGGCTTCGAAGGGTACGTTCTGGTGCGAGTAGGCTTCGAGCGTCACTGTGCGCACGCGCGCCGCCAGCGCGCGCAAGCTCGGCTGACCCGAAGTGTCGGTGCGCAGCACGAGGGTATTGAGGAAGCATCCGATCAGCCCTTCCGTCTCTACCCACTGGCGGCCGGCCACCGGCACGCCCACCGCCACGTCCTGCTCGCCGCTGTGCCGCGAGATCAGCGCCTGAGTGGCCGCCAAGAGCGTCATGAAGAGCGTGACGCTCTCCGTGCGGCCGAAGCGCTTGAGCTGCGCCGTCAGGTCCTCTGATAGCACCAGTTGGCGCCGCCCGCCGCGGAACGTCTGGACAGCGGGGCGCGGCCGGTCGGTGGGCAGCTCCGCGGATGCGACCTCCCCGCCCAGCCGGGACTCCCAAAAGGCGAGCTCCTCTTCCTGTCTTTCCGCCATCCACCGGCGCTGCCAGTGCGCGAAGTCGGCGTATTGAATCGCCAGCTCCGGCAACCGGACGGGCCGCCTCTCCAGCGACGCGGCGTACAGCTCCCCCAGCTCATTTGCGAGCACATTGAGCGACCAGCCGTCCGAGATGGCGTGATGGAGGTTGAGGAGGAACCGGTGCCGCTCCCCGGTCAGCCGCACGAGGAGCCACACGCAGAGTGGGCCGCGCTCCAGATCGAACCCCTGGGCTGCGTGCCACTGCGCGAGGTCATCCGCCGCCGAGTCGCCCGCCGCTTGCGGCAAGGCGGACAGATCGACCAGCGGCAGGGCGATCAGAGCCATGGCAGGAACCGGCGGCGTGATCCGTTGGCAGAGCACCCCGTCGACCGGCACGAAGGTGGTGCGTAGCGACTCGTGCCGGCGCACCACCTCGGTCAGCGCCGCGGACAGGTCGCCGGTGCTGAGAGCGCCGGAGAGCTCGAACTCCAGCGGCATGTTGTAGGCCGGCGATCCGGGCTCGAGCTGCTGCAGGAACCACAGCCGCTCCTGGGCAAACGAGAGGGGCGATGACCCCACCCGCTCGACCCGGACAAGCGGCGGGGCCTCCGGCAGGCTGCCCTCCGCACAGAGCGCTGCGATCTCTGCGGCCAAGCCTTCCACCGTCGGCGCCTCGAAGACCGACCGCGCCGGCAGCTCCACCCCGAAGACGGAGCGCACCCGCGAGGCCACCTGCGTCGCCACCAGCGAATGGCCTCCCAACGCGAAGAAGTCTTCCGCCACCCCGACCCGGTCCAACTGGAGGACCTCAGCGAAGATCCCCGCCACCAGCTCCTCGGTCGGCGTCCGCGGCGCCTCCTCCGCGCCCGCGGCGTTCGAGGCCGTCAGCCGCTCAGGGCTCAGCTTCGCGAGCGCCTTGCGGTCCACCTTGCCGTTGGCGGTCAGCGGCAGAGACGGGAGGAACACCCAGGCGGCGGGCAGCATGAAGTCCGGCAGCCGCTGCCGCAGGAAGTCGCGCAGATCCTGCCGCAGCTCGGACGGCACCGTCGACTCCTCGTCCGCGACCACCACGTACGCCGCCAAGCCGGCGCCGCCCGCCAGGTCCTTCCGGTGCAGCACGACGGCCTCCCGGACCCGGCCATGGGCCAGAAGCACCGCCTCGATCTCTCCTGGCTCGATCCGGAACCCGCGGATCTTCACCTGCTGGTCGATCCGTCCCAGGAACTCGAGGGCGCCGCCCGCCGGCCGGCGCACCAGGTCTCCTGTGCGGTAGAGGCGCCCGCCGGCCTCCCAGGGGTGCGGCACGAACCGCTCCGCCGTCAGCTCCGGCCGATTCCAGTAGCCCCAGGCCAGGCCGTCGCCGCCGATGAACAGCTCTCCCGCAGCGCCGGGCGGCACCGCGGCCAGCCGGCGGTCCAGCACGTAGAGCGACGTGTTGGCGAGCGGCGAGCCGATAGGGAGGGAAATGGCTCCGGCCGGCACCTCGCGGAAAAGGTGCCAGGACGCGAAAGTCGTGCTCTCCGTCGGTCCATACCCGTTGACCAGCCGGCCCGGCGGCTGCGAGGCCAGCACTGCCCGCGCCGCGGCCGGGTCGGCCACATCCCCACCGAACAGCAGATCGCGCACGCCCGCGAAGGCATCCGGCGCCTCGCGGGCCATCCGGGTGAACAGCGCCGCGGTCAGGAACAGCGCGGTGACCTCCTGCTCCCGCACGGCCGCGGCGAGCTCGGACGCCGAAAGGACCACCTCGCGCGGGATCACCACCAGCGCGGCGCCGTTGAGCAGGGCGCCCCAAATCTCCCAGGTCGCGGCGTCGAAGCTGATGTTCGACACCAGCCCCATGCGGTCGCCAGGACCCAGGCGTGCGTAGTCGGTCTCCCGCACCAGCCGGACGACGGCACGGTGCGGTACGGTGACACCCTTCGGCCGGCCCGTGGAGCC
>DATFPH010000103.1:0-46709 GCA_035264905.1 Thermoanaerobaculia bacterium
AATCCATCTTGATGAGCCTTCTGCGGACCTCTCAGCAGCGTGGGCTCAACTCGATCGCTCTTTTCAGTACAATTCTCCGCAGTCCCCGACCACCCTCCTGCAAAGACCTGCTGCCGGCGCCAGCCCGGTAAACAGATACAATCCAGCTTAGTACGGTGCCTCCGAGCGAAGTGTCGCCCGTAGCCCCCGGACGCCGGCGTGTTGTCAGGGCGGTGGCCGGCTTGGGGTTCATCGCATTGCTGGCCGGCTTCGGCGGTCATGGGCCCGAGCCGCATCCGGTAATGATCTCTCACCAAGGCACCGACGGAGTCTCGGGGAGGTCTAGGAAGGAACCCTTGCCGGTCATCACAGTCGAGGGGGGGGAGGACGGTAAGAGCCTGTTGGAGAATCTTCAGGGGCTCGGCTTCCCGGCCGAGGTGTCGCTGAAGCTGGACGGCACGGCCCTGGAGCTGGTGCTCATCCGGAAAGGGTCCTTCCTGATGGGAACGCCGCTCACGGAGTCAGGTCGTGAGCCCGACGAGACCCAGCACAGAGTGGTAATTAGCCGATCCTTCTACATCGGCAAGTACGAGATCACCCAGGAGCAATTCGCCAAAGTGATGACTGGTTACTTTCACCTCAACCAGTTCGACGGGCGGGACCAAAACCCGGTCGAGAAGGTGAGCTGGAGCGAGTCGCAGGAATTCTGTCGGCGTCTCTCGACGCAGCTGAAGGGCTCCATTCGTCTGCCGACGGAAGCGGAGTGGGAATACGCCTGCCGAGCAGGAACGAGCACCCCGTTCTACGCAGGCGAGAAAGTTCTGCAACTTGCCAAGCTAGCGTGGTACAGGGGTAACTCGGATTTCGAGACGCATCCGGTAGGCGGCAAAGCCCCCAACGGGTGGGGACTCTACGACATGCAGGGCAACGTGAAGGAGTGGTGTCAGGACTGGTACTCCGAGACTCTCGACACCAGCCCTGTGGTGGTGGACCCGCAAGGCCCTCAGACGGGAATCTACCGTGTTTCCCGCGGAGGCGGGATTCGATCCGAACCAAAGTTCTGCCGTTCAGGGTACCATGGCTTCAAACTTCCCGACCAGAAAGACCATGACCGTGGATTTCGGATCGTCGTCTCCTTGCGAGACCCTGGCTGAGCGTCATTAAATTAAAGGAGAGGCCATGAACAAGGCGATCGAGGCTCCTATTCAGAAAGTCGGCCGGATGCTCGGGGGCGTGCTGGCGGTACTGCTTTGCCTGATTGGGGGCGGGTGTGACAATCCCGACTCAGGAGAGAAGGAGCCCCCAACAGGAACGCCTGTCCCAGAGGAAAGCACGTTGTCTTCCGCAGATGGAGAGCGCTCGGCGGGCCGTGCGCCGACTCCGGGACGGGGAGGGACGTGACTATCACCGATGACGACGGGGAGGTGATTGTCCTCAGAGTGGATGAGGATCCTCCCAAAGGTCATCCGAGCGACTTCTTCCCAACGGAGTCCGGAGCCCAATGGAGCTATGTGGTCAAAGCCGGGAGAGTGGATGCCTTGAGTTTTAAAATTGCCGCATGGCCCATGGGGAGCGAGGGAAAGGGACCGGCCGCCATGGTGGCAACCCGGGGTCTTCTGTACAGCCCTTTGGCACGGGAGAGCTACGGGCTGGAGATCGGCGTCAAGCGCCCCACCGCTCGCCAAGGGCCACTCCAGTATCCCGAGGGCGTCGAGCTATCGATCAGGCACGATGATCTCGGCATTTTTCAAAAGTGTAAGCAGGCTTTCTGGGCCATTAGCGAATCGGGCCGTTACGCAGTCAGCCTAGTCCTGATGTTTGATCCGAGTTCTCCCGGTGCGCCCGGAGGCGGAGGCGGGGGGTTCGGCAACTGGGGACGCGAGGACGGTTATTCGGTGAGGCCCTTCTTCTTTCTCGATAATCCGGGAATCGCCATCAGTCTGAACGATGCACCGGAGTCGCTTCTGTTTGCAGGTATCGATCGCAACCTCCCGGGTTACGAGTGCGTCGAGACGCTCCATTTGATCCGCAAGGTCAAGCCCGCGGAGAAAGAGCCCGGGGAGGAGAGGAATCATTTGGACGAGGGATTCCGGGAAGACATGTGGTTTGCTCGAGGTCAGGGGCTGGTCCGTCTTGTGCAAAGTATAAAGGGGGAGACATCGATGACCATGAATCTCGTCTCATTCCACCTGGGCCGAGAGTAGGCGTTTTTCTAAAGCAGGCTGGAAGATCTCCGCTCGGCGCGCGGCTCACCGGTACGCCGCCGCCTGAATCCCATACAGCTCGGCGTACTGCCCGCCGCGCGCCAGGAGATCCTCGTGAGTGCCGACCTCGACGAGACGCGCGCCGTCGAGCACGACGATGAGATCGGCCATGCGGACCGTACTGAAGCGGTGGGACACGAGGACCGTGATGCGTCCGTCGGCTGGGCGGCCTTCGCCGGGATCGCGCGCGGCGGCGGCGTAGCGCTCGAAGAGGGCGTGCTCGGTCTCCGCGTCGAGCGCGGCGGTCGGCTCGTCGAGGACGAGGAGGAGCGGGTGGTCGCGCATGAAGCCGCGCGCGAGCGCGAGCTTTTGCCACTGGCCGAAGGAGACCTCGACGCCGCGGGCAGCTCGAGCGACACGTCCTCCAGCACGAGGCGTTCGGTGCCGGGGTAGGCGAACGACACGTGATCGAAGCGGATGCCCTCGTGGAGCTTCGAGGGCACCGAGAGATCCGCGTGCGCGACCAGGGACGCCGCGTAATCTTCGAGCCAGGCGAGGCGCCGGGAGCCGTCCATCCAGAAGCCCCGCAGGAAACCGATCTCGCCGACGGTGGCGCCGATGTAGGCGGACAGACGCGCGCCCGCGGCGAGGACGAGCAGCACGTCGCCCGCGGACGATCGCAGCCCCCACGCCACGAAGGCGACGGCGCCGACGTAGGCGCTCCCGAAGACGGCCCAGGCGAGGGTGTGCCACCCGGCCGAGCCCCAGCGGGCCGCCGCGACGGGCCGATACCAACGCTCCCAGGCCTCGCGGCGGTCGGCGACGAGGCGCTCGCCGATCCCGGTGACGCGCACTTCCTTGCCGGGTGAGGCGGTGGTGGCGATCGTAAAGAGATGGCGCGCCAGCCGGTTCGCCTGGGCGCCCCGCTCATGGGCGGAGCGCTCGACAGCGGGCCGCCACGTGGAGGTGAGCACGGTCGGCAACGCGAAGACGGCGAGCAGCACGAGCGCCGGGTGGATCGAGGCGAGCAACGCGACCGTCACTCCGAGCCGCAGGATCCACCCGCAGGTGGAAAAAAGCGACATATACAGGTGATCGAGCACGAACACCTGGTCGCGCAGCATCGCGAGACGATCGAGATACTCGGGGCGCTCCTGGTGGGCGATGGTGGTCACCGAGGCCTGCAGACGGGCCACGTGGGATTCGAGCACGATCGTCACCCGGTCACGGAAGCGGCGCTGCACGCGGGTGCTCACCGTCCGCAGCAACCAGGTGGCCGCGGCGGACACGCCCAGCGCGATCGCGGCGATGCGCACGAGCCTTGCGTCATCCCGGAGCACGCCCTCGCCGAGCAGCTTGAGCCACCAGGCGAGCAACGCGTCCGGCAAGGCCGCCAGGAGCGACAGCAGGAACGCCGAGGACATGAGGGCCGGCTCGTGGCGAAGCCCGAGCTTGCACAGCCGCCACATCGAAGACAGCGCGGGCGGCAGGTCGTCGGCTTTGGCGGCGCCCTTGCGGTCCTTCTCAGGAGAGGACGTCATACACGACTCCCTCCTCCTCCCCCGTCGCATTGAAGCGCTGGGCTTGAAGATCGAACATCGTCCGGTAGCGGCCGCCGAGAGCCATCAGCTCCTCGTGAGTGCCGAGCTCGATCACCTTGCCGTGCTCCAGCACGCAAATGCGGTCGGCGTGGCGCACCGTCGAGAAGCGGTGCGAGATGAGGATCGTGGTGCAATGCCGTGTGGCGGCAAGGATGCGGTCGAAGATCTCGGCCTCGCCGCGCACGTCGAGCTGCGCGGTGGGCTCGTCGAGCACCACGACTCCGGCGCCCTGCCGCACGGCGCAGAGCGCCCGGGCGAGAGCGATCCGCTGCCACTGTCCGCCCGACAGATCGGTGCCGCCTTCGTAACCCCGAGCGAGCACGGTGTCGAGGCCCGCGAGATTCTCGGCGCCGGCATCCGCGAGCGCGGCGAGGACGGCGGAATCGGTTGCTTCTCGGGGCGCGACGTTGTCGCGCAGCGGCAGCTCGAAGCGGACGAAGTCCTGGAAGACGGCGGTGATGCGTTCCCGCCACGCGTCGAGATCGAGATCGCGCACGTCGACGCCGTCGATCTCGATCGCTCCGGACTGCGGATCGTAGAGCCGGCAGAGCAGCTTGGCGAGCGTGGTCTTCCCCGCGCCGTTCTGGCCGACGATGGCGAGCGACGATCCCGCCGGAATGGTCAGATCGAAGCCCTGGAGCACCGGAGCGCCGCCCGGGTACGCGAACGTGAGATCGCGGAAGCGGATCTCGCGCGCCGGGAGGTCCTGGGCCCCGCGGGTCCCCGAGAGGAGAGCTCCGGCGGGGGCCATGGCGGATTCGAGGCGCAGCACCGCGGCGACCGGCGCCGCGGCGCCGTCGAGCGCCCAGTTGAGGCCGCCGAACGCGATCATCGACGTGCCGACCGCGCTCTGCGCATAGATCACGAGCGCGCCGAGATCGAGGTTGCCGTCGGCGACGGCATTGGCGAGCGACCAGAACACCGCGACGTTCGCGCCGATCACGAGCAGCATGCTCCACACCACCGGTTTTTCGCGCAGGCGCGTGGCCTCGTACTGAAGCTTGTGCAGCAGGGTGCGCCGATTGATAAAGCGCTCGATCGTCCAGTCGGCGAGACCGAACAGGCGGAGCTCCTTCGCGGCGGGCGGATCGACGGCGAGCCGGTACGCGTACTCGGCGTCGCGCTGCGCGGCGCGCACCGTCTCGGTGTTGCGGTCGTGCCAGACCGAGCTCTCACGCAGAAGCCAGTGCGTCGCCAGCCACGCGCCGCCGAGAAGCAGGGCCGCCCACCAGCGATATCCCGCGAGCACCACCGCGAACGCCAGGCCGCCGATCATCTCGACCAGGCCGCCGGCGATGAAATCCATCGAGATCGACAGCGGCGGCCCGGTCATCCCGAGATCGAAGTCGCGGGCGACGGTGAGGTCGCTCGTGAGCTTGGGGTCTTCGAGATGGCCCATGCCGGGCGGGCGGATGCAGGCCTCCGTCAGGCGGTCATACAGCCAAGCCGCGGTGCGGTCCCCAAGGTTCGAGCTCACCGCCTGGTGGATCGGGGTGAGCATCTGGAGCAGAACGAACACCGTCCCGGCGAACGCGAGCGGACCGCCGAGCCCGGAGCCCTGCTGCACCGCGGCGACCAGCAAGCCCATGGCGATGCCGAAGAAAGCGGGCAGGATGCCCCGCAGCACGAGCACCACCCACCACGCGCCGGCCAGCGCGCGATCGGCTTTCGGCAGGACGGCAAAGAGCTTCCACTCCTTGCGATCACGGAGACTTTTCATAACGGGTCCGCAAGATCAGGCCTGGTATTGCTCGTCGGTCACCGGCTCCAGCCAATCCGTCTCCGCGTCGATGTTGACCGCCAGGTGAGTCATCGCAGAGTCGGGAGGCGCTCCGTGCCAGTGCTTCTCCCCGGCGGGAATGTGGATCACCTCGCCCGCGCCCGCCTCCTCGACCGGTCCGCCCGCGTGCTGAAAGCGGCACCGCCCTTCCAGCACCACCAGCACCTGCACGCCGCTGTGCGTGTGCCAGCTCGTGCGCGCTCCGGCGGCGAACTCGACGCGGAACATCTTCACGTTCGTCGGCGGATCGGTGGCGGCCAACGTCCGCAGCGTGACCTGGCCGGTGAAGTAGTCCGGATTGCCGGGCTTGGCTTCGATGTGCGCGCGATCGACGATCCGCATGGTGGCCCTCCTTGAGGCAGTTGATCCTAGCAGGGTATTCGAGAGATAGGGGCTCTCTTGTCTCCGGGTGGCGTTTTCCTGTACTTTGTTCCCACTCATGCGCATTGCTCATCCGTCTTGCGAGGCTGGTAGACTCTCCCTATGCCGACGCACACACAGCCGCAGACGCAGCCTGGCCCCTATACCTGGAGGGAGTTCATCGAGCTCGGCGAGGACGATCCGCGAGAGCTCCTGGACGGCCATCTGGTCGAGATCGAAG
Source organism: Thermoanaerobaculia bacterium (assembly GCA_035264905.1). GTDB lineage: Bacteria > Acidobacteriota > Thermoanaerobaculia > Multivoradales > UBA5704 > UBA5704. The sequence continues at coordinate 6,166 of DATFPH010000103.1, forward strand.
TGCCGACGCGCACGCACGAGCGCATCGTAGCCCTTCTCATCGCCACCCTCTCGCACTGGGGCTTGTCGCGGAACGCCGGCGAGGTGCTCGCCTCGGGCTACAAGATCCGCATCGACGACCGCCGCGGGACGATGCCGGACGTCCAGTTCTACCGCCGCGGGAACCTCCCCCGCGGTCAAGAGAAAGGATTGGAGCAGGGCCGGCCCGACTTGGTCGTGGAGGTCATCTCGCCGAGCAGCCGCTCCAAAGATAGCGTCCAGAAGCTGCACGATTACGCCGCAATCGGCGTCCCTGAGTTCTGGCTGGTCGATCCCGAGGCCCAGACCCTGGAGCGCCTGATCTTCCGCGACGGCGTCTACAGCATCGTCGAGGCGCTCGAAGGCGACGCGGTGTTCCGCCCTTCGAGCTTTGAAGGGCTGGAGATCGATCTCGGACGGTTGTGGCACGAGCCGGATGAATGATTTCCGACCGCCTCCGCGCCACCCTTCCTCTCCCCTTCGCCGCCTTCATGGAAGAGGCCCTCTATGGCGAGGGTGGCTACTACCGCCGCGAGGATCTCGCGATCGGCGAGGCAGGCGACTTCGTCACCGGCTCATCTCTCTCTTCGCTGTTCGGCCGCGCCACAGCCCGCCTGCTCCAGCGGCTCGATCCAGTCCTCGGCCGCCCGGCGGAGCTGTTCGAAGCGGGATACGGCACAGGAGCGCATCTCGCGCACGTTCTCTCGTCCTTGGAAGAGAGGGGGCGCCGGGTCCGGGCCTGGGATCGGGTGCAGCGGCCGGCGCCCGCGGGTGCGACTCCACTCTCCGATCTCTCGGAGATCCAGGACGGATCGATCGAAGGGCTGATCTTTTCCTACGAGCTGTTCGACGCCCTGCCGTTCCACCGGCTGATCTGCCGCGCCGACGGCTCGGTCGGCGAGCTCTGGGTCGATCACGGCGAGGACGGCGGCTTCGCGTGGCGCGAAAGGGAGCTGTCCGATACGAGTCTTCTCGACGTGCTCGGGTCCGAGACTCGGCTCCAGCCAGGCCAGGTGGCGGACCTCGCGCCGGGCTGGGCGCCGCTTTACGGCGAGCTGGCCCGCAAGCTGGATCGGGGCCTGCTGGTCACCTGCGATTACGGCTACGAGCGGGAGCGTCTCCTCGATCCGCGCGTCCGGATGCACGGCACCCTCGCCTGCTACAGCCGCCAGCGCGTGCACCGCAATCCGTTCGTCCTGGTAGGGGAGCAGGACCTGACTGCCCACGTTGACTTCACCACCATACGCCAGGCCGGCGAGGCCGCGGGGCTCACCACCTTCGCCTTCACCCGGCAGGCCCTCTGGCTCGCTGCCTGTGGCCTGTTCGAGGATCTCCAGAAAGCGCCGCCCCAAACCCGCCTCGCCGCCATGGCCCTCCTCGACGGCGAGGGGATGGGCGAGGACATCCGGGTGCTCGTCCAGACGCGGGGAATCGATCCGGCGGAGGTGCTGCCGGGGCTTTCGTGAGGCTCGAAAACCTCCTCCGTCTCTCTCCGTACGATCCCTGGAGGTCTTTGCGCATGCGATCCATGGTCCTTGGAGTCCTCTTCGCCCTTCTGCTTCCGCCCTTATTGTCGGCCGCCGAACCTCCCACACCCTCAGCCCTCGACGTCCGCTTCCTCACCGACGAGGCCGAAGCCGTCCTGGCGATCCTGGGCAAGCGGGCCAAGAGCGCGGCGGTCACGGCCGAGGACTGGCGCCGGCTGTTCTCCAGCGAAGGGTACATCCGCCTCGCGCAGCGCGAGACCTCCATGAAGAGGCCTTTCACGGAAGAGGACTTCAAGGCGTTCGTCTTCTCCGAGGACCTCCTGAAGCGCTCCGGAGCCCTCGCGGAGACGCTTGCCGCTTGGACGCGCTCCACGCCGGACGCCGCGGCTCGCCGCGCTCTGGCCTACCTGCCTGCGGGCGCACGCATCCGCGCCAAGATCTATCCGGTCATCAAGCCGCGGGAGAACAGCTTCGTCTTCGACGTGAAGACCGATCCGGCAATCTTTCTCTACCTGGATCCGAAAGTCACTCCGGCGCAGCTCGAGAACACCGTGGCCCACGAGCTCCATCACATCGGCTACGGCACGGTCTGCCCGCCGCCTGTGGCGGCCTCGGAGATCGAGCGCCTGCCACCCGGAGCGCGTTCGGCAGCCCAGTGGATGGGCGCTTTCGGGGAGGGCCTTGCCATGCTCGCCGCGGCCGGCGGCACGGCTATCCACCCTCACGCGACGAGTCCGGCCGCGGACCGCGAGCGCTGGGACCGCGACGTGGCCCGTTTTCCCAACGACCTCCGCGAGGTCGAGCGCTTCTTCCTCGACCTGATCGCCGGCCGCCTCGACGAGGAGGCGGAGAACAAGCGCGGCTTCTCCTTCTATGGCGAAACCCAGGGCCCCTGGTACACCGTGGGCTGGAAGATGGCCGCCACCGTGGAGGAGACCTGGGGCCGCGAGCGGCTCATCACCGACGCCTGCGACCCGCGCAAGCTCCTCGCCTCCTACAACGAGGCCGCCCGGAAGCGGGCAGGAAAGGGCGAGACGCCTGTTCTCTTGTCCGGCGACCTGTTGCGGGCTGTCGGCGCTTCGCCATCCTGAAAAGAACTTGATCTCGCGACTTGCTTCTGCCAGGTGGTTACGTTACCATGGCTCGTGGGGACTACCTGAGGAGGAGTCATGATCAAGGTCGGGATTAAAGAGCTCAAAGCAAAGCTCAGCGAATACGTAGAGCGGGCTCGCGGAGGAGAGATGATCGTCGTCACGGATCGGGGCGAGCCGGTCGCGGAGTTGGTTCCACTGAGCCCGACAAAGCGCAAGCTGCTGCAACTGGCCGATGCTGGCGAGCTGAGCTGGGGTGGAGGCAAGCCCAAGGGCCTGCGCGGGATCGTCGTTCGCGGCGAACCTATGTCTGAGACGGTGATCAAGGCCCGCCGTTGATCCTCTATCTTGATACCAGCAGTCTCGTCAAACTGTACGTCGACGAGGATTTTTCCGAGATTGTCCGTGAATGGGTCGAGGCGGCGGAGGCAGTCGCCACCTCCCGGGTCACCTATCCTGAGGCGCTGAGCGCCTTCACGCGGCGTTGGAACCGCGGCGATCTGACGGACGAGGAGATGAGCCTCGCCCGTGAGTCATTCGCCGGAGACTGGCCGATGTTCGTTCTCCTTCCAGTCAATGAGCGCAGAGCGGGCGGGCTCGTTCTTGAGCATCTGCTCCGAGGCTTCGATGCCATTCACCTCGCGGCGGCAGAGGATCTTGCCGAGCGATTCCCTGCCGAGGAAGTCGTCTTCTCGTCCTTCGATGCGGCCTTGCTGCGCGCTGCCCGAACCGAGGGTCTCTCGACCCTCCATCCCACGGTCCTCGGGGGATTCGTGATGGAGGACTCGGGCTTGGACTCGGACGTCTACATCCTTTGAGACCTTCCGCCAGAACACGCGCCTCAGGACGAGCGTCGGTAGAAGAGTAGGATCTCAATCCTCCGGTTCATCATCATCTTCGTGGGGGAGTCGTTGTCCTCGACGAGTTGCTCCGGCGAGTAAGAAAAACCGCCCCGGAATCGCCTTTGCACCGAGACATACTCGCCGAAGGTAGTTGCTGACATCATCGAGTATCGGGGATCGATTCCAAACGCCTGAAGCGTACGAAAGACTATCATCGCACGATGAGCCGCCAACTCGAGGTTTGACGAGTACTCTTGCGATCGGACTGGGTCAGCATGCCCCTGGATCTGGATCTCCTGGATGCGCTCGAGCCGGCCCTCGCCAAGCAAAGAATCGCTCAGTTCTTTGAGCATGGACGTGCCTCTCGGGAGTAGCCTTATTTCGTCCCGGTCGAAGAGAACATGGCTGCCGAAGCTGATGCGTTGGAGCGTTGCGTCATTTTGGATTATGATATCTGGCGAGCTGTCTTCTGCTCTCGACGGGAGAGTAATCGCATAGGTGTTTGGACCCACCGTCCGGTAGGGAGAACCATAGCGATCGGCGAGGGCCTCGACGAGATGGGCCTGGTTGTCGAGAACGTCCTTGATCTCGAGTTGACCTTGGCGGTTCTGGGTGTCGAGCCCGAGCCGAGATTTTCTTTCCTGTTCAGTAAGGGCTGTCTGGGCGCGGAGCCTGGCTTCGAGCTCGAATCGAGCCTGGCGTTCTCTCTCATCGAGGCTGCTTTTGATTGCTATCATGAGGAGGAGCACGGCAGCCAGAGAGATCGCCAGATCCGTCCCGGGACCGAAAAACCCTTCGTCTTCTCCGAGGATAACCGCTAGTTTTTTCATTGAGTGCCTTTCGGGCTGCGCTCCGGCGGGTCACGTTCTACGTAGAGATTCCCACCAGGCCCATGACCTGCGCCACAAGGACCGGTAGAAGCGGATGGGCCATACGATCTCCTCGAGCAGGGAATTGTTCCTCCCGATGTTGCGCGACAGGCTTTCAAAGCTTCGTGCGATTCGCTCAAGATTCCGAGCTGCTCCTTGAAACTGCGCCTCGGGAGCGGCTTGGTGGGCACTCTCATTCAGCTTGGTCACCAGCTCGGCCGGCAAGCGCGCCATGGTTCCCGCGATCTCCGAAGCCGCCCGCTCGAAGGTGGCGCGGCTCTCCTCGAAACTCTGCATCTGGCTTTCGTTCACCCCCTTCGCCTGATTGCCCAGGTCCTTGACAAGCTCCAGTGTTGTGCTCACCTGGTGGAGGGCTGCCAGGCTTTGGCGCAGATCCTCCTGGAAGCTCTCGGCGAGCTGCCGGTTCGCCTCGAGGAGGCTCTGACGAAACTCCTCGGCGACCTGCCGCGGCGCGATGATTTCGTAGACCGATTTCATCTCACCCAGCACGATCCCTTGCTCCTGGCGGATTCTTTCCAGAAAGGAGTCGAAATCGGAGCGCAGGCTGGCGAGGCGCTCGAGCCCACCGCGGATGGTGCCGGTCTGAACTTCCACCTCCCGTGTCTGCTCGCGGACACGTTGCCCCACTTGCGCGAGCGTCGTCCTGGTCTGCTCCAACTCGACGAGAAACTCATCCTGGATGACCGAGTTGCGCGCCAGGGAGGTCAGCGTGGCGCTCGCGCTTTCCATATTCTGGAAAAAGCTCTCCTGGCGGCGGCGGACGACGAGGAGAGCCACCGCGAGGACGATCGCGACCTCGAGCCCCGCGATGCTCGTGCTGAACGAGACATGGAGAGCTCCGAAGAGGTCTTTCAGGGCATCGGGCGCCAGCAAGTCATGTTTATCCTTCAGCCTCTGCATCGCGACGATCAAGCCGGCGAACGTCCCGAGAATGCCGAGCTGCAAGGCGATCTTCTGCACGGTCTGTATGCGCAACAGATCCCCGAGGGCACTCTCCTGGAAAGGCTGGACGACAACCTCGGTGGCATGAAATTTCCGATCCCGTGCCTCATGCAGGATGTGCTGAAAGAGCCGCACTACCCCCTTGTCGTGGCTCGGGTTGTGCGGGAGAAAGTCCGATTCAACCCGATCCAGCACGACACGGTCCTTGTGGCCACCTTTGATTTCGCCCAGCTCCGTAGAGGCCCGCCGATCGACGAGCCGGGCGATGGCATCATCGACCTCAATGTCTGCGAGTGCTCGGGCTCCCACCGCGGCCCCCCAGAAGACGAGGAGCTGAATCATCGCAGTGAGCCACATCCAGGAATCGACCTCCTGGTAGGTGAGAGGACCGAGGACAGCCATCAGGAGGACACCTCCGCCGATGGCCCCGACGTAGGCTCGGTTGGCGCGCCAGAAGCCGGGCTCGAGCAGCAAGGTTCTAGGAGACGCGGTGGACGCACGCTGCAGATAGTTCATGAGGCTTCCTTCTCAGCCGGCGCGGCGGTGAGCTTCTTGCGGTGGAGCGGGGGCTCGAGAGCGAGTTGCGCCCAATCGGTGCCCGGCTTCCCACTTGCTCCGGGTAGCAGAGTCCCCACCTCTCGGCGGCCTCGGTCGAGCTGGTCTGGCGTAACCTCGGCCTCAAGCACGCGTATGCGCTCCTGGACGGCCTGCAACTCGGGATCGTCGTTGTCCACGCCGGCCTTGAGCAGATCCCTTTTCTTGGTGGTGAGCTCGTCGAGCTCCTCGGCCTTGCTCTCGAGGAGGAGCCGACCAGCACCGAGGGCGGTCTCCCGGGCGTGGTTCATGGCCGCGTTGGCTTCCTCCTCGCCGGCCGTCGCCTTGCGCGTGACTGTGACCACCGAGACACAAAGTCCGAAGGCCTCGACAACCTTCCGCTGCGCCGACTCATGGATGACCTTCTCGATTTGTCGCAGCACGCCCAAGTCGTTGAACTGCCGGTACTCGCGCGGGGCCAGCTCGATCTTGGATCTAATGTCCTGCGCCATGACTTCTCGGATGCGTGCCAGCTCCTCGTCGAACGAGGGGAAGCTCTTGGCGCAAAACGTGTACCAGCCGTGCTCGTGCACTCCTTCCACATTGAAGTCGATGCGGTAGATGACTTGTTCCCCTTGGCTGGGGTCGTTCAGTGGGAAGCAGGAGACCTCGAGTGAGTGGGGGCCCTCGAGCAGTTTGGAAAGCCGTTTGGTGAGATCCGTCTCGAGCGGCTTTGCAATGACGCTGATGTCTTCGATCACGAAGCGTTCGACGAGCGCCGCTTTGACGCGATCCTCGATGACTGTGCGGACAGGCTGTTCACCATCCTGGCTCGTGTACTGGAAACGCATGTAGAAGCGCTCGGGATCGATCCCGTGCATGATGTGCTGGGTTTCCTTATCGATCACCTCTCGTATATCCTCTAAGAGCCGGCTCTCTGGGCGCAGATAGGAGGCGAGGCGTTCATCCTCTAGCTTCACAATTTTGCCTTTGACTACCACGTTCAGACGGACTTCGACGCGCGAATCGTGCGTCAGGTAGCTGTTCTCGTTCTTGTCAAGCTGGATGCCGTGCCTCCAGGTTAGAGGTTCGAGATCAGGGATCACAATGAGCTGCTTGACCGCGCAGCCGATCGCGGCGAGCTCCTCCTGCATACGGCTCTTGATCTCCTTTTCATCGCAGCCGAAGTCGAGCAACAGGTGGACGTAGCTCCTGTCGAACAGGAGTTCTTGGGTGAAGAGCTGCAGCCGCTGCTCTGTCCATCTCTCCAAGTCACCTACCCGCGAGGTCCGGAAGCTCCCCAGGTCCTGTAAGAGAATCTGGAGCTGATGCTCGACCCGGATTCCCTGATGGTCGCGGGAGTTGCAGGTTGCCGTATAGCTCAGCTCCCTCAGCTTGGGGGGGAGTTGCTCGAATAGAGGGCTATCGAGTTGCAGAAAAGTGATCTTCCTTCCTTCCGCGTGGAGGCGCTGATTGATCGCGGCCACCAGCAGCTCGCGCGCCCGAGTCTTTGTCTCATAGCACAACTGGTGCAGGGTGATCTCGTCGGCCAGGGTGCGGCATACGACTTCCTTGACTGTGGTCTCGATCTGGTGAAGTTGGCGGTACGAGAGAAGAGCCCGGATGCGGTTCTCGGGATCGACTGCAACATCGGTAGTAAGTTTAATATTGGCCTCTTCGTCGAAGTCACGAACCCGGATGGGGAAGAAATCCGTGTGCAGGCGAAGCGTTTCCAGCTTGTCCTCAAGCAGTGGCCGAAGGGTTGGCTCAAGCACAAGGCCGGCCTCTTGGGCGGCACGGCGTGTCAGCAAGGCGCGGAGCTCAAGCTCGAAAACCGAGAAATCGATACAAAGGTCTTGGGCCGCGTGCTCCGGAGCTAAAGAGAGCTCCTCGACCCAGCGGGTCAGGAGGTCGTCGAGAGCAGCTGCGGGATGTTCCTTCCGCCAGAGCGCCTGGACTAGGCGCTCCTCGTTGCCGGGCTCGCATCGGGCTTCGTATGCCACTGTGATCTCTAGGGTGAGACCCGTGGTCCGGCTTTTCAGCTTGCAGATGGGGCCGCTCACCTCCACCTTGCGGGCACGGGTTGATACCAGGTAGTAGCGAATGTCGCGGCCTATCGTCACGATGGGCTTCTTGGAGAGCGTCTGGCCCTTGCGGGCGTCGAACACCACGAGGCGCTCATCGGGTTCAGGGCGATCGGGCAGAGACGCCGGGTCGAGCCGGCGGATGAGACTGTCGAGCGGGCAGACTTGGCTCATCGGGATCATCCCTCACTGGAAGCGCCGCTGGGGCAGGCGGACAGGAGGCGCTGCCGAAGCTCGTACAGCTTCTTGCGGTTCGCGAGCAGGCGACTCCTCTCCTCCCGTTGTCCGACCGGCAATTGGTTAATATCGAGATGACACTGCTGCTGCCGTGCCTGCCAGCGCCGGATGATGCGCTTGCGCTGGACCGGATCGGCCCGCCGGGCGAGTGCCGCCAGTAGCTCATCCATGACTCGGCGGGCTTCGGAGCACGGTGGTTTTGAATCAGTCCCCTCCAAAATGAGCATCCACTGCTCCACCAAATCGGCTACCAGTGCGCCATGGGCCTCTTCGGGATCGCCGAACCAGAGCTTCCACTCAATGTCCGAGCTCAGGCCTTCACTCTCGCCTGTCTCGAGGACTGTGGGCATGCCTCGGTGAAGGAGCCACTCACAGAGCAGATCCAGACGCGACCGCAGCACGCTCCGGTCTTCAGGAGACGCGGCGAAAAGTGGAAAGCGGGATGGCCATTGGCCGAAATGTTTGGGATCGAAATTCGCGTGAGTCTCGCCGATGGACTCCAGGAGGAATCGCAGGGCGGAGAGGCTGGAGAGTGGATAACGTTCGATCTCGAGATCCGCTGCCGGCAGCCATGGACGGAGTGCTTCCAGGAGTTCGAAGATGCGCGGCCCGCTTTCGAGGGCGAGGCCGACGAGGCACTGGAACGTCCGCAGGCGAATCTCCGGGACGCCTTGATCGATCAGACGTCTCAGCCAGAGAAGGGAGTCGAAATGGGGAGCGAAGCGCAGACGCCGGGTCAGCTCAAGCAGCAGGCTGAGCGCCGCATGGTGCTGCCGTGCTAAAAGGAGCGCGGAGAGGAATTCCCGCACCACGTCGCGCAACGGCTCGTGCTGGAGCATCTCCCGGAGGAGCTGCGCAAGACGGCCGAGAACGTGCCGTCGGATCCATTCGCTTTCCAGGCTTTCGAGGAGAAGAAAGATCCGCTCGTCCGTGGAGATCTCCGTCTCGATCACGATGCTCGTCTGGCTTTGTAGCCCGATCATCAGGCCAAATAGCCAATCCTTGCTGCAGAATGAAGGATCAGACAAGGTCCTCTCGACGAACAGGTGGATCAGATTGTCGACGAGTTCGGAAGACGCGTTAGGATCAAACAAGAGGCCCGATACCTGAAGACGCTCGAACATCCCGACCAGGAACATAGGATGGACGGATTCGAGATAGGTTTTCATTTCACGTCGCAGATAGCGGTAGGAGAAATCCATTACATGTGTTCCTTGGCTCAGGGACTTTGCCCGCAGGTGGCAGTCTCGGAGGAACCGATCGGGTGTTTCGTTCCAGAGATCGGCGAGGCGCTTCTCGATTTTCTTCTTGAGAGTCCGAACTTCCTCTTTTTCCGTAAGAATCTGCTCTTCCGTCTCCTCAGTCCTTTTTTGTTCTCCGAGTAGTACAAGGACGACGCGTGCAAAATCGTGTGGAGTGAGGTCGGGAAAGTAGATCGCCGTGTAGAGCACCGCGCCATGAACCCCGGAGCCCTCGTGGAAAACCTCGGCAGGCTTGACGCTCGATTGCCGGACGGAGATCTCGTTGGGAAACGCTTCGTTCTGCCGGACGACCTCCTCGAGACGCTCCGCCCCTTCGATGAGCAGGGATTCGATCCGTTCATAGAGATCGTCTAAGCTCTCCCAGAGGCCCCGCCGAAGCTGCGCGAGGAGGAGATCTTGGAGTTCCCGGGCACGTTGCGGAGAGAACTTGCGCCGCAGGAGATAGGGAAGGAATGGTACGGAGTGGTGACTGAAAGGAAAGCTATTCGGCAGTGGCTGATCGGGCCCGAGCTCCAGAACCTCCGCGCTTGCTGTGCAGATCAGCAGTGAATCGCTCTGCCGCAAAAGCCCCTGAACACTCTTCGCATGGTTGTCGCCGATATGGAGGATGGAATCGAGGAACGGGCTCGTCCGCTCGATCTCGACAAGGAAGATCCGCCGCCGTTCCAGGAGCTTCGGTCTCGTGAAGAGATCGATCGTCAGGTCCAAGCGTTCCCGGTACTTGGTTTTCCTGAGCAGGAGTGTGCGTTTCTCGTGATCGCAGAATCCTGGGTCATGCACAAGTGAGTAGGCAGCGCTCAGAGCGGGTTTCGAGTGAAACGAGCTCAGAACGATGATCCTGCTGAAAGACCATTCAGCCAGCAGTCGTCCACGCTCCTCGATATCCGCTTCGGTGGGCTCGGCCAGCAGGGGATCGGTGGGGTCTTCCTCCTCTTGATTCTTCTCGTTCCCCTTGTTTTCTCCCATTAGGAATTGGACGAGATTTGCCTGGAAGTTGGTCTGCCTGTCGACTGACTTCGCCTCGACCTTCAGTTGTCGGGCTCCTTGCGGAGCCGGATCTCCCTCCCCTTCGGGAGTGACAGGCTTGGCGTTCACCGGCTCGGAGCCATCGTCCTCCTTTGTAAGTTCGGCTGTCTTGCCTTGCACCGGAGGGGCGCCGGCAGGTTCGATCGGGGAGGCCTTGGCATCTGTTTCTTCGGTCGTCGCCTGGCCCATATCACTCTCCTCGCGATTCCTCGTGGTAGTTCACGGTGTTGCCGTGGATGTTCGTCTGCCTGTCGACATGGTCGGTCTGGACGAAGAAACCAGAAGGCGGTGCGGTTGGCTCGTGCGGCGACGGCGGTGGGGGAGGCTCCGCGACTCGCCCGTCTTCTGGGCGCGGCAGCACCTCCCCAGGGGCCGGCCGGAGGAATAGCGACGGGATGGCCCAGGCCGTCGTGCCTTCGCGTTCCGAACGCAGAGCTAGGCGCGCCTCTGCGACGGCTGCCTCGATCGGATGGCCCTGCGCCAACTGCAGATAGAGCTCTTCGGCCAGGATCAGCGCGGCGTCGTCCCGGATCGGCGCCCGCTGGGCGAGCACCGCCGGAAGGCCCGCGACCACCAGGGAGGCCGCCACGCTACGGACCGGGTCGACGCCCTCGGCGGAGACCGCCGTTTCGCAGGCATTCAGCACAACCAGCTGAGGTGCCTCGATCCCCTGGAAGAATTCGGCGAATCCGGTCGCAGAGAGGGGGAGAGCCCAATCCTCCGGAGACTCCAGGAGCAGAGCTCCCTCGCCCTTGTCCGAGTCAAAGCCGACCCCGTGTCCCATGAAATGGACAATGTGGAAACGGCCTCCGCGCAAATGGCGCCGGAGCTCACGCCGCGTCGTCCGCTCAAGCACGGTGGGCTCGATCCGGCCGATCCCGGACAGGCACTCCTCGATCTTCTTCCGCTCCGCCGCCAGAGCCAAAGGGGGCGTGTCCGGCGGGTTGGCCATGGCGATCAAGGCACGCAGGGGAGGCGTCGGAGGGAGCACGCGAAGGGGGTGTGGCGTATCCATGGACCTCACCACCGGCAAGCGTGGATCGAGAGCGAGAAAGCGGCGGTAATGGAGGAGCTCCCAGGGCAGGCTCTGCAGATGCCACGTCCGCTTCTCGTGAGGAAAATGAAGACGCAGGCGAAGAGCGCGGTCTGGATACTCCTCGCAAGCTCCGTGGACAGCCAGGAAGAGGCGGCCCACCTCACCGTCGAAGACCGTCTGGAACAGCCGTCTCCCGAGCTCCTCGACAGAGGCCGCCGGGTGGCCGGAATCCGGGATGACAAGATGCCGTGTGGCCCCTGCCGGAGTCTCTTCAGGAAGAAGGCCGCAGATTCGAAGCTCGAGAGGGAGGGTGAACGAGGTGCTGGCGCGCTGCTCGCGGAAGCGGGCATGGACCTGGAACCGCTCCTCGCCGTCCGCCGCGAGGCGGAGGTGGAAGTCTTCGTAGATCAAGAAGATGCCTCCAGTGTGGCCGTCTCGGTGGGTGAGGACGGCGGCCTTCTGGAATGGTGGGACACGCCGCGGGAGGATTTGTTGAGGACTCGCGAGGAGGTCGGCGCCCTCGCTGCCTCCCACCCCTTCGGATAGCCCCGTGCGCCACGGGGGAGTTCATGCTCCATTTCCTTGACAGGTTGTCGAGAGGGGTGGGATACAATACGCCCAGCTTCAAGGAAGGAGCTGAGGGCAGTTACTTACGGGAGGTTGAGACGCACATGGCGAGCTACCTGCCCATCCTGGTTTTCACTCTGGTCGCGGTGCTCTTCCTGGCCGCCGCCCTCATCGCGGCGCGCATCCTCCGGCATGCGGGATCTGCCACCACCAATCTCGATCCTTATGAGTGCGGCAACGAGGCCGAGACCTTCGCGCACGATCATCGCTTTTCGATTCGCTACTACCTGATCGCGGTGCTCTTCGTCATCTTCGACGTCGAGACCGTTTTTCTGTTCCCGTGGGCGGTCCTCTTCGACCAGCTCGCGCTGTTCGGTTTCATCGAGATGATGGTCTTCCTGATCATCCTCGTCATCGGGTATGTCTACATCTGGAACAGGGGGGCTCTGCGGTGGGTATGATTGTGGGCTCGAGTGAGGCCAACGTCCTCACCACGACATACGACAAGATTTTCAACTGGGCCCGGCGCTCGGCCATCTGGCCGATGCAGTTCGGGCTTGCCTGCTGCGCGATCGAGATGATGGCGGTGCTCGATCCGCGCCATGACATGTCTCGCTTCGGCGCGGAGGTGTTCCGCGCCACGCCGCGCCAGAGCGATCTGATGATCGTCGCGGGCACGGTGACTGAAAAAATGGCACCGATCGTTCGCCGGCTCTGGGATCAGATGCCCGAGCCCAAGTGGGCCATCGCGATGGGCGCCTGCGCCACCTGCGGCGGTCCCTACCGCACGTATGCGGTGACGCAAGGTGTCGATCGAATCATCCCCGTGGACGTCTACGTGCCCGGGTGCCCGCCGCGGCCCGAAGCTCTCCTCTGGGGGCTGCTCCATTTGCAGAGGAAAATTGATCGGATGTCGATCGCCCGGCCCAAGGGCGCGGTGGATGAGGTGTGGCCGTGAGCGACGACAAGCCGGTCCCCGAAAAGCCGGCGAAAAAGCATGAGCCGGAAGATCCCAACAAGCCCGCTTGGGAGAAGGATCCCCTCCCCTCCGAATGGAAGGACGGCGCGGACGATCCCCTCACGGTCGCTCTCCGGGAAGAGCTCGGCGACGTGATCGAATCCGCCCGCAGCTTCGCCGGCGATTTGACGCTCGGGGTGCGGCGCGATGCGATCGCGCAGGTCTGCGCCTCGCTCAAGGACAAGCACGAGTTCACCTATCTGGTGGATCTGTGCGGCGCCGATTATCCGAAGCGCGAGCCTCGTTTCGAGGTCGTCTACCAGCTCCATCGGTTCACTGATCAGCGCCGCATCCGCCTGCGGGTGACGACTGATGAAGCGACTCCGGTGCCGACCGTGACCGGCGTCTGGCGTGGCGCCAACTGGCCGGAGCGCGAGGTCTATGACATGTTCGGCGTGCGCTTCGAGGGGCATCCGGACATGACGCGCATCCTCCTCTGGGAGGGCTTCAACGGATACCCATTGCGCAAGGATTTTCCGGTCGAGGGAATTGATACCGGCAGCGCCATCTATCCCGAGTATTACGAGACAGGCGCGGGTCCGATCGCCGGCACCGGCACCGGATGGAAACCACCCAAGCCTCCGCAGGAGCCGTCATGACCCAGCCGCTCGGTCTGCCGTACGACGACCACGACGGCCTCTTCGCCGAAAGCGAGGAGATGGAGCTCAACTTCGGTCCGCAGCACCCGGCGACGCACGGAGTGCTGCGGCTCAAGCTGAAGATCAACGGCGAGAAGATCGTCGACACCTATCCGATCATCGGCTATCTCCACCGCGGCACTGAAAAGCTTTTCGAGCTCCACCCGTTCTTCCAGAACGTCCCGCATACCGACCGCATGGATTACGTGGCCGCGGCCACGAACAACCAGGCGTACGTGGGCGCGGTGGAGAAGCTGCTGGGTCTCGTGGTGCCGCCGCGGGCCCGCTATATCCGGATGATGCTCGCCGAGCTCCAGCGCATTTCGAGCCACCTGCTCTGGCTCGCCACGCACGCGATCGACATCGGCGCCATGACGCCGTTCTTCTATACCTTCCGCGAGCGCGAGCGGATTCTCGATCTGTTCGAGGAGTATTGCGGCGCCCGGTTGACGCTCAACTGCATGCGCCCGGGCGGCCTGCCGCACGATCTTCCGGTCGGTTGGACGGATCGCTGCCGCAAGCTGATGGACGACTTCCCGGCCAAGCTCGACGAGTACGAGGAGTTGCTCACCAACAACCGCATCTGGAAGAAGCGGACGGTGGGCATCGGCGTGCTCCCCCCGGACGTGGCGATCGATTACGGGATCACCGGCCCGATGCTCCGCGGCAGCGGCATCCGCTGGGATGTGCGCAAGGCGCTCCCCTACGAGGCCTATGACGAGGTCGAGTTCGAGGTGCCGATCGGCCAGAACGGCGACACCTACGACCGCTATCTCGTGCGAATGGCCGAGATGCGCCAATCGGTGCGCATCATCCTCCAGTGCCTGGACAAGCTGCCGGACGGACCGGTCATGGCCAGGCGGCCGCGCGTCCTCAAAGCCGCCAAGGACAGCGAGGTCTATCATGGCATCGAAGGCCCGAAAGGGGAGATCGGTTTCTATATCGTGGGCGACGGCACGCCCAACCCGTACCGTTGCCACGTGCGGCCGCCGTCGTTCATCAATCTCCAGTCGCTCCCGGAGCTGTGCAAAGGAGCGCTGATCGCCGACCTGGTGGCGCTGATCGGCACGACCGATATCGTCCTTGGTGAAGTGGACCGCTGATGTCTGCCCTGATCGAATCCGTGCGGAACGCCGTGGGGGACACGCTGTTCTACTACGCGGTCTCGCCGCTGGCGAAGATCCTCGTCCTGCTCTTCCTGATCATCCTGCCGCTGATCTCCTATCTCACGTTCGCCGAGCGCAAGATCCTGGGCTACATGCAGGCGCGCCTCGGCCCGAACCGCGTCGGCCCCTGGGGTCTGCTGCAACCCATCGCCGACGTGATGAAGCTGCTGGTCAAGGCGGACTCGATTCCCACCCGCGCGGTCAAGTGGGCGTTTATCCTTGCCCCCTGCCTGGTGGTGGGGCCGGCCCTGATTATCTTCTCGGTGATCCCGCTGGGACCGCCGGCGGGCGGCGGCGGGCTCTCCTGGTTCATCACCGACGTCAACACGGGCCTGCTGTTCATCGTGGCACTGGCGACGGTCGGCGTCTATGGATTGATCATCGGCGGCTGGTCGTCCAACAACAAGTTCTCGCTGATGGGCGGGTTGCGCTCGGCGGCGCAGATGATCTCCTATGAGGTGCCGCAGGGACTCGCGCTGGTCGGTCCGCTGCTCCTCGCCGGCTCGCTGTCGATGGTGAAGATCGTCGAGGCGCAGAAGGCGGATCACACCTGGTATGTCTTCCCGCAGATCGTCGCCTTCTTCATCTATTTCGTGGCCGGCGTGGCCGAGTCGAACCGCAACCCGTTCGATCTTCCAGAGGCCGAGTCGGAGCTGGTGGCGGGCTACCACACCGAATACAGCGGCATGCGCTTCGCCCTGTTCTTCCTGGGCGAGTACGCCAACATGATCGTCATCTCGGCGGTGGCCACGACCGTGTTCCTGGGCGGCTGGCTGCCGCCCTTCCCGGAGTACCTCCCGTTCCTCGCGGTGGTGCCGGGGCCGATCTGGTTCTTCTTGAAGATCTCCGTCTTCCTGTTCACCTACATCTGGTTCCGCGGCACTTTCCCGCGCTACCGGTTCGATCAGCTCATGGAGCTGGGATGGAAGTGGCTGCTCCCCTTGGCTCTCGCCAATCTGGCGGTGACCGCTCTGGTCAAGCTCCTGCTCTCGGAGGCCCCCGTATGAGCGCTATAAAACGGTTCTTCGGCAAGATCATGCTCCTCGATCTGTTCGCGGGCCTGGGGCTGACCTTCAGGCATCTGTTCCGCGAGAAGGTGACCGTGCAATATCCCGAGGAGCGCTGGGAGCCGGCGCACCGCTTCCGCGGCATGTTCCGCCTCGACGAGGACCGTTGCATCAAGTGCACCCTCTGCGCGCGCGACTGCCCGATCGACATCATCTACATCGACTTCCATCAGGAAGTGAATCCGGAGACCGGCAAGAAAGACAAGGTCCTGGACCGCTTCGACATCGACGTGCAGCGCTGCATGTTCTGCGGCCTGTGCGAAGAGGGGTGCCCCACCGAGCCGAAGTCGATCTGGCTGACCACCAAGACGTACGAGCTCGCCTCGTACGACCGGTGGAAGAACCTGTACGTCGACATGGACCAGCTCCAGGAGTGGAAGGTCCGGCCGGCATATACCGACGACGAGATCGCTTGAGCGGGGTGCTCGGGATGAACGCGCTCGTCAGCTCCGGTCCCGCGATCCTCTTCTACGTCTTCGCCGCCCTTGCCGTGATCTTTGCCCTGGGCGTGGTGACGCTGCGCAATCCCATGTACGGCGCGCTCTGCCTGCTGGGGACGTTCCTCTCGATTGCCGTCCTCTTCCTGCTGCGGCACGCGGAGTTCGTGGCGGTCGTGCAGATCTTCGTCTACGGCGGCGGCATCATGGTGCTGTTCCTGTTCGTCATCATGCTGATCAACCTGCACAAGCTGCAGGAGGCCCGGCTCTTCGGCGGTCCGTTGCCGGCGGTGATCGTGCTGGCCGTGCTTCTGCTTGGCCTGTTCGGCTGGTTCTTCATCCAGGCGCACTTCGTTCCGGGTTTTGTCCAGCCCGAGATGTTTACCAGCTTCGTCGATCAGCACGGCAAGCTGCAGCAGCTCGGCAACTCCCAGGCCGTCGCCTGGAACCTCTACACCAAGAACCTGCTGCCGTTCGAGATCGCCTCGATCTTCCTGCTCGTGGCGATGATCGGAGCCGTGGTTCTCGGCCGCCGGCAGTAGGAGGCTCCGATGCTCGAGATCACGACGAACCACTACCTGGTGCTGAGCCTTCTGCTGTTCGCGATCGGCTTGGTGGGGATCGCCACCCGCCGCAACATGATCACCGTCCTGATGTCGATCGAGCTGGTCTTGAACGCGGTGAACCTCAACCTGATCGCCTTCTCGTACCAGCACTCCGATCTGACCGGACAGATTTTCGCGATCTTCACGATCACGGTCGCGGCCGGCGAGGCGGCGGTCGGCCTCGGTATCCTGATCGCTTTCTTCCGCCTGCGCGAGACCGCAAACCTCGATCAGGCGTCGGAGCTCAAGGGGTAGAGAAGGGACCGATCCATGAAAGATCTGCTCTGGCTGATCCCGGTCCTGCCGTTCCTCGGCGCGTTGCTCAACGGCGTCGTCCTCAAGGGGCGCATTGGCAAGAAGGCCATGGCGTGGATCGCCTGCGGTCTTGTCGGGCTCGCGGCGGTCCTGGCGCTCGTCGTCATCGCCGGTTACCTCGGCAGCCCCGAGCATGCCGCGCAAAAACCCTTTGAGCACGACTATTACGAGTGGATACCGGCGGGCGCGGTCCACACGCCCGACGGACCGAAGGATTTCACCGTCAGCTTCGGTTTCCTGCTCGACCCGTTGTCGTGCGTGATGCTCTTCGTAGTGATCTTCGTGGGCTTCCTGATCCATCTGTACTCGGTCGGCTACATGGCGCACGAGGAGGGGTTCCAGCGCTACTTCACCTATCTCAACCTGTTCATGGGCGCGATGTTGTTGTTGATCCTGGGCAACAACTACGCGGTCCTGTTCGTCGGCTGGGAAGGGGTCGGGCTCTGCTCCTACCTGCTGATCGGGTTCTATTACAAGCAGGAGTTTCCGCCCTACGCCGGCCGCAAGGCGTTCCTGGTCAACCGCATCGGCGACTTCGCGTTCCTGATCGGGCTGTTCGCGCTGGTCTCCAATTTCGGCACGCTCAAGATCACCGAGATCGTCCAGCGTCTCGAGGTGAATCGCGGGCTCGGCCACGCCCCGTACCTGCTCGGTCTCTCGCTGGCGTCGTTCATCGCGTTGTGCCTGTTCATCAGCGCCACGGGGAAGAGCGCGCAGATTCCGCTCTTCGTCTGGCTGCCTGACGCCATGGCCGGCCCGACGCCGGTCTCGGCTCTGATCCATGCCGCGACGATGGTGACGGCGGGTGTCTACATGGTGGCGCGCTCGAACGCAATCTATCAACTCGCGCCCGACATCTCGCTGGTCGTTGCCGGGATCGGCGCGGCAACGGCGCTCTTCGCGGCGACGATCGGCATCGCCCAGACCGACATCAAAAAGGTCCTGGCCTATTCGACGGTCTCGCAGCTCGGCTACATGTTCCTGGCGTTGGGCCTGGGAGCCTACACGGCGGCGATCTTCCACGTGATGACGCATGCCTTCTTCAAGGCTCTCCTGTTCCTCGGCTCGGGCTCGGTGATCCATGCCATGGGCGGCGTGCAGGACATGCGGCAGATGGGCGGGCTGGGGAAGCGCCTGCCGCAGACCAGCCGGACGTTCTGGATCGGCTGTCTCGCGATCGCCGGCATCCCGCCGTTTGCCGGATTCTTCAGCAAGGACGAGATCCTGCATGCGGCGGCTGCGGCGGGAGGCTACCGGATTCTCTGGATCGTGGGCCTGGCGACGGCGGGCATCACCGCGTTCTATATGTTCCGCGCTCACTACATGACGTTCTCGGGACAGTTCCGTGGATCACAAGACCAGCAGCGCCGCCTGCACGAATCGCCGCTCTCCATGGTCGGGCCGCTGTGGATTCTTGCGGTCGGTGCTGTGCTCGCCGGGATGGCCGGTATTCCGCACGTCCTGACCTTCGGATACCTGCCGGAGAACCGCTTCGGCAGCTTCCTCCAGCCGATCATTGCGAAGGTCGGGCAGGAGACGGAGCATGCTGTTCCCGAGATCCTCGAGTGGGTTCTGATGGGTGCCGCGATCGGCGTGGCCTTGATCGGTTGGCTGGTGGCCCGCTCGGCGTACGCGGGCGACCGCGGCCTTGCGAAGGCGCAGGCGCGAGCCGAGCGCTTCCCGGCCGTCCACCGGGTGCTCGCCAACAAGTATTACGTCGATGAGCTCTACGACGCGACCGTGGTGCGCGGCTTCTGGGCCACGGCGCGCGGGCTCTTCCGCTTCGACGCATCGTTCATCGACGGCCTGCTGGTCAATGGCGCGCGCCACGTCACCGTGGCGTTCTCGCTGCTCTCGGGCCTGTTTGACAAATATGTGGTGGACGGCCTGGTCAACCTGGTGGGCACCACCCTCGATGTCGGCTCCCGGGGCTTCCGCCGGGTGCAGACCGGCGTGGTGGGGAATTACGCTCTGGTGCTGGCCTTCGGCATGTTCGCCCTGGTCTTCCTGTACATGGTCCTGCGGTTGGGCTGACCTCCGGTCGAGCGCGCTTGCGGGGGAGATATGTTCGACAATCTGATTTTGAGTGGAGTGCCGATCCTCAGCATCATCTGCTACGTGCCCCTGGCGGGCGCGCTGCTTCTCCTCTTCCTTCCGAAGGACCGGCCCGCGCTCATCCGGCAACTCGCGACCGGCGTGGCGCTGCTCGATTTTCTCTTGTCGGTGCCGCTCTGGTTCGCGTTCCAGCGGGGAGGCGACCTCTTCCAGTTCCGCGAGAGCGCCGACTGGATCGAATCGATTGGTGCGCGCTACGAATTCGGCATCGACGGCATCGCGCTGCTCCTCGTCCTGCTCACCACTTTGCTCGGAGTGCTGGCCTTCCTCTCCTCCTGGAAAGCGATCAACACGCGCGAGAAGGAGTATTACGTCTTCCTGCTCCTCCTCCAGACCGGCATGCTCGGCGTGTTCATGGCCCTGGACTTCTTCCTGTTCTACGTCTTCTGGGAGGTCATGCTGGTGCCGATGTACTTCCTCATCGGCATCTGGGGAGGCCCGCGCAAGCTCTATGCGGCGATCAAGTTCTTCCTCTACACACTCGTCGGCTCGGTGCTGATGCTGCTTGGCATTCTGGCGCTGTACTTTTTCAACGCGGTCGGACTCCTCGGCTGGGAGGGGCTGGGCAACACGGCGACCTTCTCGATCCTGCAGTTCCATGAGATCGGCCACCTGATTCCCAAGGACCTGCAGATCTGGATCTTTCTGGCCTTCTTCGTGGGCTTCGCGATCAAGGTGCCAATGTTCCCGTTTCACACCTGGCTACCCGATGCGCACGTCGAGGCGCCCACGGCGGGCTCGGTGATCCTGGCCGGCGTCCTCCTCAAGATGGGCACCTATGGTTTCGTCCGCTTCTCGCTGCCGATCCTGCCGGCCGCCACCCTCGAGTTGCTGCCGTGGCTGGCGGGATTGTCGATCATCGGCATCCTGTACGGCGCCATGGTCGCCATGGCGCAGAAGGACATGAAGAAGCTGGTGGCCTATTCGTCGGTGAGCCACCTCGGCTTCGTGATGCTCGGCCTGTTCGCGCTGAACGGCCCGGGCGTCAACGGCGCCGTGCTCCAGATGATCAATCACGGTCTGTCCACCGGCGCTCTCTTCCTTCTCGTGGGGATCATCTACGAGCGGCGGCACACGCGCATGATCGCCGACTACGGCGGCCTTTCCGCGGTGATGCCGGTCTACGCCACGCTGTTTCTGATCATCACCATGTCCTCGATCGGCCTGCCGACGCTCAATGGCTTCATCGGCGAGCTCACCATCCTGATCGGTGCGTTCAACCGGACCTGGTGGTGGGCGGCTCTGGCGGGTCTCGGCATCGTGCTCGGCGCGGCCTACATGCTCTGGATGTATCAGCGGGTCTTCTTCGGGCCGATCACCAATCCGGAGAACGAAAACGTCCAGGATCTCAACTGGCGGGAGATCGCCTACCTCGTGCCGATCGTCCTGCTCTGCTTCTGGATCGGCCTCTATCCGCGCCCGTTCTTCGCGGTGCTCGACCAGCCGGTGCGCTACGTGGTGGAGAAGGTCGATCCCGGGCTCGGCGCCCGGCTGGCCGGGCCCGCCGCGGCGGAGGAGTGACGCCGTGTCGAACCCACAGGAATTCCTCCTCCTCGCACCGGAGATCCTCCTCGCCTCGGCGGGGTTGCTCCTCCTGCTGATCGGAACCATCGGCCGCGGCCTGAGCAACCGCCAGTCGGCGCTCGTCGCCGTGGTGAGCCTCGTGCTCACCGGGGTCGATCTCTATGCGGTGCGGCGGAGTGTGCCGGGGCGCCTGTTGATCCTCGGCGACTCATTCGTGATCGATGGCTTTGCGATCTTCTGGAAAGCGCTGGTCCTGATCGCCACGGCTCTGGTCATCCTCCTTTCAATCCGGTTTCTCGAGGAGGGGGGCTACCGGGCGGCCGAGTACTACTCGCTGTTGCTCCTGGCCACCTCCGGGATGATGCTGATGGCGAGCGGCTACACGCTCTTGACCATCTGGATCGCCCTGGAGACCATGGCGCTGTCGAGCTACATCCTGGCGGGATATTTCAAGCGGCACCTGCGCTCCAACGAAGCAGCGCTCAAATATTTCATCCTCGGCGCCTTGTCGAGCGGCATCCTGCTCTATGGCATCTCGCTGCTCTACGGCGCAGCGGGCACCGTGCAGCTCGGCGAGCTTTCGCGCGGCCTGGCGGACGCAATCGCCGCGGGCAACGTCCTGGTCCCCCTCGGCTGGCTTCTCCTGGCCGCGGGCCTGTTCTTCAAGGTCTCCGCCGTCCCGTTCCACATCTGGACGCCGGACGTCTACGTCGGTGCGCCGACGCCGGTCACGGCCTACCTCGCCGTGGCCTCGAAAGCCGCCTCCTTCGCCATCCTCATCCGTATCTTCTATGAAGGACTGGGGTCGCTCCAGGACGATTGGAAGTGGATTCTCGCGGGCGTCTCCGCGGCGACCATGATCTGGGGCAACCTCGCGGCGCTGACGCAGGACAACGTCAAGCGCATGCTGGCCTACAGCTCGATCGCCCATGCCGGCTACGTGCTGATCGGCGTGCTCGCGGCCTCGGAGATCGGCCTCTGGTCGGTCCTCTTCTATCTGCTCGCCTACACCTTCATCACGATCGGCGCCTTCGCGGTGGTGATCCTGCTGGAGCGCAAAGAGTACGCGGGCGAGACCTGCGCCGATTACGCCGGCCTGTCGCAGCGCTCGCCGTTCCTGGCGGCCATGATGGTGATCTTCCTGGTGGCCCTGACCGGCATCCCGCCGACCGGCGGCTTCTTCGGCAAGGTCTATCTGTTTGCCGCGGCGGTGCAGTCCGGCTGGACCTGGCTGGCGGTCGTGGGCGTGGTGACGAGCGCCATCTCGCTCTACTACTACTTCCGGATCGTGGTTTACATGTATCAGAGAGACACCACGGAAACCGCGGCCGTGCCGCTCCATGCGCCCGCGCTCGTCGCCGCCATCGCCTTCTGCGCCGCCGCCACGCTCTTGCTCGGCCTCTACCCGGAGCCGTTCATCCAGATCACGAAGAGCAGCCTGATCGCGCTGGGCGGGATGTAGACGATTCCGCTCGATCCCCTCGGACCGCCGGCCCTTTCCGCCCGTCCGCTCCCCGATGCGGCCCACGGGCGGGATCAATCGGCCGAAGGGCAGGGAAGAGCCGCCCAAGGGCCGGGTGAAGGCGCCCATGGGCCAGGCAGATCGGCCCTCGGGCGAGATAAGTCGGCCCATGGGCCAGGCAGGCCGGCCCTCGGGCCAGGCAGATCGGCCCTCGGGCGAGATAAGTCAGCCCATGGGCCAGGTAGGCCGGCCCGCGGGCCAGGTAGAACGGCCCATGGGCCAGGTAGATCCGCCCATGGGCCAGGTAGATCGGCCCAGGGGCCAGGTAGATCGGCCCAGGGGCCAGGTAGATCGGCCCAGGGGCCAGGTAGATCGGCCCAGGGGCCAGGTAGATCGGCCCAGGGGCCAGGTAGATCCGCCCGTGGGCCAGATGCGGCCGCTCTCGGGCCGGTCGCCCCTGAAAATGGCCAGCCCGGCCCGCGCCTCACCCCCCAAACCGCACCCCCGCCTCATGCCGCGCTCGGCGGAGAAACTCTCCCAACCGCCGGGCCAGCTCCACGGTGGCCAGCTCGCGGGCGGCAGCGGCGCGGAAGAGGCGCACGGCGGCCATGGCTTCGCGGTGGACTCCCTGCTCCCGGAAGCTCGTCACGATCTGCGCCGAGAGCGTCTTGACCTCGGCTGTGCGGCCTTGCTGGAGGTAGAGCGTGCAAAGGTCCAGGCTCGCCAGGGCGGCGTCATAGCCGATCTCGCGGCCGAGGAACTCCTCGCGCACGGTGCTCAGAGCGGCTTCGGCCTCTTCCAGGCGGCCCATCCCCGCGGCAATCCAACCTTCGAGCCATGTTTGGCGGGTCTGGGAAACTCCCGCTACCACTTCATGAGCCAGCTCGTGCAGCTCGCCCAGCGACCGCTCGGCTTCCGCGTAGCGCCCCAGGCGGCACAGGTTGACGAGGACGTTGATGCGCTGGTTCCAGGCGAGACGCGGCTCGTGTTCGGCATCGATGTGGTGGCGTGCCAGGTGCAGCGTTGCGATAGCTGCTTCGTAGTCACCCATCTCCTCCAGAGTCTTGGCCCGGTTAATCAAGAGATGCGCTCGTAAGCCGCCATCGTCGACTTCGAGGGCTTGGTCGAGCAGCTCAAGAGATTCCACGAGGTTGCGCTGCGCGCGTAGCAGGGAGGCTTTCAAGCCGAGCACCCGTGCGGTCTCCAGGCGCATCGCCGGGTCTCCTGCGGCTCCGGCCTGCCAGAAAGCCTCGGCTCTTTCGAGCGCTGCGCTGGCTGCGGGCAGACTGCCGTTCACCCGGTGGGCACTGCTCACATGGAATGCACAAAACCCCTGTAGGCGCCAGCGAGACTCGCTGCCGCCGGCTACCAGTGGCGCGATCAGCTCCGCGAGCTCGGCGAGCGCCAAGGCGGTGGAGGGCTCGGCGGATGCGGCATCGATAGTTTTGTGGCAGAGCAGCCGGCTCAACGGCCAGACCTGGAACTCCCTTCCCTCCAGGACGATGGCGCGGCGTTCCGGCGCGGTGTAGGGTTCCAGGCGTTCCCAGAGCATCTCGGCCTGACGGTCCGCTTCGACGTCCTTGAGGGCAAGTTTCTCTGAAGCTTCCGGCAGTGTGAGAAGAGACCCTCGAAGGATCTCCATCTCGGCGGAGCGGAGGCGAGCTGCCCAGCGGACGGCCCTCGCCAAGGCCTGTGCTCTGGCGGGATCGTGCGATCGGTCCAGAAGTTCCGGCGCGAGGCTGAGGAGGCCGGCGAGCGCTTCGATAGCCGGGACGGTTACCTCGAGGGCCTCGGCGATTTTGGCGAGCGTCTGGGGCCGGGGTTCCTTCTTGCCGTGCTCGTAGGCGGAAAGCTGGCTCCGTTTGATCCCGGCTGCCTGGGCTACTTTCTCTCGGCTGCGATCTTCGCGGTAGACACGCAAGGCCGCTCCCAGGGCTCGCAGGTCTCGCTTCGTGGCATCCTTCTCCAGGTTCTCGTTCTCCCCGATTTTGGGAGCGGGCGGGGGCCCCAGGGTCCCTCGCGACACTTTATTTTTTGGGGAACCCGCCCGTCCAGCCATGGAGGCTGCCGCGGAGCGGCCCCGTTGAAAGGAGCTCGTCATGTCGCCCTCCTCCCGTCGAAAGATTGCCGTGTTTCTGCTCGCCGCGGCTCTGTCGCTGCCTCTGCCCTCAGCCGCGGAGCCCCGCACCGGAGGGACCCCGCGTGGTTCCGCGACGGCTTGGGAACTTGTTGCCCATCTGTGGAACGCCTTGACCGCGGCATGGATCGATGCAGGCTGCTCGGTGGACCCCTATGGAGGGTGCGGGGCCAGCAGCTCTGCCCCGGAGCCCACCGAATTCGTGGACGAAGGTTGCTCGGTCGACCCGTTTGGCCGTTGCGGGGGCCGCAGCGCCACTTCCGCTCCCACGGAAAACCTGGACAATGGTTGCTCGGTGGACCCGTTCGGTGGGTGCGGCGCTGGCGGCTAGCTGTTGCCCTAAACACTGTTCCCGGGCCGGAAGGTGGCCTGCTTTCGGCCCGGGTTCTCTCGAGCCTTCTCACGAGGATACGTACCCGCGGGCGCGGCGGAAATCCTCCAGGAGGTGCCGGGCCATTTCGAGAGTGAGGGTCTCCTGGGCGACAGCGTCGCGGAAAAGCAGCAGCGTCGCAAGGGCCTCGCGCGACACCTTTTGGGACACGAAGACTGGAGCCAACTCCTGGGTCAGCGCCTTGACCTCGGTGCTACGGCCTTGCTCCATGAAAAGCGCGGCCAGCTCGAGAGTGGCCAAGCCGGCATCGTAGGGAACATCCCGCGCGAGAAACTCCTGGCGCACCCGCTTAAATATGGCCTCGGCCTCCTTCAAATGCCCGAGGCCTGCCAGAATCCAGCCCTGCAGCCAATCCACTCTCGCAAGTGTAATACCGTTCCCGAGCTTGATCGCGAGTGCTTTCACTTCCTCAACTTCCAGAGCAGCAGCGGCGTGGCAACTCAGGTGACAGAGGTTTACGAGAGAATTGAATCGCACAGTCCAGAAGAGGCGCGGCTCGCGCTCGGCATCAATGAGAGGGAGAGTCCGGCGCAGCGTTGTGAGTGCCTCCTCGTAATCCCCCATTTCTTCGAGGGTCTTGGCTCGATTGATCAGTAGGGGGACTCGCAAGCAGCCACGATCTGCGGCCATGGCTTGGTCGAGGATGCCCAGAGCCTCCGGTAGGAGACGCTGCGCGCGCCGCAGGGACGCCTCCATCCCGAGCACGCGAGCTTCATCGAGCAGCTTCTCCGGGTCTCCTGCGGCGCCGGCCTTCCAGAGGTCCTTGGCACGGCAGAATTCCTCGTCGGCTTCGGGCAGCCTGCCTTTGACCCGGATGGCATTGCCTCGATGGAAGACCGCGTACCCAATCGAGCGGGAGCGGAACGCCTCATCCCCCGGCGCCAGCTCGGCGATCAGGACGGCGAGGTCGGCCCAGGCGAGCGCCTCGTCGGCGTCGTCGGCCGCGGCTTCGATGCTTTCGTGAGCGGCGAGCTCGCTGATGGCCCAAGTCTGGAACGTCTTGTTCTCCCGGACGATCGCCGGCCGCTCGGCCGCGGGGTAAGCCCGCAGGCGGGGGAAGTGGACCTGCGCCATCTCCCGCTCCGCCACCGCGCGGGCCAACCTCTGGCTGCGCTGCAATTGGAGGCGGTGAAAGTCCGCCCACTCACTCCCAAGAGCGAAAGCGAGCCGATCGATCTCCAGATCGGCGACGGCGCCGGGCTCGGGCCCGCCGCCCGGCCTGGCTTCCTCGTCGGTTTGCCGCAGGTAGTTGAGGGTGCGGTCCACGTGATGGGGCCGCAGTCCCATGGCCGTTGCCGCGCGCTCCAGGAGGTTGCGGGAGGGCACCTGGTTGCCCTTCTCGTACTCGTAGTACGTCTGCGGTTTCAAGCCAAGCGCCTTGGCGACCTGGTTTTTCTTCAGTCCCCGCCCTTCCCGCATCACGGCCAGGGTCCTGCACTCGATCGGGCGATCCATAGCAGCCCCTCACCTCCTGAAGGTTGAACATCCGAAGAGAAAGGTGCGCGCAGCCGCGGAAGTGTGACACAGAACCGCGACGCGGGGTACCGCCGGGCGGCACCTTCTCGTTTCCACGGTGCGCCAGGGGACCTCGGGGGTCCCTCTTTCGCGCGATTTTCGTCCTTCGTTTACGTGCAGGCTCGGGCTCACATACCGTGATGACCGGAGGATGTGAGGAGGTCGATCCCTTGATGACTTGCCCGAGCTGTGGTGTCAACCCAAGTAGGAATGAGGCCTTGGTGGGAGCGCGGGAGCAGGTGCGCCTCGCCACCGTGCGCCTCGAAGAAGTGCGGTCCGGCCTGCAGGAGATCGTCGACGCATTCGATCTGCCGGCGGGTCCCGGAGGCGGCGAGGAGGACCTGAGCGCTTTTGAGCTCGCGGGTGTGTTCGAGCTGGATGCCTTGGTCCGCTGTGGCCTCCACGATCATTTGAAACCCCTGATCGAGACACTGCGGACGCTGATCCGCACCGGCCCGGAGGAGGCGCCTTGATCGTCGAGGAGGAGCTGCTGGACCGGTTGCTCCAGAAACTGGATCGAGGCCGGGAGGAGCAGGCGTCCGAGCCGTGGGCTCCGGAGGCCTGGCAACGGCGCGCCGCCGCGGAGGAGCTCCGGCACGACCTTTTCGGCCTGTCCGCGGCCGAGCGGCGGCGGCTCGACCAGCGCTTTCATTCCAGGGATCTGATCGCTCTCCTTCTGGAAGACAGCCAGGCGGTGCAGATCAGAGACCCGGAGGATGCGGCGCATCTCGCGGGCCTCGCTTTGCTGGTGGCGGAAGTGATGCGCGACAAGAAGCACCTCGGCAGCGATGCCGTGGTCCGGGCCGGCCGGATGCAAGCCAATGCGCTCCGCCTTCTGGGCGAGCGGCTCGAAGCGGAGCATGCCTTCGCGACGGCGAGGTTCCACCTCGATGACGAGTCGCCGGAGCGCCCGTTCTTCTGCCGGTCTCTCGCGCTGCTCCGCTGGGAGCAGCAGTGGCTCGACGAGGCGGCTGCCCTGCTCCAGCACGCGGCCTTTCTGTTCCACGAGCAGCAGGCGGCGGAGGAAGAGGGAGCGAGCCTTTTGCTCCTCGGCGTCCTGGGCTCCGAGACGACCGTGCCCGGCCGCGGCCTGCCTCCGCTGGCGCAGGGGTGGACGCTGATCCGCCCGGCCCGGCACCCGTGGTTGAGCCTGTGCGGAGGCTTCGTGCTGGCCGCGCTTCTCGGGGAGGTCGGCCAGCCGGGGCGGGGCCGCGCGGTCCTGTCCGAGGCCATCGCTCTGTACGGGTCGGTACGGGAGGAATCGCAGATCCTGCAAGGCTATCGGCTGGAAGCGGTGGCGCGGGCCCGGCTGGGAGAGATCTGCCATGCGGAGGAGCTGCTCGATGCCGTGCGCCGCAAACAGCTCGAACGCCGCGACCTGGCGGAGCTGGCGTTGACCTCCTTGGAGCTCGGTGCGGTGCGGGCCGAGCTCGGCCGCGCGGGCGACGTCGCCTGCCTCGGCGAGGATCTTGCCGGATTCGATCCCGAGGAGGGCGGCACGTTCGCCGTGGAAGCGCTCGCGGCGTTGCAGGCGGGCCTGGCAGAGGGAAGAAAACCGCGGCAGGAGGCCGCTCGGTTGGCGGCGGAGTTTCGCCGCTTGTGCCGCCTGTTCAACAGCCCGCTGGAGCCGGTTTCATTCGCTTGAGGGGAGCGACATGGCGAGCTGCCCAGACGGCGAGAGCCTCCAACGCTTTGCAGAAGGCTCGGCGAGCCGTGGCGAGTGCCGGATCGTGGTGCGGCATCTCCTCGCGCGCTGCGGCGTCTGTGCGGCGCGTCTCCGAGAGGCCCTGCAAATCAGTTGCTTGGAGTCACGTGTCCCTGAGGTGTTCGCCATGAATGAAGTCGGTCGGCTCGTCCTGGGGCTTCTCTCTCCACCTTGTCCCCAGGGCGGGCCTTCTTTTCCGAGACGCGGGTCCGGTGCGCAGGGTGCCCGGCTGCAGGAGAGGGCAGATGCCAGTCGCAATGTTCGCTGAGGTGGGGAGCACGCTCCGGTTTTTCCGTGAGGCGGCTGGTCTCAGTCAATCCGAGCTGGCGCGACGGGCCAGGGTTGGCAAGAGCCAGCTCTCGAAATACGAGAGCGGCAAGGAGCTGCCGAAACTCGACTCATTGGCAAAGCTTCTCGAGGCGCTCGGGACGGAGCCGCTGCCCCTGTTCTACACCGCCCATCTTTTGCGGCACCGGGAAAAAATCTGCCCGATGGCTCTCCTCATGACCACGCAGCCACCCGGCAGGGATCCGGCTCTGGAGAGCTTCCGGAAGCTCTTCGTCCAATTCTTGGAGTCGTTCGAGGTCCTCGTCAGATCCCGGCTCGGTGAGACCGGCACACCTCCCCTTCCTTGATCCGACGGGATCGGCCCCGCTCTGGCACGGGTACTGCTGGACCGACGAGAGCAAGGCCATCGTCGACAAGATCCAGGAAGCCTTCAAGGGAAGGGATGTCGCTCTCGTCCGGGACAAGAATGAGATGAAGTACAAGGACTCCATCCGCGGTTTTAGAAGTCGCCGGTTGTGGCGAGATCCCCAATAGGGTGTTTCCGATCGTGCTGGACGACGCCGGCATCTACGAGGCGCTCGGCCGTCTGCGCTACATCAGCTACTGGGAGCCCCGGCTTCAATGCCTGGTGTCCCTCGGGGATCGGCTCATGGGAGGCCTCACATGCCTCGATCCCCTCGGGATCGGCGCGTTCCCCGCTGTACTTTCCTTATTGAAGGAGGGGAACGAGAGATTTCCTTCCGGGATTGGCTCGTCGAACACCTCGAAAGCCCCCACCCCGCCGGGATCAGGCCGTTGCACATCTCAAATGTCCCGATCCCCTCCGCAGACAACCCGGCGAGCGCGGGATCGAGGCGATCTCCGGGATCGATGAGGCGTTCCCCCTGGGGAATGCCGCGAGTCCTGCCGTACCGGAACTGTTGGAGGATCGGCCGCACCAGCTCAGGCCCGGGCGAAGGCGGAGACGCTCCGCACCCAGGCGTAGAGCAGGGTGCCTCCGCACAGGAGCTTGATCCCAGGAGATCCGATCACGACGAAGAGGCCGAACAGGCCGGTGGCCAGGAGGGCCGCGCCGATCAGCCCGGCGAAGAGCCGGCGCCAGCGGGGGCTCACCCGCCACGCCCGGACTCTCCAGGCGGCCTTGATCTCGGCGAAGGTCGCGCTGTCTTCGCCCTGCGCGCCCGCGGCGGTGCCGCGCGACCGGTAGGCGGAGCGCCGCCAGAGCGCCGGCTGTGCGGTCAGGCGGCGGGCCGAGAGCGCGTCGATCTCCCGCCGGCTCATCGGCTTTCCCTTTGCGAGAACCAGGTGGATCGCCATGCCCATCAGGAGGATGAATCCGGCGGCGGACAGGGAGATGGTGACGGCGAGGAGCGGCTGCTGGTGCGCTTGGGTCCAGGCGTGCAGGAGGTGGAGAGGTGGAAGGGCCTCGCCGATCGCGATCACGAGCAGGACCAGGAGGACATTGCGCACCAAGAGCAGAGCGTTGAGGACGCGTGTCCGGATCGGCAGAGGGGCCTCGACGACTGGGGCTCGGGATTGCTCCGGTCGCGGGGAGACGGAGACCTGGCCTCCCTGGACTCGCGCCAGGGCGCGGATGAACACCACGAGGATGAAGTTGACCGCCAGCCAGGTAGCATCCCCGCGATGGCACGGGTACTGCTTTAGAAAAAACAGGGGTTTTCTCCGCGCGCCGCCTTGGCCGCTCAGGGTGGGGAAACCGTCGTCTTGGCACGGGGGGTGCCGAATCGGCCCTCTGGCGGTGCACCTTTCTTTTGCGGAGAGTGTCTGAAGGATTAGACGGTCCTGTCCACTGTCTTGACGTAAGTGGCCGGTACGCCGTCATCTCGGGAGGACAAGAACGCCGGAGGAGCGCCTTGGGGGCCTCCGATCTCGGGCATCAATCCGTTGGCATCGTCTGTGCGTATTGCCTCGTGCGGGAGAGGAGAGGAACAAGGCTGAAGGGGGTCAGAAGAATGGCTAGAGAAAGCGCAGACCACCAGAAGGGCTGGAATTTCGAGGCGGCGGCGATGCCCTTCGTGGACGCGCTCTATAACACCGCCTATCGAATGACGCGCAACTCCGAGGATGCGGAGGACCTGGTCCAGGAGACGTACCTGAAGGCGTACAGGTACTACGACAAGTTCGAAGAGGGGACCAACTTCAAGGCGTGGTTGTTCAAGATCATGAAGAACACCTTCATCAACAACTACCGCAAGAAGCAGCAGGCCCCCGCCCTCAGCGACTTCGCCGAGATCGAGGAGTCGTTCGAGAACCAGGTCAACGAGGACGCGAGCCGGCAGACGAAGAATCCCGAGGAGGAGCTGCTGGAGAACGTTCTGGACGAGGACGTCCAGTTGGCTCTCGACAAGCTGCCGCCGGATTACCGCATGGTGGTGATCCTGGCCGACCTCGAAGGGTTCTCGTACAAAGAGATCGCCGAGATCCTGGAGGTGCCGGTCGGCACGGTGATGAGCCGCCTGTACCGAGGCCGACGGCTGCTCGAAGCCGCCATGCTGGAGTTTGCCCGCGACCATGGCTACCTGCGGGACGGCGAGCCGGCGAAGATGCGCAGCAAGGTCGCGACCTCGAAGTGAGGCCCGTCCCACCCTAGTTTGCAGGCATCGCTGGGAAGCGGAGGAAATATCCGGCCGGGGCCCCCGAGTTGATGTGTGTGGATCGCGCACGGGGAGCCATGAGACGAGCCTGGATGGCGGAGGATGGACGATGGACTGTAAAGAGGTCGTGGCAGCACTTTTCCTGTTCTTCGACAACGAGATGGAAGAGGACCTCTTGTCCCCTTTCCGCGACCATGTCTCCGGCTGTGGTGATTGCGCGAAGCGCGTCGACTACACCCGCAGGCTCTTGCTGATCGTGCGCGAGAGATGTGTCCGTTGCAGTGCCCCCGAGCGCCTGCGGATGCGGATTCTCACCAGCCTGCCGCATCGTGGGACCGTGTCCGGCCCTCACTGAGCTGATTTCCCCCCCTGACTCCATGAACGCCAACCTCCCTGTCCGCCGCTGGATCTCCGCGATATTCGTGGCATTGGTTCTGGCTGCCCCTCTGGCCGCGCAGGAGATCCGCCTGCAAGGTCTGGGCGGAGAGCGGTTGATCGAGTCGGACTTGGCGCGCGGCACCACGATCGTGGTCGTCTGGGCCTCCTGGTCGCCCCGCTCGCGGGACATCGCGGCCCGGGTCAGCCCGCTGGCGCAGCGCTGGGGTGGGCAGGCCCGCGTCGTGACCGTCAATTTCCAGGAAGACCGCGCGGCCGTGGAGAGCTTCCTCGCCGGGAAGAACCTCGGAGCCACCGTCTTCCTCGATCCGGACGGTGCCTTCTCGAAGAAATACGCCATGGCCACCCTGCCGGGCCTGCTGATCATCAAGGACGGCCAGGTGGTCTATCGCGGCAAGCTCCCCGAGAACCCCGATCGGGTGATCGGCGAGTTCCTGGGGTAGCGCCCCTCACCCCGGCCCCCCTCCCAGTCCCCCTTCCAGATTTGTCTCTAAGCGAGACGTGAAATGTGGAAACCCCATTTCTTCTAGGGGTTGCATCTCGTTCCGCATCCTGTGCTACTATCCGCCGAGTCGTTACTTCGCTACGCCTTGAGCCCACCCTTTGCCATTGGGAGGTCTGCACGGGATGCAGTCAACAAGGGTCAAGCTTGCTCCGCACTTTCTTCGCCTGGCACTACCGCTCGGGCTCATCCTTCTGGCCATCGGCCTCTTCCTCAGCACACAGAGCCTGGAAGCTTTCAATAAGTCGCCGTTCCCCCTGGCGCCTGCTCCCCGCTTCAACGAACGCATTTCCCTTCCGACCGAGGCCACGGCGCGGCTCGATCAGGCGCGCGTGCCGGTCGAGGCCAAGCTGCTCCGCGGCGAGACGGTGGCCGAGGTGTTCGAGAAGCTCGGCCTGCGGGGTCAGGAGGCCCGGGAGGCGACCAATGCCCTGGCGGAGCACGTCGAGCTCCGCGCACTCAAGGCCGGGAACCAGTATTCGGCCTTCTTCAACCCGGATTCTTCGCTCGCCTCGTTCCAGCTCACGCTCGAAGGCAATGGCCGCGTGCAGATGAGCCGCGAGGCGGGGGGCTGGGCCACCGACTGGCAGCCGTTCCAGCGCAGCGTCGAGGTCCGCGCCCTGCGCGGCGCGCTCGACGGTCCGTTGGAGAGCTCGGTCCGTCATGCCGGCGGCCCCAACGTCCTCGCCTACCGGATGGCGGACATCCTCCAGTGGGACCTGGACTTCGCGCGCGATCTGCAGAAGGGAGACCGCTTCGAGGCCCTCTATGAGGAGGAGCTGCTCGAAGGGAAGCCGCACGACGTGGGCCGGATCCTCGCGGTGGTCTATGAGAATGACGGTCGGCGCCACGAGGCCTACCGCTATGGCGACTCCGGCGTCTACTACGACGGCGAGGGACGCCCGCTCAAGAAGATGTTCCTCCGCTCGCCCCTGCGCTACTCCCGGGTCACCTCGAATTTCACCCAACGCCGCTTCCACCCTGTCCTGAAGATCTACCGGCCTCACTACGGCGTCGACTACAGTGCGCCGGTGGGGACGCCGGTGGAGGTCACGGCGAACGGCGTCGTGACGTTCGCTGGCTGGGACCGGGGGGGCGGCAACGTGGTGAAGATCCGGCACGCGGGCGGCTATGTGACCGCCTACCTCCATCTGTCGCGGTTCGCCAAGGGGATTCGCCCGGGCACGCGTGTCCGGCAGGGGGACGTGGTCGCGTTCACCGGCGCCACCGGTCTCGCGAGCGGTCCGCACCTGGACTACCGGGTGCAGCACAACGGCCAGTGGATCGATCCCCTCTCGCTGAAGGGCGTGCGGGACGAGCCGATCCCCTCGAGCCAGCTCGCCTCGTTCCGCATCTGGCGCGATGACATCCGGACCTCCATGGCGCGCGGCATCGTCTCGCCGCGTCTGGCCATCCCCGGCGAGGACATGCGTCTGGCCGTCACCCGTCAGGCGCCAGGGCTCCGGCCCAGCGCCGTGGCCCGCTGAGCGGCGTCCTCTCCTCATGGGAGTGACCGCCCGCTCGTGGTGCCGGGTCGACCTGGCCGGCGGCACTCTCGACATCTGGCCTCTCGGCCTCTTCCACCCTGGAGCCCGCACCGTCAACGTGGCGATCGACCTCGCCGCCACGGTGCGGGTGTGTCTCGCCGACGCCTATCGGGTCCGCCAGGGAGACAGCCTGGTGGAAGCCTCTTCGGCGGCCGAGCTCGCCGCATTTCCTGAATCCTCCCTGGTCGGCGTCGTGACCGTGGCGCTCGGTCTGCCGCCGGTGGAGATCGAGCTGGCGAGCCAATCGCCGCGCGGCGGAGGCCTCGGCGCCAGCTCCGCGATGGTAGTTGCCCTGATTGCCGCGGCCGAGCAGGTCCTGGGGCGGGAGCCGTCCTCCGCGGCGGCGCGGGCCCACCTGGCGCGCGACCTCGAAGCGCGCCTCATGGCGCTCCCGACGGGGATGCAGGATCACTATCCCGGGCTGCTGGGCGGCGCGCTGGAGATCCGGCAGGAGCCGGGCGGCGAGGTGGTGCGGCGTCTGTCGGTGGATCTGGAGGCGCTTGGCGACCGCCTTCTGGTGGTCTATTCAGGCGTCAGCCACTTCTCGGCGGGCCAGAACTGGCAGGTGGTGCGGCGGCGGCTGGACGGGGAGCGGGAGAGCGTTGAGCTGTTCTCCGGAATCGCCGAGGCGGCCGCGGAGCTCTCCGAAGCTCTGGAGGCCGGGGACTTCCCGCGGGTGGGAACCCTGATGGGGCGCGAGTGGAGCTTCCGCCGGCGCCTGGCAGAGGGAGTCTCGACGCCGGAGCTGGAGCGTCTGCTGGAAGCGGCCCGGGAGCGCGGGGCCTGGGGCGGAAAGGCCTGCGGCGCGGGCGGCGGCGGCTGCCTGGCCCTGCTCTGCCCGCCGGAGCGCCGGGCCGAGGTCACGGCTGCTCTGGAGAAGGCTGGCGGCCAGGTTCTGCGCGCCCGTCCCACGGGCGAGCCGCTGGCCCTGACGGCGGACAAATGAAAACGCCCCCGGAAGGGGGCGTTGGCGCGTAGGGGCTGTGGGCTGCGATCAGCGGCGGAGCCGCTGCTCGAGGAAATCGTAGGCCTGCTCGCGGGTCAGATCCGGGGTAATGGCGATGGCAAGAACCTCGCCCCAGCCTTCCGGCGAGATCTCCCGGTAGCGGATCTGGCTCACCGTGTCCCAGGCGACCAGGACGGCCTTCCCGTCTTTCGAGGCGAAGACCGTGGTCGGCGCGGCGGCGGTGCGCGGGGCCGGCTTGGTGAAGACGCGGCGCACCTGGAGACGGGGAGCGCCGAGCTCATCGTTGTCCTCGCTGTTGGCGAGGCGGAGGATTTCGGGCGTGTCCGGCGTCTCGCCCAGGCGGCCGTTCTCCAGCAGATTCGTGGCCGACCGGGTGACGTAGGCGCTCACGTCATCCGCCAGGCCAGTGTAATTGCCGGCATCCACATACCGGCCGCCGGCCGTCAGAATGTGCTCGTAGACGTCGTTGCTGAGGAAGCTGACGACCCGCGGATTGAGCCGCCCGATGTCGATGATGTGGGCGCGGATCTTGTCGGCGATGGCCTGGGCCGACGGACCCCTGCGCCCGATGTCGATGATATGGGCGCGGATCTTGTCGGCGAGGAAGCTGATCTCGCCGGGGAGCACTGCGACGTCGAGAACCGCCAGACGGCCGTTGCGCTCGTTGGCAAACGAGACCACGACCGAATGATCGTTGCGTCCGGTCTGGATTCTCGGTGCCCGATAGAGCTGCGGCAGGATCTCAGCCGCTGCGGCCGCATCGTCCGGGCTCTGGTCGAGGTCGTACAGCGAAAACACGGAATGCGCGCCCGTGTCGATCCCCTCGATCAAGGTGATCGGGGCATACAGAGCCTGGTTTCCTGCCCCGGACGCCTGCCACCAGACCAGGTGGAGGAGCGTCCGGTGGACGGTCGCGGTCTCGCCGTCAGCGGTGGGGACGAAGAACTCGTCGCGGGTAACCACCGCCTGCGGCGCGCTCATGGTGGCCTCGAAAGTTCCGGCCGCAACCTCGATCGGCGAGCCGAACGAGCCGTCCTTGAAGTTGCGCAGGACGAGTCGGTTGATCGACGAGATGTTGCTCTGCCAGACGAGAAACAGCGACTTCGACGCCTCCTCGAACACAACCAGGGAGGCGGACTCGACTTCCGGACCCTCGGTCCCGGGCACCAGGATGCGATCGGGGGCCTGTCCGGACCGGCTTACCTCCAGTGTCAGAACGACGTTGGAGGCCGGATAGGAGTTCCCTTTGGGAAAGAGAACTCCGTAGGGTCCCACCCGGGTGAGGTAGATCTCTCCCTCGGGACCGATGGCTCCCGTCCGGTCGAACGCGGAGGCGCTGGCGGACAACAGGAATCCGAGCGCCAGGGCGGTGGCGGTGACGCGAGTCAACATGGCTCAGGCCTTCAAATTGATGAGCTTGCGGACATCGATCGCAAGCAGGAAATCCGGGAGATAGCCCGCATCAGGGTAGAACTCCCGCTGCAGGCGGCTGAAGTAATTCCGGGCGAGCTCGAGGTCGCCGTTCAAGTTGGCAGCCTCACCAAGCAGATACAACAGGTTCTTCATCATCTCGCTGCCACCGGTGGTCTCGATCGTATCCAGGGCTTCGCGGCCACAGCGGAGTGCACGGGCAGGGCGGCCCACCTCCAGGTAAGCGAAGCAGAGCGCAACGCGAGGGAGCACCGAGTAGCGGATCGCGCCCAGCCGGCGGAGAGACCGGTAGCTCTCGAACAAGAGACGGAAACCCTCTTCGTAGCGGCCCTGGACGGTGTAGCAGTAGCCCAGGTTGTCCTTGATCAGGGCGCGCCGCACCACGGCATCCTCCGGCGAGAGAGCGAGCGCCTGCTCGAATTCGGCGCAGGCTTTTTCGAAGAAGCTTTCGGCGAGCAGGAGGTTGCCGATGAGGTTATGGCTCGAGGCGAGCCAGTCGCGGCGGCCCAGGTGCTCGGAACGGTCGCGCGCGATCTGCCCGTAGAAGAGGGCCTTCTTGAAGCTCTTGTTCAGCTCGTAATACCGGGCGATGTTGTAGGCCGCGATGCGGCAGTTCACCGGGTCCGCGCCGCGCATCAGGATCTCGCGCAGGCGAGGCAGCTCGCGCTCACCGCGGCCGAGGTCGATCGCGGCAGCGGCCCGGTTGCAGAGAGCGAGGTCCAGGAGGTTCGACTCCCCATGCTGCTCGGCCCAGACGAAAGCCTCCTCGAAATATCGCTCAGCTTCCTCGAGACGACCCGCCTCGATCGCCTGGGCACCGCGGACTCGCAGCTCCTCGAATGCCGCCGGAATCCCTTCAACCGTTTCCTCACCGATCACTTGGATTCCTCCTCAGAGTCGGCGTCAGAGTCCGCGCGATCATCCTTTCGATGCATGGACCGCTTGAACGCGATGAAGTCTTCAACCTCGCGCTGGGCATCGTTCGGCAGCGCGTTGAACTGCTGGACCAGCCGCACGTCGCGGGGAGTGATCGACTCCTGGGCGAGCTCGTCGAAGAACTCGCCGATGCTCATCTGGAACTCGGCGAGGATGCGGAACAGGGTGTCCAGGCTGACCCGGTACTCCCCTTGCTCCATCCGGGAGAGGTCCGACTGCTGGATCCCGAGGCGCTGCGACAGCTCCACCTGGGTCAGCTTGTGCTCCTTGCGGAGCTCTCGGATCTTCCGGCCCACGAGTTGGATCTGTCGGACCTTCTGATGAATGGCCATAGGCTTTCGCTCCGGGCTCTCTTATGTCACACTGGCATTCGTGGCGAGCTCGATGGTACGGCGGCATGGCCGGGACTGTCAACTCGCTCCGCTCATCATATAAGGAATGGGGGCGGTGCGGGGCCCCTGTTGGTGTTTCCGTTGGAGGAGAGTGGTGCGGCGTCACGTTTTCCTGTTGAGGGAGCTGGTCAAGCGCGATTTTCAGGGCCGCTACGCGGGCTCGCTGCTCGGTTTCGTCTGGTCTCTGGTGCAGCCGCTCTGGCTGATCGCCCTTTTCACCTTCGTCTTTTCCACGGTCATGAAGGTCTCTCCCGTGGGGACGCGGACGGAGCACTTCGCCATCTTCCTGTTCGGCGGTCTGCTGCCCTGGACGGCCCTGCACGAAGGGGTGCTGCGCTCCTCGACCGCCATTACCGACAACGCCAGCCTGGTCAAGAAGCTGCGCTTCCCGGCGGAGATCCTGGTCCTCGCCGTGGTCCTGGCGGCTCTCCTCCACGAGGCGATCGCCGCGGTGGTGTTCGTGGGGGTGCTGCTGGCGGTCGGCGAGCTGTCGCTCCACAATCTGCCGTTGCTGCTGGTGGCGGTGCCGCTGCAGGTGGGATTGACGCTGGGGCTCGGGCTCCTGGTCTCCGCCGTCCACGTCTTCTTCCGGGACACGGCGCAGCTCCTCTCCATGCTGTTCCAGGTCTGGTTCTATCTGACGCCGATCGTCTATCCGCTGACGCTGGTGCCGACACGGTTCCAGCCCTGGCTGGCGCTGAATCCCCTGACCTCGCTCGTGGACCTCTACCGGCGCGCATTTTTCGGCGGCACCGGCGGGAGCGCCGGAGAGTGGGGGGTTCTCCCTCTCGCGATTGCTGTGTTTGTGATACTGTTCGGGGGTTTGTGGCTCTTCCGGAGTCTCAAGCTGGCGTTTGTCGACGAGATTTGAGCTTCCGGAAGAGGATAGGGTCGATGCCAAGGAGTTGCCGATCGATGGTTCGCAGGAGACTGACGTTGCCCAGGAGACGATTGCTGATCTGCCTCTCTCCCGTTCTGCTCGCGCTCGCTGCCTGCACGCAGGCGGCGCCGGCGCGGACCGGCGAGTCCGCGGCCAAGAGCCCGGAGACTCGGGAGGAGCGCACGGCTGTGCCCAACGAGCCCACCCCTGCCAAGCCGGCCGAGGCGCCGGTGGCGGTGGAGGGGATCAGCGGGGCCGGTCAACCCGTCTCCACCGCCTTCGTGCTGGAGCCGCCGGACGGCAAATGGCTGACCGATGAGAACGGGCAGCAGTACTTCATCCTCGAGGTCCCGCGGGTCGAGGGGCAGTATGTGTGGGTCGCGGATGACGAGGTCCGTCTGCGCGGCGGCCTGCCGCTCAAGCTCGTCCGCCACGATGACAAGACGTTCTACGCCAAGATCATCAAGGTCGAGCCGGGAGCGGGCTCGCCGCTCCGCGCCAAGCCGCCTTCGCCGCAGGAGATCGAGAAGGCGACGGAGTCCTACAAGATCACGTTGCCGACGGTGACCCGGCTGCGCCTCGTGCCGTTCGACGCCGGCCTGCCGCGCCGGGGGCAGTGGCGCAATGGCTTCGACATCGCCGACATGAACGGGGATGGGCAGCTCGACATCGTCCACGGCGCGGCGCGCAAGGGCTCGCCGGGGCCGGTGATCTTCCTGGGCGATGGCAAGGGGACCTGGCGGATCTGGACGGAGGCGCGCTTCCCCGGCGACATCCGCTACGACTACGGCGACACGGCGGCGGCCGACTTCAACGGCGACGGCCACATGGACGTGGCTCTCTCGATGCACATCCTCGGGCTGCGCGCGTTCGTCGGGGACGGCAAGGGCGCTTTCAAGCTCTGGAGCGAGGGGCTCGACTACAGGAAGCCGAAGGCGGGCGATCCTCCGCCGGGCTTTTCCTCGCGCGCCATCGAGGCGGTCGACTGGGACGGCGACAAGCGGCCGGACGTGCTGGCCCTCGGCGAAGGGATGCATCTCACCTCGACCAGCGAGAAGCCCGAGATGGCGGCGAACTCGTCCTTCGGTCCGGCGGTCTATCTGAATGGCGGGCGGGGCACGTGGGTCCGGAAGGACCAGGGGACCGATTCGAGGCAGATCTTCGGCGACTCGCTGGCCACCGGCGACTTCGACGGCGACGGCCGGCTCGATTTCGTGACGGCGGCGAGCTTCGTGGGGCGGCAGGACATCATCCATCTCGGCCGCGGCGATTCCTGGGAGACCGTGAAGCTGGAGCTGCGGCCTCGCGGCTACGTGACCGCCGTGGCGGCGGCCGACTTCGACGGCGACGGCCGGGACGATGCCGCCGTGGCCTATATCAACTCCGAGCTCGGCGTGCTGCGCAGCGGCATCGACATCTTCCTGGCACGGCCCGGCAAGGACGGGCTCTCCTGGGAGCGCCGGGGCCTGACGGCGCTCGACGGGCGGCTCGGATTCTATGCTCTGGCTGCCGGCGACCTCGACGGCGACAAGTCCGCCGACCTGGTGGCCTTGACGGGCGAGGGACAAGTCAATATCTTTCTCGCAGAGTCTCAGGGTTTCTTTGCGCGTGCCGAGCTGCCGGCCGGGGTTGTCGCCTCGGAGCCCGGCTGTCGCGGATACGATGTCCACGTGGTGGACATCGACCGGGATGGCCGCGGCGAAATCGTGGCAGACTTCGCCGGAGAGCAGGGCACGGCGCAGATCCTCCAGTCCCTGGGGCCGGAGGGAGTGAAGGTGTCCTGTCCGTCCGAGGGCTCGATTCGCGCCTGGAAGACGGTGGTGACGGAGGAGGCGAAGTGAATCGTCGGTCTCCGCAAATTCGGCTCTATGCATCAGTTGACAAGCCACGGAGCGGGGCCTATAGTACGAGAGCATAAACCGTCGGTACCTGCGAACCCTGAGGAGGCCTGGAGGGGACTCGGGGGGCGGAGTGAAAAAATAACGGATCGACTTTGATACGACTCTTTCAACAGGAGGTGGTGGCTTTTTTTCGGGAGAAGAGGAAGAAGTTTCTGTGTTCATGTCCTGTCCTAGTAAGAACACACACGGAGTTTTAGGAGATTGACTCGTATGAAAAAGCTCGTCTTTTGCCTAGCGATCATGGGGCTTCTCGCCCTGGGTGGCCAGGCGATCGCCTTGCCCGGAACGATCGACGACGTCCCGGCGGCGACCCTGCTCCTGCCCTACTTCGAGGTCGACCTCGACAACGCGGCGGGAATCACCACCCTGTTCTCGGTGAACAACGCGTCCGCGGCT
Organism: Thermoanaerobaculia bacterium; assembly: GCA_035264905.1. Classification (GTDB taxonomy): domain Bacteria; phylum Acidobacteriota; class Thermoanaerobaculia; order Multivoradales; family UBA5704; genus UBA5704. The sequence goes on from DATFPH010000103.1 coordinate 46,527, forward strand.
GCGCAGCTCGCGCACGTCACGGTGTGGAGCACCTGGTCGATTCCGGTGCTCGACTTCGACGTGTACCTGACCGGCTATGACGTGCAGTCGTTCAACCTGCGCGACATCCTGGTCGACGGCATCCTGCCGCAGACCGGCTCGGGCACGACCACGGCCGCGAACGATCCGGGCAGCCCGCTGGGC
>DATFPH010000104.1:0-6280 GCA_035264905.1 Thermoanaerobaculia bacterium
GTTCGAAGATGCCAAGAGCGAGTGCGGCTTGGCAGACTATCAGGTGCGCGGCTGGCTTGCTTGGCATCACCACATGGCCTTGGTCATGATGGCGATGCTCTTCATGCTGGAAGAGAAGCTCTCTCAGAAGAAAAGTTATCCTCTATTGAGTTGTTCGGATATCGAGTTCTTGCTGGCGCACTTTTTGCCACGGCGAGGCGTTGCTGGCGCCGAAGTGATTCGCCAGATGAAGGCTCGTCACAGGGCTCGTCAAAACTCGATCGATTCAGCCTATCGACGACAAGGCCTCTCTGGCACAGCGTAGAGCGTTCAATCGGCCATCTGGCATCAGGCAGAGATCTCGCGGAAAACCACGGCCCTGGGGTGAAGCCTCATCACCGGGTTGAGATCCTTGTGTCTTCGCTCGGCCCGCGAAAGGCAAGGAGGAGCACCTTTCTGCACATCATTGGCGGTCGGAGAGAAGGGAGACTGAGCGTTATCTGAGCGCTACATCGCATCATACGCCTCAATTGCACCACCGATCCATCAAGCGGCGCCGTGACGCGACCCAGTCTGACAAAGTAGAACTAAGTAAACGGTATGGGCCCAAGTGGGATGGCGAGGAGCCGGAAGAGCCGGCGGAAGTCCGAAGCGGCCCAGGAGGCGCTTCGGCGTGCGCCATCCCCCCGGCGTGTTCCGGCCTGGAAGGCTTGGAGCGCCTGGACGGCCAGGGTGGTGCCCTGGTCTGTCGGGAAGTTGTGATCGATTTCCTCGATCAGGCGTTGGATCTCCTCCGGCCGGCCCAGCTCGACCAGGACGGCTCCGAGATCCAGCGAGGTCAGGGCCAACTCTGGCAGGTCGCGCCGCGCAAGGTGCCGGCGGCGGACCCCTTCGAGGAGCTGCTCCGCCTGCCCGCTTTCCCCCAGACGGACCCGCGCGGCGCCTTCCCACCGGCAGCCCTGGAGCAGACACCGCTCCTTGCGGACGAGCGCGTACAGGTCCATGGCCTTCGCGAGGACATCGCGGCCCTCGGCAATCTGTTCGATCTCTCCCAGATGGGAGGCCAACGCGAAGCCGCTGCACAGGCTCAGCCACGGATGCCGGTGCGGGGACGCACGGAAGAATCCTTCATAGAGGGAGAGCAGGCCGCCGGCTGGGAAGGCCGTCTCGGAATACAGCAGACCGAGCAGGAGCAGCGTCGTCGCTTCTTCTTCGCCCATCCCTGCCGCATGGAACAGCGCGCCGGCATGCAAAAAGAGGCCGATCGCCTCGTCGAGCCGGTGTTGCTCCCAGCGGAGAACGCCGAGAGATCGGCAGAACCACGGGCGCTCCAGGGAGTTGTCATCCAGGTGGATTGCCGCCAGAGCGAAAGCGGCTTCGGCTTGCGCAAGATCGCCCTGGAGACGCCAGGCATTGCCCTTCAACCGGGCCGCTTGGACTTTGCCGTTGCTGGCCAGCCATCGCTTGTCGCGCAGCGCTTCGGTGATCGGCAGAGCGAGATCCGCCCAGACGATGGTGCTCTCCGGATCTTCGACCTGGGCCGCTTCGCTCTCGTCCAGGAGCAGCTCGACCAGATCGTCCGAATGGAAACGCGGATCGAGCCGCTCCGCGGGCGAGAGGCTGAGCAACTCGTCGCGAAGCTCTTCGGTGGAGCTCCGGCGCCGCTGCGCCTCTCCCGCGGCTTCGGGGTCGCATTGCTCAAAGAGTCCCAAGAGCTCTCTCTCGCCCGGGGACAGCTCCTGTCCCTGAACCCTGGAGCGCCGCTCGATCTCGCGGGCCAGCCGTTCCAGCACCCTCTGTTCCGGCGTCAACGCCGGTCCTCCGCGACGGCCTGGAGAGAGCGGATGAGCGGGTCGAGATGGTCGGCCAGCGCACACTCGATCGTCCGGCGGGCCTCGGTGGCGAAGTCCACGTCCTCCTCGCCAAGGAGCATGAGGTCCTCGCGCGGCGAGACCGGGAGGCTCTCGTGCGCTGCCAGCAGTCCCTCGCGCAGCGTGGCGGCGAGACCCGCCATCTCTCCGAGACGCCGCCGCGCCGCGGCCTCGCCAGCCGCTTCATGAGGAGAGCTCAGCATGAGCCCTCCTCTGCGGCCGCGGCGAAGCAGCGTATGCCGATGAGGAACGCCTGAAGCAGCTTACCGACGAGCTGGATCTGCTCTTCCGTCCCTTCCAGCTCCAGCTCCCGAACGAGCCCGCCGAGCTGCGAGCCAGCGAAAGGTTCCGGTTCGAAGATCAGCTCGTCGACGGTGCCGCCGAGGACCCGGCGCAGACAAACCAGCTCCTGAAGCTTCGGCATCGCCTTGCCGCGCTCCAGACGCGAAAGGCGGCCCGGGTCAATGTCCGTTTGGGCCGCCAGGTATTTCTGGTTCCACCCCTTGAAGCGCCTGCGTTGCCGGAGGCGGCGACCGAGAAGAAAAAGATCGTGCTCGGTGAGCACAGGGCGAGGTAGGGAGGAGTGCGCGTCCAGCTCTCTCATGCGGCCATGGTGGCCTCGCCGCGGCAGAAAGTCAAGAGATTGATATGCGATTGTGCCGCGGACATTCGGGAGGTTCCGGCCGGCCAAAAGAGAGGGCCGGCGCCTCGCCCCAGATGTCGCAAGCACAACTTTCGAACACCTCCAGACGGAATAAATTATATTGGCCGGTGACGGCGGCACAGACCTCAATTGTTTCCCGAACAATCGCCGCGCGAGTGGAAACAATTTGGAGGCAGACTAGGGCTGCGCCGCTCGCGCGGCGTGTACGGGCACGCCGGCCAATCCCGGCCGGAGCGTGGCCCGCTGCCACGGAGGAGACTCATGTTACGGAGAAGAGCAATTCGGTGGATGGTGGCGCTGGTGCTGGCGGCCGGCCTGGCCGGGCCCGCCCTGGCGGCTCCGGGCAGCCCGAAGGCGGCCCCGGAGCCCGGCGGCTGGTGGAAGGCGGCGGCGAGCTGGCTCGCCGGGGCCTGGAGCGGCCTGGAGGACGCGGCCGCCGTGGTGACCCGCGGTTTGTCGATGGACCCCAACGGCGGGACGAGCACTTCCGAGAGCGATCGCGGGGCATCGGTGGACCCCAACGGCTAGAGCTCCGCTCTGGGGAACCCGGGGGGTAGCTCGGCGACGGACCGGGTCCCTCCCGGGTTGGGATTTCCGGGTTCAAATCCCCGGGTTGAAACCCGGGTCTACGCGCCTGCGCCCTCGGGGGGCGCTCAGACCAGGGCCTTCAGGCCTCGGCGGCTTTTCGGACTCTGATCCCTACTTGCGGAGAAGAGGCACTTCCGTGCGATAATGACGTTACGCTGCACCGACAACCCAGGGGGAAAGACATGGGAGAGCACATTTCCGCGGAGGAGATCAGGGATTTTGTGAGCAGCCGGCTGCAGAAGGGCGAGGCCTGCAAGGTCCTCCGCCATCTGCTCGCCGAGTGCCCGGAGTGCCGGCCCGCCGTCGAAGTCTATGGGCCGCTCCTCTTCGAGCTCGATGAGGGATACGAGCCGCCCGCGCCCACGGGCGACGCCCCGGAGTACGACGCGGCCCTGGACCGTGCGCTTGCGACCGTCCTCCGCCGGCACCTGCCGCGGATCGAGAAGGACAAGGCGCGGCGCGACTGGCTGCTCGAGAAGGCAGCCGAGCGGGCGCCGGACAAGAAGGGGCTCGACCTCTGGGCGGACGTCAAGAAGAAGGACCAGTTGGGCTGGCCCTCGCTGGACGCCCTGCTGCGCCTGTGCGACGAGGCGCGCTACCGCGACCGCGACGAGATGCTGTTGTTCGCCACGCTGGCCCAGATCGACGCCCGGGCGCTCGACCCCGCCGTCCACGGCGAAGGACTGGTCGCCGACCTGCGGGCCCGCGCGCTGGGCGAGCTCGCGAACGCCTGGCGGCTCAAGAACAAGTTCAACAACGCGGAGCAGTGCCTGGACGAGGCCATGCAGCTCACCGAGGACGGCACGGGCGACCTGCTGGTCATGGCGCGCCTGCTCGACCTCAAGGTCTCGCTGCGGATGGACCAGCGGCGGCTCGGCGAAGCCCTGGAGCGGCTCAGCTACCTCCACGACCTCTACCGGGTCAACGGCGAGACCCACCTGGCCGGGCGGGCGCTCATCAGCCTGGGCATCGCCACCTTTTACGACGGCCGGCCGCGCGAGGCGGCCGACCACATCCGCAAGGGTCTGGCCGAGATCGACGAGGCGCGGGACCCTCAGCTCGCCGCCTCGGCGCGGCACAACCTAATCTACTACCTCGCGGAGTGCGGTGAATACCGGAAAGCCAGCCGGCTGCTGCTCGACAGCAATCTCAGAGAGGCCTATGCCGGCGATCCGATCAATCTCCTGCGGCTGCGCTGGGTCGAAGGGACGATCTCGGCAGGAAGAGGCCGCCTGGCGCAGGCCGAGCAGGCTCTTCTCGACGTGCGAAAGGGATTCCTGGCGCGGGGCGAGGAGTACGACGCGGCCCTGCTCGGCCTGGAGATCTGCGGTGTCTGGCTGCGGCAGGGTAGGACAAGCGAGGTGCGGAAGCTGGCCGAGGAGATCTACGACTCGTTCCGGGAGCTGACGGTGTACGCGGAAGCGATCCGGGCGCTGCGCTACTTCCGGGAGGCCTGCCGCCAGGAGGTCGCGTCGGCGGACCTGGTGCGCCAGGTGCTCACGTTCCTCCGGCAGGCCGACTGGCATCCGGAGAGGGCGTTCGCGCCCGGAGAATAGGAGGTCCCCGGCCGGGCTAAGCCTTCTCTTCCAGGAGCTTGCGGAGGATGCGTTTGATGGTCTCCTCCAGGTCCGGCGTCTCCGCCTTCTTGGGCAGCCCCAGGTTCAGCCGGACCTCTTCCATGAGCAGCCCCATGGGCTGGCCGGTGCTGGGGTAGGCGAGATCGAAGAAGTGGGAGGGAGGGACCCCGAGGGCCTCGCAAATGCCGGCAATGTGAGCGATCTGGAGGCGCACCTTGCCGCGGAGAATCTTGCTGAGGAACGCGCTGGCGAGGCCCAGCTCAGCTTCCAGCTGGCGGTGCGAGCGCTCAGCCTTCTTCACCATCAGGGCGAGAATGTGGGCCAGCCGCCGGCCTTCGGCTTCATGGTGCTCTTTCATGCCGCCAGTATAGCGTATATTGCCGCGGAAGTGGCTGTTTTTGCCGCAACCAAGCCGGCGGGCGCCGGTTTGCCGCTCTACGCCCGAGATAACGGATCCGCAGCCGGTGGAGTGGCTCCACGGCGCCCGTAGCCGATCCACGCGGGAGATAGCGGATCCGCGGCCCGCGGATTGAATCCGCGGAGCCGCATTGCCAATCCACGCGGGAGATGGCGGATCCACGGCTTGCGGATTGAATCCGCGGAGCCGGATAGCCAATCCGCGGCCGAGATAACGGCTACGGGGCGGATTTAGTGGCTCCGCGGCGCATGCTGTCGCTCCACGGAGGTTTCAACGGCTACACGGCGCTCGTAGTCGCTCCACGGAAGTTTCAACGGCTACACGGCGCTCGTCGTCGCTCCACGGGGGATTCAACGGCTATCTGGCCGGCGGCAGGCCCGGTTCCTGGAGCGTGCGCCCGAGGTCCGGCAGTCCCCTCCGCACGCGCTCCAGATCCCAGACCCGCACGAATCCATCCGCCTTGTCGGGTGGTCCCCAGGCTTCGATGAGCTGGGCGGCGAGGCGCTCGCCGGCTCGGCGATAGTCCTGGCGGACAGCCGGGCGCATCGGTCGCGCCGGCGGCCGGCCCGGCGCCTGAACCCGGTCTTCTTCCCAGGGGAGACGCAGGTGGACGATCAGGGTGCGCGCCGGGCTTTCCAGGATGGCCCGCGGCTCGGGGGGCACCTCGTTGCGGAAGTCGATCCCGCGGCGCGGCAGGTCGAAGGGGGCCGAGACGAGCACCCGGCGGTCGTGGATTTTCTGGTAGATGTAGAAGACCCGCCCCTGATCCCAGACGGTCGGCCAGGGGGCTTCGAGCACCGGGCCGCGCGGCAGGCCGCGGTAGACCGCCGGCACGAGGTTGTCCGGCAAGGTGGCCCGCGGATGGACGAAGTCCACAAAGTCGTTGTGGTGCATGAAGGAGCCGTCGCGGTAGCCCGGGGAGAGGAAAGGGCCGGTCCAGAAGAGCAGCAGCAGCAGGAGGCGCGTGGCGTAGCGCTGCGCCACGAAGCCGGTGCAGCCGCCAGCTTTGCGCGTCCACAGCCGGCCGAGCGCGTGCGCCACCCAGAGCCACCGGTGCCAGGTAGGTCTTGCCAGATCAGCTCGGCAACCATAGGATTGTCGTCGAGCACGCGAGACATGGACTCCAGCTCTTTAGCGTGATCAAGATCGAGCCAGGTCTCACGCAGGCTGGACTGGGTTTTGC
>DATFPH010000105.1:0-10971 GCA_035264905.1 Thermoanaerobaculia bacterium
GGAAGCGGTCGCGGAGGCGCCGCGCACGCCGGCCGAGGAGCTGATCGCCGGGATCTGGGGGTCGCTCCTGGGCCGCGAAGCGTTCGGGCCGAACGAGGACTTCTTCGCGGCCGGCGGCCACTCCCTGCTCGCCGTGCAGGCCCTCTCGCGAGTCCGCGACGCCTTCGGTCTGGAGCTTCCCCTGGGTGCGATCTTCGAGACCCCGACGCCGGCTGCCCTGGCGGCACGGCTGGGCGAGGTTGGATCTGAACGCGCCGCGGCCCCGCCTCTGGAACCGGCCGGGCGCGAAGGAGCCCTCCCCCTGTCCTTCGCCCAGGAGCGCCTCTGGTTCCTCGATCAGGTGTTGCCCGGCAACGTCTACAACGTGCCTCTCGTTCTGCGTCTCCAGGGGCCGCTCGATGCCAACGTCTGGAGTCGCGCGCTGGACGAGGTGCGGCGGCGGCACGAAGCCCTGCGCACGATTTTCCTTTCCGCGCCCGGTGGACCCGTGCAGGTCGTGGAGCCGTTCGTGCCGCGCCCGCTTCCGCGGATCGACCTGTCGGCCTTGCCGTCCCTGCTTCGAGAGGCCGAGGCCGCGCGCCTCACTGCGGTGGAGGCGTCGCGCCCGTTCGACCTCCAGACCGGCCCACTGCTGCGCGCCACTCTGCTGAAGCTCGCGGCGGACGATCACCTGGCCCTGCTGGTCTGCCATCACATCGTGGCGGACGGCTGGTCCACCGGCGTCCTGTTGGACGAGATCGCTGCGCTGTACGCGGGAGATTTCCCCCCGCCGCTTCCGATCCAGTATCCGGACTACGCGGTCTGGCAGCGGCAATGGCTGGACGAAGCCACCCTGGCGGAATCGCTGGCCTGGTGGCGGTATCAGCTCGCCGGCCAGCCCACCTTGGAGCTGCCCGCCGACCGTCCCCGTCCTCCGGTGCCGAGCCACGCGGGCGCTCTGGTGCCGATGGAAATCCCCGCCGATCTCGCTCGTGGGCTGCGCGCCCTGGCCCGCGAGACGGGGAGCACGCTCTTCATGGTCCTCCTCGCAGGCTTCGCCGCCCTCCTCCACCGCCTCAGCGGCAGCGAGGACGTGCGCATCGGCACCCCGGTCGCCCACCGGATGCTCCCGGAGCTCGAACGGCTGATCGGCTTCTTCGTCAACACCCTGGTCCTGCGGGTCGACTTTGCCGGAGAGCCGAGCGGCACCGGCCTCCTCGCCCGGGTCCGAGCCAACGCCCTGGGTGCCTGGGCGCATCAGGACGTCCCCTTCGAGAAGCTGGTCGAAGAGCTACGCCCCGAGCGGCGGCTGGACCAGAACCCGCTCTTCCAGGTGGCTTTCGGGCTCGACCGGCCGCGGCCGCTCGATCTGAGTGGGTTGCGGGTGTCGCAAATGCCAGTCCACTCGGGGACCGCCAAGTTCGATCTCTACGCCGGTTTGGAGGAGTCCCCTGAAGGCGGCCTGTCCGGTTCCTGGGAGCTCGCAACCGATCTTTTCGATCGCACGACCGTCCAGCGGTTCTGCGCCCAGTGGCTGACCCTGCTGGCCGAGATGGCGGCCGAGCCCGGGCGGCGAATCTCCGAGATGCCCCTCCTCTCCGCGGCAGAGCGCCAACAGCTCGCCCACGAATGGAACGACACGGCCGCGGAGTACCCGCGCGACGCCACCCTGTGGGACCTCTTCACACACCAGGCCGAGCGCGCGCCGGAGACCGTGGCGGTGGTCCAGGGCGCCGAGAAGCTGACCTACGGCGAGCTGGCGCGCCGTGCCCGGGCCTTGGGGGGCCACCTGCGCTCGCTCGGCGTTGGACCGGACGTGCCCGTGGCCCTGGCCCTGCCCCGGAGCTTCGATCTGATCGTCGGTTTCCTGGGCGTGCTGGAGGCAGGCGGCGCCTACGTGCCGCAGGATCTCTCTCATCCCCAGGAGCGGCAGGATTTCCTCCTCCGCGACACCGGGGCGGCGGTGCTGATCACCCAGGGCCTGATCTGCCGGCCCCTGTGCGACCTGGCAGCTCCCACGGGCTCGCCCCATCCCGACAACCTCGCCTACATCCTCTACACCTCCGGCTCCACCGGCACTCCGAAAGGCGTGGCCGTCACCCAGCGCAACGTGGCCCGTCTGGTCCTGGGGACCTCCTACGCCCGCTTCGGTCCGGACGAGGTGTTCCTCCAGTCCTCGCCGGTCGCGTTCGACGCCTCGACCCTGGAGATCTGGGGCGCCCTTCTCCACGGCGGCCGGCTGGTGCTGCCGAGCATCGAGCGCCCCTCTCTCGCCGAGCTCGGCAGGGAGATCCAGGACAGCGGCGTCACCATGCTCTGGCTCACCGCCGGGCTCTTCCAGCAGATGGCGGACGAAGAGATCGACGGGCTCGCGGGCGTGCGCCAGCTCCTGGCGGGAGGCGACGTGGTCTCGGCTGCCGCGGTGAAGAAGGTGCTCGAGCGCCATCCCGGCACGGTGGTGATCGACGGCTACGGCCCGACCGAGGGAACCACGTTCAGCGCGTGCAACCGGATGAGCGACGCAGCGCTGATCGGCGGTGCCGTGCCGATCGGCCGTCCCATCGCCAATGCCCGCGCTCTGGTGCTGGACGACGCGCTCCAGCCCGTGCCCGTCGGCGTCCCCGGCGAGCTCTATCTGGGCGGCGACGGCATCGCCCGCGGTTACTTCGGCCGCCCTGATCTGACAGCCGAACGCTTCGTGCCGGGGCACGGAGGAGAGCGCCTCTATCGCACGGGCGACCGGGTGCGCTGGCGCGCGGACGGAACGCTCGATTTCCTCGGCCGGAGGGACTTGCAGGTCAAGGTCTCCGGCTGGCGCGTGGAGCCCGGGGAAATCGAGGCGCTCCTCGCCCTGCACCCGGCCGTGCGGCAGAGCGCCGTGATAGCCCGGGACGAGCCGCCCGCGGGCAAGCGCCTGGTGGCCTATGTGGTTTTGCATCCGACCGATCGGACCGATCCGACCGATCGGTCTGATCTCACCCCAGAGCTGCGCGCCTGGCTGCGCGAGCGCCTGCCCGAGCCCATGATCCCGGCGCTCTGGGTGTTCCTCGACCGCCTGCCTCTGACGCCCAACGGCAAGGTCGACCGTGCAGCTCTGCCGGCGCCCGTCGCCGCTTCGACCGCGCCTCCCGCGGAGATCCCGCGCTCTTCCATCAAAGAGCTGCTGGCCGGGCTCTGGGCCGATTTCCTGGGAGTGGAGCGGGTGGGCGTCCACGACGACTTCTTCACGCTCGGCGGCCACTCGCTCCTCGCCACGCGGCTCATTGCCCGGGTGCGCCAGGCCCTCGGCGTGGACCTGCCCCTGTTCGAATTCTTCGAGGAGCCCACGGTGGCCGGCATGGCGTCGTGCGTCGCTCTCCTCCAGACGGACGGCGCCCGGCCTCCGATCCACCCTGCGGCGCCGGCCGCTACGTATCCGGCGTCCCTGGGACAGCGGCGCCTCTGGTTCCTCCAGCGGCTCGCTCCGGATGGCTTCTTCTTCAACATCTCGCACGGTCTGCGCCTGCGGGGTCCGCTCGATCCGGAGGCCCTGCGGTGGAGCGTCCAGGAGATCGTGGACCGCCATGAGCCCCTGCGCACCACGTTCGAGACTTCCGGCGGCCTGCCGGTGCAGCGCATCGCGGCGCCCTCGCTCGTTCCACTGCCGTTCCTCGACCTGTCCGCCCTGCCGGCGGAGCGGCGCGAGGAGGCGGCCCGGCTCCTGGCTCTGGAGGAGACGGCGCAGCCGTTCGACCTGGTCCGCGGCCCGCTCGTCCGGGCGGCTCTGGTTCGGCTGGACCGGACGGACCACGTGCTGCTCCTCGATCCGCACCACCTGGTCTTCGACGGCTGGTCCATGGAGGTGCTCTTCCGCGAGCTCGGCGCTCTCTATGGGACGTTCTCCCAGGGGCTCCGGCCCGACCTGCCGCCGCTGCCGGTTCGCTTCGTCGATTACTCCGAGTGGCAGCGGCAGATCCTGGCCGGTCCTCTCCGCGACCGCCAGCTCGCCTGGTGGAAGGAGCGGCTTGCGGGCATTCGCCCCCTGGACCTGCCCACGGACCGGCCGCGTCCGGCGGTGCAGCGGTTCCGCGGCGGCTGGCGCACCACGGTGCTTCCCGCTCCCCTGGCCGCGGCCCTGGAACAGGCGAGCCGGCGCGGCGGCGCCACGACGTTCATGGTCCTCCTCGCCGGCTTCGCGACGCTCCTCGCGCGCTGGACCGGACAGGCCGACGTTCCCGTCGGCTCGCCGGTGGCCGAGCGTGCGCGCCCCGAGGTGGAGGGGCTGATCGGGTTCTTCGTGAACACCCTGGTGATGCGTCTGGATCTTGGTTTCGACCAGGATAATGGGGAGCCGCGCTTCCGGGAGGTGTTGGGCCGCGTGCGGGAGACCGCACTGGGCGCCTGGGCGCACCAGGATCTGCCGTTCGAGGTGCTCGTCGAGGAGCTGGTCCCGGAGCGCGACCTGAGCGCCAACCCGCTCATCCAGGTCACGTTCAGCCTGGAGCAGGCGCCCTCCTTCTCCCTGCCGGGCCTGGAGACGGAGCCGTTCGACTACGAGGCCGACGTGGCCCAGTTCGACCTGAGCCTCATCGCCACCCGCTCGCCCCAGGGGCTGACGCTCGCCGCGAACTTCCGGAGCGACCTGTTCGACGGGGTCACGGCGGCGCGGCTGCTGGAGCAGCTCGAGATCCTTCTCGCGGGCGCGGCGGCCGATCCCGAGGCGCGGGCCTGGGAGCTCCCCTTGTGGAGCGAGGCCGCCCGGCACCAGCTCACCCGGGAGTGGAACGACACCCAGGGTGACGCGGAGCTGGAGACGACGGTGGACCGCGCCTTCGAGCGGCAGGCGGCGCGGACGCCCGAGGCCCTGGCGGTCGCGGGCGCGGAGCGGCGGCTCACCTATGGCGAGCTGGACCGCGAAGCCAACCGCCTGGCGTGGCACCTGCTCCGCCGCGGTGTGCGCCGGGGAGCGCGGGTGGCCCTGGCCATCGAGCCGTCACCCGAGCTGGTCACGGCGGCTCTCGCGGCGTGGAAGGCGGGCGCCACCTACGTTCCGCTCGATCCGGCCGCTCCCGCGGAGCGCCTCGCGCTGGTGATCGCCGATGCCGGCGCCTCCGTCGTCCTCTCGCGCGAGCGCTGGGATGCCGACCGGGCGCTCTGGGCGAACGAGAGCACCGCCGCTCCGGAGAAGGAGACCGGGCCGGGGGATCTCGCCTGCATCATCTACACGTCGGGCTCGACCGGCGTCCCCAAGGGAGCCGTCCTGGTGCACCGGGGGCTGCTCAACCTGGCGGCCTGGCACCAGCGGACGTTCGATCTGAAACCCACCGACCGCGTGGCGCAGGTGGTCAATCCCTCGTTCGACGTGAACTCCTGGGAGACGTGGCCCGCGCTCACCGGCGGCGCGAGCCTCCATGCGCTTCCCCGCGAGCTGGTCTCGTCGGCGGGCGAGATCGCGCGCTGGATGGCGGCGCACGAGATCACCCTCACGTTCCTGCCGACGCCGATGGCCGAGGAGCTCCTGCGCCGGGAGCCGACCGGGCTCTCGCTGCGCGCCCTCTACATCGGCGGCGACCGCCTGCGGCACACGCCGCCGCGCGATCCCGGCTTCCGTTTCGTCAATGCCTACGGCCCGGCGGAGACGAGCGTGGTCTCGACCGCCGCGGACGTGATTCCGGACCCCACTCCCAGCCGCCCCCCGAGCATCGGCCGGCCGATGCTCAACGCCGGGGTCTTCCTCCTCGATCCGCAGCTTCGCCCCGTCCCGCCGGGCGCCGTCGGGGAGATCTGCGTCGCGAGCCCAGGCCTGGCCGCGGGCTACACGCGCCGGCCCGATCTCACCGCCGACCGCTTCGTGGCGCACCCGCTCGCCGCCATTGCCGGGGAGCGCGTATACCGCACCGGGGACCTGGGCCGCTACCGCGCCGACGGCACCCTCGATTTCGTTGGACGCGCCGACTTCCAGGTGAAGATCCGCGGCGTGCGCATCGAGCTCGGCGAGGTCGAGGCACAGCTCAACCGGCATCCGGACCTGCATGCGGCCGTGGTCGCCGCCCGTGACGACAGCGGTCATCACGGCGGGGGCGGCCGCCGCCTGGTGGCCTGGGTGGTCCCGCGGCCGGGGGCGTCCCCGACCTCGGGCGAGCTGCGCGACTTCCTGCGCACCAAGCTCCCCGACGTGATGGTGCCCACCGCCTGGGTGGTCCTCGACGCGCTGCCGCTCACCCCGCGGGGCAAGGTGGACCGCCGCGCCCTGCCCGCGCCGCCGCCGGTCGTCGCCTCGCGGGAGGCGCCGGAGGGGCAGGCGGAGCGGACCGTGGCGCGGCTCTGGTCGGAAATTCTCGGGATCGGCGCGGCCGGCCGCGACGACAACTTCTTCGATCTCGGCGGGCACTCGCTCGCCCTCGCCGCGGTGCACGAGCGGTTGCAGGCGGAGCTCGGCGTCCGCCTCCCCCTGGTCACCCTCTTCGAGAGCACGACCGTGCGCACGCTCGCCGCCCGCCTCGCCGCGCCGGCCGGAGAGGCCGCGGCCCCCGACGTGCGGAGCCGGGCCGAGCGCCAGCGCGGCGCGGCGGCCTGGAAGGACCGGACCCGCCAGGCGCGAGCGCTCGCCCGCGTTGCGACCGAGGAGGAGGAGTGAAGGCATGAGCGTCCGCGACCTGCACCGCGCCCTCGCGTCGCTGACGCCGCAGCAGCGGGTGCTCTTCGCCCGACGGCTGGCGGAGGACGGCCTCTCCGGCGACTCCCTGGAGGTCCTGCCGCGGCCGGCCACGGGCGAGCCCGTTCCCGCTTCGCTGATGCAGCAGCGGCTGTGGATTCTCGATCAGATGGAGCCGGGGAACCCGTTCTACAACCTCCCCCTCCTCTGCTTCCGCCTGCGCGGCACGCTGCGGCGGGACGTCCTCGCCCGTGCTTTCAGCGAGATCGAGCGGCGCCACGAGGGGCTGCGCACGGTGTTCGCCTCGGGCGATCCGATCCCCTTGCAGGTGATCCTCCCGGCGAGCGGGATCGCGCTCCCCCTGGTCGATCTCGCGGCACTGCCTGCGGAGCTGCGGGAGGAGACGGCCTGGACGCTCGCGCGGGAGGAGGGGCGCTGGCTGTTCGATCTCGCGCGCGGCCCGCTCTGGCGGACGAGCCTCGTCCGCATCGCCCAGGACGACCACCTGCTGTTCGTGCTGATGCACCACATCATCTCGGACGCGTGGTCGCTCGGCGTCTTCTACCGCGAGCTGAGCACGCTCTACGGGGCCTTCGCCCAGGTCCACCCCTCGCCGCTGCCGGAGCCGCCGATCCAATATCCGGATTTCGCAATCTGGCAGCGCCAGAAGCTCCAGGGGGAGCGGCTCGCCGAGGAGCTCCGCTTCTGGCGCGAGCAGCTCGCCGGTGCTCCCGACCTCCTGGAGCTGCCCTGGGACCGGCCGCGCCCCCCGGTGCGCACCTTCGACGGCGAACGGCTGACCGCCCGCTTCTCGCCCGAGCTGGCCGAGGCGGTCGCGGCGTTGAGCGCCGCGGCCGGCGCCAGCCTCTTCATCGTGCTCCACGCCGCGTTCGACGCCCTCCTCCACCGCTGGAGCGGCCAGGACGACGTCGTCGTGGGTTTTCCGGTGGCGAGCCGCACGCTTCCCACCGAGGGGCTCATCGGCTTCTTCGTCAACACCGTGGCGCTCCGCGTGCGCCTGGGCGGCGATCCCAGCTTCCGCGATCTTCTGGCGCGGACGCGCGACGTGGTGCTGGACGTCTTCGAGCACCAGGAGCTGCCGTTCGACAAGCTCGTGGAGGAGCTGAATCCGCGGCGGGACCCGGCCTACAGCCCGGTGTTCCAGACCATGATGTCGCTCCAGAACACGCCGACGCCGGACCTCGACCTGCCCGGCCTGGAGGTCACTCCGCTCGGGATCTCCAGCGGCACCGCGCAGACCGACCTGATCTTCTTCGCCGGCATGGAGAGGGGACGCCTCGGCCTTCTTCACCTGGAGTACAACGCCGGCCTTTTCGACGCGACGACGATGCAGCGGATGGAGGGGCACCTGCTGCGTCTCCTGGCCGGCGCCGCCGCCGATCCGGACCGCCGCCTCTCGCTCCTGCCGCTCCTTTCGGCCGCGGAAGAGCATCAGCTCTGCCGCGAGCACGCGGGAGAGCCGGTCGATGAAACACCGCGCGCCGTGCCGTGCCTGCACGAGCTGTTCGCCGAGCAGGCGCGGCGGCGACCGGAGGCCGTGGCTCTGACCGACGACCAGCGGTCCGTCACCTACGCCGATCTCGAACGGCTGGCCAACGCCCTGGCCCACCACCTGCGCTCCCTGGGGGTCGGGCCGGAATCCCGGGTAGGACTCTGCGTCGAACGGGGAGCGGAGATGATCGTCGGCCTCCTGGGCATTCTCAAGGCCGGCGGCGCCTACCTGCCGCTCGATCCCTCCTATCCCCAGGAGCGCCTTGCATTCCTGGTGGAGGATGCGCTCGCCGGGCAGCCGCATCCGGTTCTGCTCACCGGTACGGGTCTGGCCGGGATCCCCGATCTGGCAGCCCGTGGCGTCCGGGTGGTGGAGATGGGCGCTGGAGAGGCCGACCACCCACCCTCCGTCCCGGTCCGCTCCGATCACGCCGCGTACGTCATCCATACCTCGGGCTCGACGGGCCGCCCCAAAGGCGTGGTCGTCACCCACGCCAACGCGGCACGCTTCGTCATGGGGACTCTCTCGCGGCTCGGTCTCGGCCCCGGCGAGGTCTGGGCCGCCTTCCACTCCTTCACCTTCGACTTCTCCGTCTGGGAGATGTTCGGCGCCCTCCTGTCCGGCGGGCGTCTGGTGATCGTCCCGCGCGAGGTGGCCATCTCGCCCCGCGGCCTGCTGCGGCTGCTCGCCACAACCGGCGTCACCCTGCTCAACCAGACCCCGTCGGCTTTCTATCAGCTCATGGCGGCCGCCGCGGAGGACGAGGCGCCGGCCTGCCCCGCCCTGCGCCGGATCTTCATCGGCGGCGAGGCCCTGGAGGTGGGCCGCCTCGCTCCCTGGCTGACCGACGATCGGCCCCGCCTGTTCAACGTATACGGCATCACCGAGACCACGGTCCTCTCCACGTTCCGGCCGCTGACCCGCGAGGACCTGGCGCGGCACGGCAGCCCGATCGGTGGTCCGCTCCCCGAGGTCTTCCTCGTCCTCGCCGGTCCGCGCGGGGAGACGGTCCCTCTGGGCGTCCCCGGGGAGATCCTGATCGGCGGCGCGGGCGTCGCCCGGGGCTATCTGGGTCGGCCGGACCTGACGGCGGAGCGGTTCGTCCCCGATCCCTTCGCCGGCCAGCCGGGAGCGCGCCTGTACCGCAGCGGCGACCTGGCGCGCCGGCTGCCGGACGGGGACCTCGAATACCTCGGCCGCATCGACCAGCAGGTGAAGATCCGCGGCTACCGCATCGAGCTGGGCGAGATCGAATCCGCCCTCGCCGGCCATCCCGGCGTGCGGAATTGCGCGGCGGCCGTCCGTCCGGTCGGCCCCGGCGACCCGGGGATCGTGGCGTGGTACGTGCCGGCGCCCCGTGCAGAGTCGACCGCGGAGCCGGCTGCCGCGGAGCTGCGCGCGTTCCTCCAGCGGAGCCTGCCGGACCACATGCTCCCCGCGGCCTTCGTGCACCTCGCCGAGCTGCCGTTGACGAGCAGCGGCAAGGTGGACCGCAAGGCCCTGCCGGCGCCGGAGCGGACGGGGGCGCGGAGCGCGGAGCCGGTCCTGCCCCGCACGCCTCTGGAGGAGACCCTGGTGGAGCTGTGGACGGAGCTTCTCGGGGTGGCGCAGCTGGGCCGGGACGACGATTTCTTCGAGCTGGGGGGGCACTCCCTGGTGGCCACGCGGCTGACCTCGCGCCTGCGCGACCGGTTGCAGGTCGAGGTCCCGCCCCAATTGATTTTCCAGAACCCGCGGCTCGCCGCCCTGGCCGAGGCCCTCGAGCAGGTGCGCGAAACGGGAACACGGCCGGAAGCGCCGGCCCTCACCGCCATGCCGCGCCGGATCCGGCGCGCCGGCTGAGCCCAGGAGGGCAGAGACGAAATGTACGACGCTACCTTGGATTTGGAGCAAGCCCCCGCTGAGGAGGCGACCGACGCCGCCGAGCTGGAGCTGTTCGTCGCCACCGCCTCCTTCGCCCAGCGGCGCCTCTGGCTGCTCGATCGCATGCAGCCGGGCTCCTCGGCCTACAACGTCCCCGTGGCGGTCCGGCTGCGCGGCCCTGTGCGCGCCGACATCCTCGCGGACGCCCTGGCCGAGCTCGTGACGCGCCACGAGACGCTGCGCACCTTCTTCGACGAGGAGGAGGGCGAGCCGGTCCAGGTGATCGTTCCCGAGCTGCGCCCGGAGCTTCCCGAGATCGACCTGACCGCCCTGCCCCCCGGCCGCGCCGATGCCGAGGCGCTGTTTCAAGCCCGCGAGGAGGCACGGCGCCCCTTCGATCTGGGCCGAGCGCCGCTTCTTAGGGCGTTCCTTTTCCCCCTCTCCCGGGGGCAGGGGGGGCGATGGGAGAGGGGGTCAGGGGGTGAGGCCCTGCTCGTCCTCAGCCTCCACCACATCGTCACCGACGGCTGGTCCCTGGGCATCCTCCTGCGCGAGCTGTCGACGCTCTACGCCGCCTTCGCCGCGGGGCTCCCGTCGCCGCTTCCGGACCTGCCCATCCAGTACGCCGACTTCGCCGCCTGGCAGCGCGAGTGGCTCCAGGGAGACGTGCTGGAGCAGAAGCTCCGCCCATGGCGCCAGCGGCTCGCGAACGCCCCGGCCGGGCTCGCGCTCCTGACGGACCGCCCCCGCGCTCTCGACGGCCCGCAGGAAGGGCGCTGCGGAGTCCTTCCAATCCACCTGGGAGCCGCCCTCTCGGCCGAGGTCCGCCAGCTCGCGCGCGCTTCCGGCGCCACGCTCTTCATGACCCTCCTCGCCGGCTTCCAGGCCCTGCTCTCCCGCCACAGCGGCGAGACGGACCTGGTGGTGGGCTCACCCGTAGCCAACCGGAACCGCCTGGAGATCGAGGGGATCATCGGCTTCT
>DATFPH010000106.1:0-2729 GCA_035264905.1 Thermoanaerobaculia bacterium
CGGCGGCCGAGATGGATGAACTGCATCACATCGGCGACGGAGACGTCCTTGAGGCTGCCGGAGATACCCATGGGGATCGCTTCGCCGCTACTCGCCGCGCGCCAGTTTGACCAGGCTCTCGAGCGTACGCAGCTTGCGGTCCTTGGTGGCGAACAGCCGTGCCGCGAACAGCGCGGAGGCGGCGTGTGCGGAGAGCAGGTCGAGCAGGTCGCGGTCCTCGGCCCGCAGGATCGGCTTGTGATCCAGCAGCTTCAGGAGCACGAGGGCGCCCACGATCTCGTTCTGCACCCGTAGCGGCACCGCCGCGAGCGCCCGGGACTCCGCCGTCGGGCCCAGGCGCAGCACACCGTCCCGGAGGGTCACGTCGACCATCGGATCGCCGCCGGAGTAGGTCTCGCCGTCGTAGGGCGGCACGATGCCATCGTACATCCCCTCGAACAGGGCGATCTCGCAGCCCTCCCCCTCGTCGCGGCGCAGCAGCAGCACGAACTGCTCGGCGCCCAGGAGGTTGATGGCGATCTCGGCGATGGTGGCCTGCACCTCGGCCGGTTCGAGGGTGGCGTGGAGCTGGTAGGTGGCGACGTAGAGGTTCATCAGCCGTCCGCCCTGGTGCTCGGAGTCGACCAGGCGGGAGGCGAGCTCCTTGACGTCCGACTCGGCCGTGGCGAGCCGGCGCTCCAGCTCGGCGATGCGCTCGTCCGAGGTGGCGGCGTCGTCACGGCCCGCCGTCTTCTCCTGCAGGTTCGCCTCGACGACCCGGATCAGCTCGCCCGCGCGCTCCAGGGTCGAGCGCAGCTCGGCGATCAGCTCCTGCCCGGCGACGCCCGAATCCAGGCGCGTCTTGGACGGCTCCGTGGCGCTCCGGTCGCTCAAGCGGCGGAACCCTTCACTTCCAGGCGTGCGATGACGTCGAGGATCTCTTCGCTGTGGAACGGCTTCTTGATATAGGCGGTAGCGCCCGCCTCCAGGCCGCGAGCCGTGTCCTCCTCGCGCCCCTCGGTGCTGATGATGATCACGGGCAGCTCGGACCGCGAGCCGTCCGAGCGGAGCTGCGCCAGGAATTCCAGCCCGTTCATGTTGGGCATGTTGATGTCCAGCAGCACGAGATCGATGTCCGCGTGCTCCTGCAGGCGGTCGAGGGCCTGGCGGCCGTCGGAGGCGTAGACCAGAGGGTACTGGCGCAGCATCACCTCATACATCTTGTGCATCAACTTCGAGTCGTCTACGACGAGCACTTTCCTTGGCTGCACGGCGCTCTCCCGGAAGGAATCCCCGCATTTTAGCGCACTGGGGCCGTGCCGAGGGCTTCCCGGCGCTTGTCCCCACGACCCTGGATCTCGATCCCCACCGGGAGTGTAGCCAAATGAGCATGGGCGTTTCAAGGAAGGGCGCGGCGGAAGGGTCGATCGACCCCCTTCGTGCTCCTGGCGCCTGGATCAGGAACTTAGGTGGGGAGAAACTGGTGGAGCCGATCGGGATCGAACCGACGACCTCTTGAATGCCATTCAAGCGCTCTCCCAACTGAGCTACGGCCCCACAGGGAGGCGGATTCTACAGAGGGTGCGGGCGGAGTGTCAAACGTCAGGCCAGGGCCGGCGCTTCCGGCGAGTCGATGGCGCCTTCTCACTCCCCCGCCGCCTGCAGATCGTACTTCTTCATCTTCGCCCTCAGCGTGTTCCTGGCGATCCCCAGGAGCCGGGCGGTCTCGCGGATCTTGCCCTTGCACTGGACGAGGGCGGCGGAGATGAGCTGGCGGTCGTAGCGCTCCAGGGCCGTCTCGTAGCCGCCGGGAACCAGGCTCACCGTCGGCGAGAGGCCGTCCATCTCGGGTGGACGGCGCGTGGTCGCCTGGGCTCCCTGGACGTGCAGGGCGATCCAGCCGAAGTCGGACACCGTGAGGGTGTCGCCCTCGGCGAGCACGAAGGCGCGGTGGAGCGCCGCTTCCAGCTCACGGACGTTGCCCGGCCAGGAGTAGGCCGAGAACAGGTCGAGGACCGCCGGGTCGATCTCCTTGGACTGCCGGCCCAGGTCGCGGCTGAGCTTGGCCAGGAAGTGCTCGACCAGATAGGGGATGTCTTCCCGGCGATGGCGCAGGGGCGGCAGCACGATGGGGATGATGTTCAGCCGGTAGAAGAGGTCCTCGCGGAACTCGTTGCGGACGATCGCGTCCTCGAGGTCCAGGTTGGTGGCGGCGATGATCCGCACGTCCGTCTTCAGGGTGCGGGTGCCGCCCACGCGCTCGAACTCCTTCTCCTCGACGACGCGCAGGAGCTTGGCCTGCACGGCCCGTGACACCTTGCCGATCTCGTCCAGGAAGATGGTGCCGTGGTTCGCCAGCTCGAAACGGCCGAGCTTCTGCCCGGCGGCGCCGGTGAAGGCGCCCTTCTCGTGGCCGAAGAGCTCGCTCTCCACCAGCGTCTCCGGCAGGGCGGCGCAGTTGAAGTGGACGAAGGCCGCCTGCCGGCGCGGCGAGACCGAGTGGAGGATGCGCGCCACCAGGCCCTTGCCGGTGCCGCTCTCGCCCCGGATGAGCACCGTCGAAGGGTTCTGGGCGACCTTCTCGAGCATCTGCTTGAGCTCGGCGATCGATCCGCTCCTGCCGATCAGGGAGCTCAGGCTGTGGCTCGACAGGACCTCGCGCCGCAGCGACTCGTTCTCTTCCTTGAGCCGCTGCCGGGCGCCGTCCAGCTCGCCGTAGAGGCGGGCGTTGTCGATCGCGATCGCCGCCT
>DATFPH010000107.1:0-20195 GCA_035264905.1 Thermoanaerobaculia bacterium
CGTTTATCTCCCCTGGCTGAAGACGATCCCCGCCGGAGCGCCCGTCCTCGACCTCGGCTGCGGCCGGGGCGAGTCGCTGGCCCTCCTCCGAGATCAGGGCATTCCCGGGCGTGGAGTGGACAGCAGCGCCCGCATGGTCGCCCTCTGCCGCGAGCGGGGCCTCGACGCCGTGGAAGGCGATCTTTTCGGAACCCTGGCCGGATTGGAGGAAGGGAGTCTGGGCGGAGTCGTCTCGTTCCACGTGATCGAGCACCTGCCGGCCGGCTCGCTGGACCGCCTGGTCCGCCTCGCCTATCGGGCGCTCAAGCCCGGCGGGGTCCTGATCCTGGAGACGCCGAGCCCATTGTCTCTGATCGTGGCGGCCCGCAACTTCTGGCTCGACCCCACCCACGTGCGTCCGGTCCATCCCGAGAGCCTGAAGCTGATGTACGAGCTCGCCGGCTTCGAACCCGTCGAGCGCCTCGACCTCCGCCCGTTCCCCGACCGCGAGAGGCTCCCCGAGATCGATCTCGCGAAGGTCCCCGAGGAGCAGAAACAGCTCGCCGACAAGGTCAACCGCCTGCGGGACCGGATCGACGAGCTGCTGTTCGGGTTCCAGGACTTCGGGATGGTGGGGCGGAAGCCGTCACCCCCGTAGCAGTTGGTCTGCTTCGGCTAGAACCTCATCAAGCTCATACCCGAAGCCCTCAGCGATCTCCCGATCTCCCCAACTCAGCAGGTCAAGAATCTCGCTAGAAGAGTCAAGCTGTTCACCCCTCTCCCGCTCGCGGGAGAGGGGCCGGGGGTGAGGGTTCACTGGTGCCCCTCCGGAGGCGGGCTCTGCCCCTCGGGCTGCGGAGGCGCTTCTCCCTCTCCCTGGGGTGGCGGCGTCACGCTCTGCGCGCCGCCGGACTTGCCGGGCATCTTCTCGCCTTCCTTCGGGATGTAGAACGCCTTCTGCTGGTACCACGGCAGGCTGGTGATCGTGGACCACGACGAGCTGGACTCCCGGGCGGGCTCGGTGCCGGCGACGAAGGCTTCCTTGATGACCCGGCCGCCGCTGGCCAGCAGCCCGCTCTGGTAATCGATGTCCTTGACCGTCACTCCCAGCGGCACCTTGAAGGTCTCTCCCTTCGTCATCCAGCCCGTCTCCAGGCCGTCCTCGGCGATGGTGCGCCAGATGGGCAGAGCGGCCACCGCGCCGCTCATCCCTCCGCCCAGCGAGCGCTTCTGGTCGTAGCCGATCCAGGTGAGGATCGTGTACTGCGGCGTGAAGCCGACGAACCAGGCGTCCGAGAAGTCGTCCGTCGTGCCGGTCTTGCCGGCGATGTCGATCGGCAGGTCGTGGATGTCGTACGCCGTGCCGTGGTCGATGACCCCTTCCATCATGTGGGTCAGCACGTAGGCGACTCCGGGACTCGTCGAGAGGTACGAGGCGGGAAAATGCTGCTCCACCACGTGGCCGTCCGGCTCCGTGATCTTCTTGATCAGGTGCGGCTCCACGTGGACGCCCTGGTTGGCGATGGTCGCGTAGGCGGCGGCCAGCTCCATCGGCACGAGGTCCGCCGCGCCGAGCGAGATGCTCGGGTAGTTGGGCAACGGCGTGCGGATGCCGCAGCGCTGGGCGAAGTCGATCACCCGACGGCCTCCGACCAGGTCCCACAGCTTCACCGCGGGGACGTTGATCGACTGCTCCAGGGCGCGGCGCAGCGTCACGATGCCGGCGTGCTTGTGGTAGTAGTTCTCCGGCCGGTAGCTCATCCGGCCATCGCCGCCCAGGAAGGAGGTCGGAGCGTCGAGCAGCGTGTCCGAGGGGGTCCAGCCGGCCTCCAGGGCGGTGCCGTAGACGAACGGCTTGAACGCCGAGCCCACCTGCCGCCGCGCCTGCGTGACGCGGTTGAACTTGTTGCGCGCGAAGTCCCAGCCCCCGACCATGCCGAGCACCGCGCCCGAGTGGTTGTCGAGGACCACGGCCGCGGCTTCCATGCGCGGCTCCTGCTCGAGCCGCAGATGGAGCTCGGTGGGCGACTGCGGCTGCTCCGTCGCGGCCGCCTTCGGATCCTTGGCGTCCTTGGTGTCCTTTTTGTCCTTCTTCTTTTCCACCGCTTCGAGGCTGAACCAGGCGACGGCGCCGCGCTTCAGGATGTCGTCCGGCTGCTTGCGCCGGGTCCAGGCGATTCCGGCCGCATCCAGGGTGTAGACCTCACTCCCGATCTTGACCTGGGCCGTGGTGGGACTGCTCTCCAGGACGATCCCCTGGTACCAGCGGCCGGGCACCGGCTTGCCATGGCTCCAGGTGGGGAGCTGCTGCGTTTCGATGACGCCCGGCTCGAGGGTCGCGATCGGGCCGCGCCAGCCGCGGCGGCGGTCCATGCGGAGCAGACCCTGGCGCACCGCCTTCTCGGTGGACCGCTGAATCCGCGGGTCGAGCGTGGTCTGTACCTGCAGGCCCCCTTCATAGAGGGTGGTGGCGCCGTATTTCGTCTCCAGGTACTTGCGGATGTCCTCGGCGAAGTAGGGGGCGAAGGCCTCCTCGGGTTGCTGGGATGAGACGAGGAGCGGCTGCGCGACCGCCTGCTCGTATTGCGCTCTCGTGATGTAGCGCTCGTCGAGCATGCGGCCCAACACCCGGTCGCGGTTGCGCTTGACCTGCTCGGCATTGCGGTAGGGGCTGTAGCGGCTCGGCGCCGGGATGATGCCGGCCAGGGTCGCCGCTTCGGTGAGGGAGAGCTTGGCCGCCGGCTTGTCGAAGTAGTAGCGGGAGGCAGCCTCGACACCGTAATTGCCGTGGCCGAGGTTCACCAGGTTCAGGTAGAGGGTCAGGATCTGCGGCTTGCTGAGATTCTTCTCCAACTCGACCGCGACGAACGCCTCTTCGATCTTGCGGCTCCAGGTGCGCGCGCGGGTCAGATACAGGCTGCGCGCGAGCTGCATGGTGATCGTCGAGGCGCCCTCGACCACCCGGCGGGCGCGCAGGTCGGTCCACGCGGCGCGCGCGATGCCCAGGGCGTCGACGCCGCCGTGCTGGAAGAAGTTGGCATCCTCGGAGGCGAGCACCGCCTGCTGCAGGATCTTCGGGATCTCCGACTCCTTGAGCATGACGCGCCGCTCGCGCGCGAAGGTGGCGAAGACCGAGCCGTCGGCCGCGTAGAGCTGGGTCACCAGGCTGGGCGTGTAGCCGACCAGCGATTCCACACGGGGGACGTGGATCGCGGCAGCCACGGCCACGCCGGCGACGGCGCCGACGAGCAGCGCGACGACCAGAGGCACGGTCCAACGCATGAGCCGGCGGGCCGGCGGGCGGGGAGCGCGAGAATTGGCGGAAGCTGAGGAGCCTGAAGGCAGCGGATCGTATCGCACGGGTTCATTATAGAGGGGCTTGTCGGATAGGATGAACGGCGGCGATCTGGAGACCTCGATGACGGAACCTCCCCAGCAGCCCCCCTATCCTCCGCCCAGCCCGTTCAATCCGCCGGGAGTGCGTCCGGAAGTGCCTGGTCGTCCGCCGGGCGCGACCGGCTGCAGTAAGCCGCTGCTGATCGGCTGCGGGGCTCTGCTGCTCCTCCTGGGGATCGGGCTGGTTGTGATGATTTCCAACGCCCCGAAGATCGTGCAGTGGTCTTTCCGGACCATGGAGCAGGACATCATGAGCCGCCTCGGTCCGGACGTCACGCCGGAGGACCGCGCCCGTCTCGCGGCCGCCTTCGAGGACGCCCGCCGATCCATGGAGAAGAACCAGATCGACATCTCCAAGGTCCAGGCGTTCCAGGGCAAGATCATGGACGTGGCTCCGGCGGGCCGGAAGCTCTCCCGGAAGGATATCCAGGAGCTGACGCAGTCGCTGGAGGGCCTGGCGGGGAAGCCCCCCACCCCTGACCCCTCCCCCGCGGAGCGGGAGAGGGGGGGAAGTTAGGGAACAGGCGGTCCCCCGGCACGGTTACAATCTGCGCCATGTCGGGTTTCCAGCTCGTATCCCGCTTCACACCCCAGGGGGACCAGCCGGCTGCCATCGAGCAGCTCGTGGAGGGAGTGCAGCGCGGTGACAAAGAACAGGTCCTGCTCGGGGTCACGGGATCGGGGAAGACCTTCACCATCGCCAAGGCCATCGAGACCCTGGACCGCCCCACTCTCGTCCTCTCCCACAACAAGATCCTCGCGGCGCAGCTCTTCCAGGAGTTCCGGAGCTTCTTCCCGAACAACGCCGTCGAGTATTTCGTCTCCTACTACGACTACTACCAGCCGGAGGCGTACGTCCCGGCCACGGACACGTACATCGAGAAGGAGACCAACATCAACGAGGAGATCGACCGCCTCCGCCTGCGCGCCACCAAGTCGCTGTTCGAGCGGCGGGACGTCATCATCGTGGCCTCGGTCTCCTGCATCTACGGCCTCGGCTCGCCGGAAGCCTTCTTCGGCATGCTTCAGTTCTTCAGCAAGGGGGACACGGAGGGGATGGATCCCGTCCTCCGGCGGCTCGTCGAGATGCAGTACGAGCGCACCAACATGGACCTCTACCACGGCAGCTTCCGGGTGCGCGGCGATGTGCTGGAGATCCTCCCCGCCTATGAAGAGGTCGGCCTGCGGGTCGAATACTTCGGCGACGAGGTCGAGCGCATCACCCGCTTCGACGTCCTGCGCGGCGACGTTCTCTACGAGCTCGACCGCATCGCGGTCTACCCCCGGACCCACTATGTGACACCCAAGGAGAGGATGGAGCGCGCCATCGACGGCATCCGCGTCGAGCTGGAGGAGCGGCTCGCCCTGCTGGAGGCCGAGGGCAAGTACCTGGAGCGCCAGCGGTTGGAGCAGCGCACCCGCTTCGATCTGGAGATGCTCAAGGAGATCGGCTACTGCCACGGCATCGAGAACTACTCGCGCCACCTCTCCGGCCGCGCTCCGGGCGAGCCGCCGCCGACTCTCTTCGACTATTTCCCCGAAGACTACCTGCTGGTCGTGGACGAGAGCCATCAGACGATCCCGCAGGTGCGCGGCATGTACCATGGCGACCGCTCGCGCAAGACGACCCTGGTCGACTTCGGCTTCCGGCTCCCTTCGGCGCTCGACAACCGGCCGCTCACCTTCGAGGAGTGGGATGCCCGCGTCGGGCAGCGGATCTACGTGTCGGCGACCCCGGCAGAGTGGGAGCTGGTCCGCACCGGCGGCGTGGTGGTGGAGCAGGTCATCCGACCCACCGGGCTGCTCGATCCGGTGATCGAGATCCGGCCGGCCAAGGGGCAGGTGGATGACCTGGTGGGGGAGATCCGCAAGGTGGTTGCCCGCAAGGAGCGCGTCCTGGTCACCACCCTGACCAAGCGGATGGCGGAGGAGCTGACCCAGTACCTCCAGGAGCTCGCCATGCGGGTCCGCTACATGCACAGCGACGTGGAGACCCTGGAGCGGGTCGAGATCGTCACCGGCCTGCGCCGCGGCGACTTCGACATCCTGGTGGGAATCAACCTGCTGCGCGAGGGGCTCGACCTGCCCGAGGTTTCCCTGGTGGCCATCCTGGACGCCGACAAGGAAGGATTCCTGCGCAGCACGACCGCGCTCATCCAGACCTCCGGCCGCGGCGCCCGCAACTTGAACGGCAAGGTGATCTTCTACGCCGATGCGATGACCGATTCGATGCAGCGGGCGATCGACGAGACCGAGCGCCGCCGCGTCCGGCAGAGGGCCTACAACGAGGAGCACGGCATCGAGCCGGCGACCATCCTCAAGGACATCCACAACCCGCTGGTCCAGATGAGCCAGCTCGACCTCTACTCGGCCGGGCCGCAGCGTCTCTCCGAAATCGCCGAGTCGAGCGACGTCCCCCTGACCGAGCGCATCCAGCGCCTGGAGAAGGAGATGCGAGCCCACGCCAAGCGCCTGGAGTTCGAAGAGGCCGCGGAGCTGCGCAACAAGATCCGGGAGCTGCGGGAGCTGCAGATCTATGCGGGGTGACCGGGATCGGGGGCGGTTGGATGATCCGGGGGACAGGAGCTTCACGGCTGACGAAGTGGAGCTGCTGAGCGAGATCACATCGGTCGAGACGATCGCCTCGGGCTCAGCAGTTCGCGTCCGGAAGCTCTTGGACAGGGCTTATGGGGCCGGGAGCTGGCGCAAGTGCAAGGGAATCGCCACAGTGCGATTGGTCGATGGATTTGTTGGACGCGCCGAAGTACACTGGTACGAGGCTCATGGGCGCGGCCGGTTCGATGTCAAAATCAAGCGCATGTTGAGCTAAATGTTATGGACGAAAGCAAACAGTTCTACTTCCTCTGCGTGAAGAACAAAGGCTACGCAGCCTCACTCCAGGTGAGAACGGTCTACCGGGGGATCAGCGATTCGCAGGCCGAGGCTCACGGCATGCTCCGAATCGTTGATGAGTCGGGCGAGGATTACCTCTTCCCGGCGAGTTTCTTCGTTCCCATCGAGGTGCCAGCCGAAGCTGCTCACGCCTTCGCGGGTGCGGCCTGACCTTCGCGTTGAGCCTCGCAGCCTGCCAGCATCACGCTGACCCAGCGGATGGCCGAGGAGCTGCCCCAGTACTTCTCGCCATGCAGGTGAGTTGCATGCACAGCGACGTGGAAACTTTGGAGAGGGGTAGAGATCGTCACCGGCTTTGGGAGCACGGCGACGCGCGGGAGCCACCGGCAATTCAAGCACGCCGTGAAGCCCGGCCGAGTGACCGTTCGGGGAAGCCAGGCGACGAGCTGGCGCCCGGCACGCTCAACAGCATCAGGAAACAGGCAGGCTTCAAGAAGTGAGGCTCATCATGCGCTATGCGATCGTTATTGAAAATGCCGGACCCAACTATTCCGCGTATGTGCCGGATCTGCCTGGCTGTATCGCTACGGGTGCGACGATTGAGGAAGTTGAACGCGAAATCTGTGAGGCGATCGAGTTTCATCTGGAGGGCCTGCGCGAGGATGGCTCACCCATCCCGGTGCCGTCCAGTGTTGTCCGCTACGTCGACGTCGCAGCTTGATGCTGTACTCAACGGGAGGCGTCGAGGGTGTTCGGCTGGGACCCGAGGTGGGCGAGTTTGATTGGAGGGATGTAGCTAATGGTAGAGTGGATTTATTGCGGGTCCGACCCACCTGTGAATGCAGAGGGTACGCAGCGCTTGCTTCGCACCCATCAGGCAATCTGGTGTAGTCCGCCAGGCTTCCGCCCCTGGCCCGGCATCCCCTCCGTTGGTGAACGGATTTGGCTCGTATGGCGGGATGGAGCGGGCGGTCCGATCTTATTACTCGGCGGTGGGCGTCTGGCCGGCAATGCTCAGCCGCGGTTCGGAACGAGCTTATTACATACCAACTCCGACATTCACGGCGTTCGGGATGCAGCGGAGCAACTCGGCTACGAGGGTGGCTTTGGGATGTCATTCCTGAGGGTGCAGCCGCCGGTGGCGTTCCCCGTCGCGGGGCGTCCCGTCGTCGCCGGCCTTGGTCCAATTCCGAATGCTCTTAGCGAGGCCAACCAGGCTCAGCGCGCAATTCTCAGCGCTGTGCTGTCCTTTTAGCGGTGCAAGCCAGGGCGGAAAGGTCGAGACTTTCGACATTCGCGAAGAGGGGCTGGCTCTCAGGGAGTGCCCTGGCCTCTCAGGGAGAGTAGAATCCAGAGCCCTGCCCGGGCGCTCCGCCGTTGCCAAGTGAGTCGAGGATGCCTGACCGCTGGACCACACCTGATTTTGATGGCCTCTCCTGGCACGACTGTCACGTGCACGGGCTTCATCTCGCCACAGCACAAGAGGAGAATGGCACGGCCGACCTTGAGCTCGACCTCGATTTCATCGTTGAGTG
Source organism: Thermoanaerobaculia bacterium (assembly GCA_035264905.1). Lineage (GTDB taxonomy): Bacteria > Acidobacteriota > Thermoanaerobaculia > Multivoradales > UBA5704 > UBA5704. The sequence goes on from DATFPH010000107.1 coordinate 7,764, forward strand.
GCTCCCGCGCGACGACCAAACGATCCAATTCCTTGTAGCGCCGGCCACGCTCACCTTTCACGAAGTGTTCGATTTACGCATCGAGATCGACTACGCCACTCCAGGTGCAGGTATGACACCGTTTTCGCTCGACGGGATTGAGCGGGAGGAAGTCACGTACGTGATCGGCTATCCATCCTTCCGATGGCGTCTTCCGGTCAACTGGCCTGCTGGCCGAATCACCTTCGAGGTCCGGCCTTCACTCAGGTGCTTCGTCGGGAGCCCCTCCTTGTCGATCGGCAGTACCTGCTTCCCGCAGAACGTGGCTGAGACGGAGACGCGTCTGTGGTACCTTCCGCTTGGAGGCCGCCGATGAAGACCCAGTCCACCGATACCCCGCCGGAGATCGAGGAGATTCTCCTGGAAGGCTATCGCCGGATGCCTCCGGTCGAGAAGCTCCGGCAGGTCTTCGATTTGAACCGGGCCGCCCAGCGTATGGCTGCGATGCGCATTCAGGCCCGGTATGGCCCCAACCTTTCGGAGCGCGAGCTGCGCCTCCGGCTCGCAGCCCTTTGGCTGGATCGAGAGACCATGATCGAGGCGTTCGGGTGGGACCCCGAGGTCGAGGGTTACTGACATTGGTGAGCCCGGATGAGGCCTTCCAGGTCCTTCTGGAGGTGACGCGGGTCCTTGAAGAACTCGATGTTCCCTATGTCGTGGGAGGCTCCCTGGCCAGCTCGCTGCATGGCATCCCCCGTTCCACGCAGGACGCGGATCTCGTCGCGGCTCTGCGGCCGGAGCACATACAGCCTTTCATCGGCCGAGTCGAGGGGGCGTTCTACCTCTCGCCCGAGCGCGTCGAGGCCGCCGTCCGCCGCCGAACGTCCTTCAATCTCATCCATCTGAAGACCATGATCAAGGTCGATCTCTTTGTCTTCTCCGAGACTCCTCTTGCGAGGCAGGAGATGGCGCGGCGGCAGGTCCTGCCAATTCCGGGGGAGCCGGAGGCACATCTTCAGATTGCCAGTCCCGAGGACACGATTCTCCAGAAGCTGCTCTGGTACCGCAAAGGAGGCGGGGTTTCGGAGCGTCAGTGGAACGACGTTCTTGGAGTGATCAAGGTGCAAGGAAGAACTCTGGATCTCAGTTATCTCAACGAGTGGGCGGAGCGCTCCGGAGTCGAGGATCTTCTTGCCCGTGCATTCACGGACTCGGGATTGAGCCTTTGAGTCTTCGGATTGCCCACTACACGATTGGCGTCGTGTTCGCGCTTGTGTTCGTCGTTTTTGCATCAGGTGATTGGCTTGCGCGACCCACTTTGCTGCCGGCGCTGCTCTACGGGATTGGCACCGTAGTATTCCCGTTCTTCATCATGCAGCCGTCGCTCGGCATAGGCATTGCCGCATCGAGAACGCCCAACCCGACGCAGGCCAGGTTGAAGAGCCTTGTGACGCATACCGTATTCGGACTCGGGCTGTATGTATGTGCACTTGGTGTGAGCTACCTGCTGCGGGCTCATGCCTGACTACCGCGTGCAGCCGGTACGCCGGCCGGCAGGGCGGCGAGCCGACACACCTCCGACATGTCGCCGACATGTCGGACACCCGCGGGCCCACGTCCAGCCTCCCCGAATCTCTGATTTTCTCGCTGGCATCGCCTTTGCTCCGGGGATAGCAGACAAATGTATCCCTTTTAGGAAGGAGGACTAGAAATGTCTTTCGACTCTCGACGTGGCAGCGCGCTGTCGGCCTGGCTTGTCGTTCTCGTCGCGACCTTGGGTCTTGCCGCCGCCGCGGGGGCAGACGAGGCCTCGCAACGCCTCGATCGCAAGGTTCTGCAAATGTGTGAGGGGACGTATGCGATCTGCGACGCGGCGCTGTGTACACCTCTCGCGGCGCAGAAAGGTCCTGCCGGCTCGAAGTCCGTGCAGCCCACCACGGCGGTCTGCACCTGCGAGGTCAAGAAAGGGCGGAATCTCGGCCCCGGTCCCTGCGACAACCGCATTCCGAGCGGACCCAACGGCGAATACATCATGTCCACCTACTCGTACGCGCGCAAGGATCCCTACTTGACCTGCCCGAAAGGCAATGCCCGGACGGTCTGCTTCGGCTATCCCTGCATCATCGACCAGAAAGACCCGTCACGGGCGCACTGCACCTGCCCCATCACGTACGACAGCGTGGAGTTCAAGACGCAAGGCGGTGGCTGCAACGTCGCCAATTGCTCGAAGGATCTCTGGCAGGGAGGAACGCCTGACGAATACAAGATCATCAATGAGATGTTCACCAAGGCGACGGGCGAACAGTCGCCGCCGGACTGCCCGGCGGTCGACAGGTAGACCGGCAGAGAGGCCCCGTGGGGAGGGAGTTGCCGCGGAGACGACCCGGAGACGCCCCGCGGGGCGTCTCTACATTCCCTTGGCACCGCGCCTCCTTCCGCGCCATCCCATCGCACCGGCACCTTTACCGGCCGTCCCGCTCCCGCTCCTGTTAAGATCCCTGCCAGCCGGGAGGACCGCTCCACTTCCGCTCCCGGCCTATAGAGACCGATGACTTCCGCCCACCCTCTCGCCGAACGCATCCGGGAGCTTCCCGACCGGCCGGGCATCTACATCTTCAAGGATGCCGAGGGGAAGATCCTGTACGTCGGCAAGGCCACGTCGCTGCGCAAGCGGGCCTCGTCCTACCTCTCGCGCGAGCACGAGCCGCGCCTGGAGGCCATGGTCTCCGAGGCGACGGACATCGACTTCGTGGTCACCGACTCGGCGTCCGAGGCGCTGCTCCTCGAAAACAACTGGATCAAGACCAAGCGGCCGCGCTACAACATCCTGCTGCGCGACGACAAGACCTACCCCTACCTCAAGGTCACGCTCCAGGACGAGTACCCGCGGATCGCCTTCACCCGCAGGGTGCGCGAGGACAAGGCCGAGTACTTCGGCCCCTTCCTGCCGGGGGGCATGGCGCGCAAGGCCATCAAGCTGGTTCAGAAGCTCTTCCAGATCCGCGTCTGCCGCATCGAGATCGACGGCAGCCTGCCGCGCCCCTGCCTCTATTACGACATGCATCGCTGCCTCGGCCCCTGCGTCGCCGGGCTGACGACCAAGGAAGCCTACGACGAGGCGGTGCAGCAGACGCGGCTCTTCCTCTCCGGCCGCACCGAGCAGCTGGTCCGCCGGCTCAAGAAGGAGATGTGGGAGGCCGCCGAATCCGAGGACTATGAGCGCGCCGCCCAGCTCCGCGACACCCTGAATGAGATCGAGATCACGACCCAGCGCCGCAAGCTCTCGTCGGTGGAGGACGAGGACCTGGACGTTTACGGCGTCCACGTGAGCGGCGGCAACGCCGCCCTGGCCGTGCTGGTGATGCGCGGCGGCCAGATCCTCGACCGCCGCGAGCTCTTCTGGGAGGGCATCGGCGCGGTCTCGGCCGAGCAGCTCTTCTCGGAGATCCTGCCGCAGATCTACGACCGCACGACGTTCATCCCCAAGGAGATCCATCTGCCGGCGCCGATTGAAGGGGAGGAGGTGCTGCTCGAGTGGCTCTGCGAGAAGAAGGGGGAGAAGGTCTATCTGCGGATGCCGTCCCGCGGCCTCAAGGCCGAGCGGGTGGCGCTCGCCATGCACAACGCCGAGCTGGCGCACAAGCGGCGCTTCCGCGCCGGCGGCCAGGAATACCCGGGCGCCTCGGCCCTGGAACGGCACTTGGAGCTCATGGAGCCGCCGCGGCGGATCGAAGGTTTCGACATCTCGCACTTCCAGGGAGGGGAGACCGTGGCCTCCATGGTGGTCTGGGAAGAGGGGAAGATGCGGAAGGGCGATTACCGGAGCTTCAACATCAAGGGCCTCCAGCAGCCGGACGACTTCGCCTCCATCCGTCAGGCCGTGGAGCGCCGCTACCGCCGGATCCTGGAGGAGACGGGCAACCTGCCCGATCTGATCATGATCGACGGCGGCCGCGGCCAGCTCAACGCCGCGCTGGCCGCGCTGGCCGAGCTGGGAGTGGAGGACACGCCGATCGTCTCCTTGGCCAAGAGAGAGGAGGAGATCTACGTGCCGGGCATCCCCGAGCCGCTCCGCCTGCCCAAAGACGACATGGGGCTGCGCCTCCTCCAGCAGGTGCGGGACGAGGCGCACCGTTTCGCCGTCTCGCGCCACCGCGCCCGGCGGAGCGCCCGCACGCTGCACAGCAAGCTCGACGAGCTGGCCGGCATCGGCCCGCGCCGCCGCAAGCTCCTGCTGACCACTTTCGGGAGCGTCACCGGAGTCCGGGAGGCTACGATCGAGCAGCTCCAGGAGGCCCTGGGCCAGTCCATGGGCCGGAAGATCTTCGCCCAACTCCACGCCGAGCCGGCTCTGGAGGTGGTGGAGCCGGAGACGGTGCCGTCGGTTTGATTGCCCTCTGCGTCGCTCTCTTCGACAATTTTCGACCGAGAGGTCTCGTGATGGCATAAGATGATGCGGTGGATATCCGCTTCTACATCGATCCTGCGACTGGAGAGCAGACGGAAGAGACCATGAAGAAAACTAACGAATTCCCCTCGGGCTGGGATGAGCAGCGCATCCGGGATGTCTTGGAGTACTACGAAAGCCAGACCGACGAAGAGGCTGCTGCCCAACACGATGCGGCCCTCTCGAGCCCGGAGCACACGGTGATGGAAGTGCCGGCTGAGCTGGTGCCGGTCTTCCGGCAGCTCATCGCGGAGCACGAAAGGAAGCGCGCTTCCCGCTAACCAGGCCGCGCAGAGGGAAGAAGGCATCATCGGAAATACCCCGTCACATCCAGCACGAACTGGACCGTACCCGCCGCGGACAGATTGGCGGTCACAGAGATCTCGCCGCCGACTCCGAGGGTCAGGAGGCTGTTGTTTGCCCGGATCTGGCCGGCTGTGAAGTTGATCGTGCTCGTGCTCGTCGGAAGCCCGCCGGTGGGATGGATTTCCAGATTGCCGGAGATGGTCGGTCCCAAGATTGTCACGTTCGCGGCCACGGCCACGGCGTCGGCCGGGATGCCGCAGGTCCCGGCGATGGGGAAGCTCCGCGTGCCGGCGCCGGCCAGCGCGGGACCGCCGAGCACGCCGGCCGGATTGCGCGTGTCGACCACTCGGCAGGGTGGAACGGTGTAGAGCTCCGTGCCGGGCCACGGCAGGGTGCTGTGGCACAAGGTCGCCCCCTGATCGAGCACCGTGCCGCCCGAGGCGGAGAGAAACCGCCAGCTGTAGCCAATGGGGTAAAGCGTCATCTCCAGAATGCCGAAGGCACTCGCGTTGCGCACCTCGCTGTTCGCCCGGATCACCGAAAAACCCGTCAGGTTCTTGCCTCCCGTGCCGACCGTGAATTGACGGATTCCCTGGGCCGGGTCGGCCGCTGCGGCCGGACTCTGCGGAGCGAAGCGCTCATAGACGTGATCGTGCCCGTTCAGGATCACGTCCGCGCCGGCGGCGTAGAGGTCCTGCCAGAACGCGTCAGACGTGGCGTCGTTGCCGTGGGGGCCGGAGGAGAAGCGCGGATGATGCCAGTAGGCGAGGGTGCAGGTCCCAGGGTGGGCCGCGAGATCGGCCGCGAGCCACTGCTCCTGGAGCGAGCCGGCGCCGCATCCGCCGGGGCAGTTGGAGTTCAAGGCGATCAGGTGCCAGCCCCCGAGGTCGTAGCTGTAGTAGCCCTTGGCGGGATCGCCGGCCGCCGTGCCGAAGTAGGAATAGTAGGGTACCGCTCCAGGTGTGACGTAGTCATGGTTGCCGGGAACCGGCCGGGTGATGGCCTTGAGGCGGCCCCAACTCGGATCGTAGGACGCTTGATATTTGGTGGCCGCGCCGTCTTCGTACTGGTTGTCCCCGAGCGGGAGGACGGCCGTCAGGCCGAGACCCAGCAGCAGATCGGACGTCGCCTTCATCCGGCAGGCCGAGGCCGTGCCGTTGCCGCCGTTGTAGCTCGCATCCCCCGGATCGCACGCGATGTCGCCGGCCGCGGCGATGACGGGAGGCGCCTGCCCCCAGGCTTCGCAGGCGAGGAGCAGACCAAGCAGCGCGGTGAGCGCGAGCACGGGTGTCGCACGAGACATTGCGGCGAGTATAACGTCTCCGCGGGCGGCGCGCTTTTCTCTGCGGCAGGCACATACCTTTGCGAGGGATCCCTGCAGGAGGAGGAGGCGCTCTGCGAGCGCCATCGAGCTGGTGTCTTCTTTTTTATCAGTAAGGAGATCATGATGAGTAAGCGTTGGATCCGTTCCTTTGGAATGGCGGCTGTGCTCGGTCTTCTCGCCGCCTCGGCTCATGCAGGTGATGCACTCTTTTCCCGCTTCGAGCCCTCCGCTCCCAACCGGCAGGCCCTGGCGCTGGACCCGTCCTACCACGCGCTGGCCGACAACCCCGCCACCGCATCCCTGGAACTCGTGCAGGCCCATGCCAATCTGATCAACGTGAAGACGGCGACCCTGGACCTCAATCTGGAGAGAGGGTTGGATCTGCGGGCGCACCGTGTCAATTCCTACCTGATGAACACGGGCTCGACGGTCTGGTACGGCATCATCGAGAACCCCGGGCTGCTGAACGTCCCCTTCTCTCCGGATTCTCTCGAGTTCGATCCCATCAACACCGTGATGCTGGTGAAGAATGGGAAGACGATCACCGGCAACGTGCACTTCAACGGCGAGTGGTACAAGATCCGCCCGCTCAAGACCGGCGGCCATGCCATCGTCGTGGTGAACCACGCGGCCATGCCTCCCGATCATCCGAAAGAGTATGCCCGGCTGCCCAATATCCCGATGCAGGAGAAGCCGGCCGACAAGGCCGTCGGCGATACGGTCATCCGCGTCATGGTCCACTACACCTCGTCCGCCGCCACGGCGTCGGGCAACATCAGCGCCCTGATCGATCTCGCCGTGGCCGAATCCAACCAGGGTTATGACAACAGCGGCGTCCTCATCGACCTCGTGCTCGCCCACAAGTCGCAGGTCACCTACACGCAGAGCGGCAGCTTCAGCACCGATCTGAGCCGTTATCGCGGGACCAGCGACGGCTTCATGGACTCGATCCACACGACGCGCAACTCGGTCGCGGCGGACGTCGGGCTCCTGGTGATCAACAACAGCTCGTCCTGCGGTCTCGCGTCGGGCATCGGCTCCACGGCGAGCACGGCGTTCTCCGACGCCCATTGGGACTGCATCACCGGCTACTACTCCTTCGCGCATGAGATCGGCCATCTGCAGTCCGCCCGGCACGATCCCGCGAACGACCCGTCCACCTCTCCGTACGCCTATGGCCATGGCTACCAGTACAACGGCAGCCCGAAGTGGCGCACGATCATGGCCTATGCCTGCTCGGGCGGCTGCCCGCGCCTCAACTACTGGTCGAACCCGAACAAGCTCTACAACGGCCTGCCCATGGGCACGACCTCGACGAGCGACAACACGCGCGTGCTCAACAACACGCGCGGTACCGTGGCCGCCTTCCGGTAGCCGGCCGTCTCCATCAAGCGCTGTTCGAGGGCAGGGGCTCCGGCTCCTGCCCGCGGCTTTTCTGGCCGGTCTTATCTGGTCGAAAGCTGTGTAAAAATTACTGCCTTTTGGCGGAATTCGAGCCCCTTCCAGCGGGTTATACTCCCTGAATCGTTGACCTTCCTGTGCTGACAGGATGTACAATCTGCGGACTGACGCGACCGACTCTGGAGGCCATGCTCGAACGATGCTCAACCGATCTCTGACCCCAGCTGTCCTGCTCGCCCTTCTCGTCACCCTGATCGCCGCCAGCCCGCGGACCCGCGCCGCCGAGGCACCCAAGATCGCCACCACCCCGTCCATCGCGACGGAAGCCGTTCCGGCCACCCTGCCCGCTGCCCTTCCCGCGCCTGCGGCTGTCGCGCAGCCGGTGCCCGCCGTCGCCGCTGTGTCCGCCCCTGCGGCCGTCGCAGTCCCGGCGGTCGCCACCCCGGCCAGGAGGGCCTTCGCCAAGGGCGCCGAGGGCCTCTCGCCGAAGGTCCTCGCGATGGCGCTCGATGCGGTCGCCTGTGCCAAGGCTCGCGGCGTTTCCGGACGGGACGACCTGCTGACCGTCATCGATTATTCGCTCCCCTCGACCACGCCGCGGCTCTGGGTTCTCGATCTGGAGCGTGGCGAGGTGCTGTTCCACGAGCTGGTGGCGCACGGGTCGGGCAGCGGCGACAACTACGCCACGCGGTTCTCCAACGTGATGGACAGCCGGCAGACGAGCCTCGGCCTGTTCCGGACCGCGGGGACCTACGAGGGAGGCAACGGCTACTCGCTCAAGCTCCAGGGGCTGGACGAGGGGTTCAATGACCGGGCCGAAGAGCGCCACATCGTGATGCACGGCGCCTGGTACGTCAGCCCCGAGCACGCCCGCAGCCAGGGCCGGCTCGGCCGGAGCTGGGGCTGCCCGGCGCTGTCCGAGGCGAGCGCCCGGCCGGTGATCGACACCATCAAGGGTGGGACCTTCGTCTTCTCCTACTCCGGCACCGGGGAGTGGTACCAGAAGGCGTCCTCGTCCCTCAACGCCTGCGCGGCTCCGAGCCCGGGCGGCGGCGGTCCGGTGACGGTCGCCCGGTGACTTGCACCCGATAGACCGGCAATCACGATCCCGATGGAGCAGAGGCCGCCGCGACCCGGCGGCCTTTTCCTTTTGCCCCTCTCCCGGTGCGCGCTTTTTCCTCGAACACGTACACCACCTGCCGGTTCCCCTTCCACCAGTCGAATGGGGCGATCGTCGTGCCCTCTCCGAAGCGGGCACGGAGCACGTAGCCCCGGCGCACAGCGGGGTGCTGCGCTGCGTCGAGGACCCCGCCTTCCTTTTGATCGAGCTGTCCGAGAACCAGGAGCTGCGGGCGCCGGCTGCGGATCGCCACCTCGGAGAGCGGCCAGCGCCGCTGTACCACCTTTCCCTTCAGCCGGCGGAGGTCGCTTTGGACGAACGCGAGCTCCCGCAGGACCAGGACGGAGCGATCCGGTCCGCCATGTACCGCCAGCCAGTCGACCGCCTGCCGGCGCGAGTCGGCGAGCTCCGCCCGCTTCCAGGTCCAGTCGACGACCGGCGCGCCGAACAGGGCGAGGACCACCAGGACCGCGCCGGCATCGGCCCAGACCGGACGGGCGAGCCGCGCACGGATCCACGCATGGAGCACCGCCACCAGAAGGCAAAGCAGCGGCACGTGGGGCAGGAGGTTGCGGAACGCCTGGAAGTTTTTCGGCAGGTAGAGGGCGATGGACACGCCCAGGAAGAGCAGCCACCCCAGCACGGTCTTCGCGAGGCGGCGGTCGCGCAGGGCGAGCCAGGTGCCCGCCGCGGCGAGGAGGAGGAAGGGGATGCCGAGCTCGGGGTGCTCGTAGGGGAGGTCCCATTCCGCCCGCAGGATCGCCTGCTCCCAGAGCCGAGGGGTCTGGGCGAGGGTGGTGTAGAGCTCGTTCTGGTTCCGCATGGCCAGCACCACCTCCCTCGGGTGGAGGACGAGCGCCGGCATGCCCGCGAGCATTCCGGCAAGCGTACCGGCCCCGCCGATCGTCAGGAGGCGGAGCCTCTCCCGGAAGGGGCGCTGCTCGTCCAGGAAGAGCGTCAGCCCGGCGCCGAGCGCCGCGAGCACGGCCGGGTACTTGGAGGCGAAGGCGAGGCCGGCCATGGCCCCCGCGAGGAAGACTTCACGGCCAGGCCGCGCCGAGGTGCGCAGGCGGTCGGCAAAGAAGAAGCAGGCCAGAGCGAAGAGGGCGGCCCAGGGATCGACCGTGGCGATGCTGCCGCGGATCACCAGGCAGGGCAGCCAGGCGGCCAGGAACGCCGCGAACAGGCCCGAGGGGGTCCCGAGCAGCCGCCGCCCATAGAGTCCGGTCAGGGCCACCACGCCGAGACCCGCCAGGAAGCTCAGGAGCCGGCCGGCGAGCAGGAGCTCGAACGGCTCCAGCAGGTCGTACGTCGCGCGGCCGACCGAGAGGTCCTCCCGGAACGTCCGCCCTTCGTGGCGAAGGGGGTGGAACGGCGCATAGAGCCGGGCCGCGACCGCGGCCAGGGTCGTCGGAAGCTGCGGATACATGTACCAGCGGGGATCCCACTCCCCGGCCCGCAGCATCTTGGCCACCGGATGGAGATAATTCCCCTCGTCGACGTAGTTGATGTACGGCCTTGCCGCGGTCAGCGACGGCGCGCGGAGAAGCGCCGCCAGGAGAAGAATGGCGAGGCCGGCGAGAAGGGAGAGACGGCGGGACGTCGTCATCTTGCAGGAGCTTATTCGATCTTTCTGTACGTGCGATCGGGAGGGAGCGTCTACGCGGGGATCTGGGGTAAAGTTGTGCGGCTTTTTGCCAGACCAGGCCAGATCAGGATGAGAGGAGGACGGATGGACGCTCCAGAGACCAAGTCCCTGCCCGAAAACGCCTATCGGTCGCTCGCCGAAGGCGAAACCTACGCCCCGATGATCCCGGCGGCCGCTCCTCTGCGGGAGGCCACCGCGCGCTCGGTGGGCTGGGGTCTGTTCCTCTGCGTCATCTTCACGATCGCCTCGGCCTATTCGGGCCTCAAGGTGGGGCAGGTGATGGAGGCCTCGATCCCGATCTCGATCCTGGCGATCGGCCTCGCCCGCACCTACCGGCGGCGCTCGACGCTCCTCGAGAACGTCATCCTCACCAACATCGGCGGCACGTCCGGGGCCATCGTCGCGGGCGCCATCTTCACCCTGCCGGCCCTGTATATTCTGAATCTGAGCCCGCACCCGGTGCAAACGACCCTGATTCTGGTGGCCGGCGGTTGCCTGGGGGTTCTCTTCCTCATCCCTCTGCGGCGCTTCTTCGTGCGCGAGATGCACGGCCAGCTCCCGTATCCCGAGGCCACGGCGATCACCGAGGTCCTGGTGACGGGCGAGAAGGGCGGCTCGCAGGCCAAGCTCCTCCTCCAGGCCACCGCGATCTCCGGGATCTACGACTTCTTCGTGACCACCTTCCACGTCTGGCGCGAGGTCATCGACTTCCAGTTCATCCCGGCCATGCGCGACCTGGCCGACCGCTGGCGCATGGTGGTCCGGTTCGACGCGATCTCGTTCATCCTGGGGCTCGGCTATGTCATGGGGCTGCGCTCGTCGATGATCCTCTGCGCGGGCGGCTTCCTGTCGAACTTCGTGCTCGTGCCGCTGATCTGGATGATCGGCCAGGGCTCGCCGGACACGCTGGTCTATCCGGGGACGGGGCCGATCTCGGCGATGGACGCCGCGACCATCTTCCGCACCTACGTCCGGTTCATCGGCGTCGGAGCCATCGCCACCGCGGGCATCTTCGGCATCATCAAGTCGATGCGCATCGTGGCCGGCTCGTTCGCCATCGCGGCCAAGGCTTTCCGGCACGGAGAGGACAGCGGTCTGGAGCGCACGGACCGGGACATCCCGGTGATGACCCTCCTGATCGGCGTGGTGGTGACCACGGTCGTGATCGGGATCTTCTTCACCACGCTCCAGGGGGCGAGCTTGCTGGTGGCCCTGGTGGGCCTCCTGCTGACCCTGGTGTTCTCCTTCTTCTTCGCCTCGGTCGCGGCGAACGCGATCGCCACCACGGCGCGCAACCCGGTGTCGGGCATGACGATGCTGACGATCATCGTCTCGTCCGTGGTGCTGCTGGAGTTCGGGCTGTCAGGAACCACGGGCATGTTCTTCGTCATGGCGATCGCCGGCATGGTGTGCACGGCGCTCTCCGTCTCGGGGCAGACGATCACCGACCTCAAATCCGGGTACTGGCTGGGCTCGACGCCTGCCACCCAGGAACGGGTGAAGTTCCTCGGCGTGCTCGCTTCGGCGGTGGCGGCGGCCTTGACCATCGTGCTGCTCGCCAAGGCGTTCCAGTTCGGAGAGTCCGCCCCGGGGGATGCGCGGGAGGTGCTGGCCGCGCCGCAGGCCTCCATCATGCAGGCCCTGGTCCAGAGCTTCATGAGCCGCGCGCCGGTGGCCTACGTCCTCTTCGCGGCCGGCGGGGTGATCGCGCTGATCCTGGAGATGCTGGGAGCGCCGGCGCTGATCTTCGCCCTGGGCATGTACCTGCCGCTGGAGCTCAACACGCCGGCCCTGGTCGGCGGATTCCTGGCGCACTATGTCGGCAAGCGGGCGAACCGGGTCGGGGGCGAGGAGGGGCGCAGCATCATGGAGAGAGGCGTGATCATCGCCTCGGGTCTGATGGCCGGTGGAGCCCTGGGCGGCGTCTTCGGAGCGAGCCTGCGGCTCTTCCCCTGGTACGACGAGGGGCTGATCACGACGCCGTTCTTCACCAACGAGCCGATCTCGCAGACCCTCTCGGCGGCGCTGTTCGTCGGGCTGTGCGTGTATCTGTGGCGGGGGTCGGTGAAGAAGGCGAGGCCGTAGAAGTCAACCCAAGGTCCCAGGCGGCCGCGGCGGCCGGCGTCGAGAGAGCTGGTAGGACATCTGCGCGCGGCACGAGGTCCGGGACGATTCGGCCGGCTTTGTCGTAGCGGTCGTCGGCCAGA
>DATFPH010000108.1:0-1740 GCA_035264905.1 Thermoanaerobaculia bacterium
GCTGGTGGCGGGGATCGCGCTGGCGGGGATCGCCGGCATCCTGGACGAGCTGGTGGGGCTGGCGATCCTGATCCCGGCGGCGATCGGGATGCGCGGCGCCATCTTCGGCGCGATGGGTAGTCGTCTGAGCACGGCCATACAGACGGGCCTGTTTAGCTTCAACCTGAGGCGCGGCGTCCTGGCGGAGAACGTGCGGGCCGCGGCGGTGCTCTCCCTCGTTTCGGGCGTGTTTCTGGCGTTTTTGGCGCGTTACCTGGCGGACATCCTCGCGGTGGAGACCCTGCTCTCGGTCTTCGATTACGTCATCATCTCGACGGTCGGTGGCGCGCTGGCGGGGGCCTTGCTGCTGGGCATCACCGTCGTGGTGGCGCGGCTCTCCGTCTCGCGCGGGTGGGACATGGACAACATAGCGGCGCCCATGATCACGGCCTGCGGCGACATCCTGACGCTGCCGGCGTTGGTCCTGGCCACGCTCCTTATCGGCGTCCCGATCTTCTCGAACGTCCTTGCCGTCGCCCTGATTGCGGTGGCAGCGGCAACCGTAGTGGGCGCGTTCCGGCTCGGCGTCGCGAACCTGAGGCGCATCCTCGCCGAATCGCTGCCCATCCTCGCCCTCACCGGCACCGTGACGATCCTCGTCGGGATCGCCCTGGAGGACCGCAGCGACCAGTTCTTCACGCTCCTGTCCCTGAGCATCCTCCTGCCGGCGTTCCTGCAGGAGGGCGGCGCCCTCGGGGGCATCCTCTCCAGCCGCCTCTCCTCGAAGATACACCTCGGCCTCCTGGAACCCCGGGGCCTGCCGCCGGTGAGCACCCTGCGCGATTTCGCCCTCGTGTACACCTTCGCCACCGGGGTGTATCTGTTTATCGGGGGGGCGTCGCACTTTCTGGCGTTGGCGTTGTTCGGGGCGGACGCCAGTCCCGGGTTCGCGGTGATGCTCGGCATCAGCGCGCTGGCGGGGCTCATCGCGACGACGGCCGCGGCGGTCGCGGCGTACTACGGGTCGGTGGTAAGTTACCGGCTCGGTCTCGACCCCGACACGTACGGCATCCCCATAATCACGGCGGCGGTCGACCTGCTCGGGTTCATGAGCCTTATAATCGCACTCATAATTTTCGGGTTGGCAGGATAGGAGCTATGGATCGCCCACGGAACCTCAAGGACATGCTCGCCGAAGCCAAGAACACCTCGGAGCTGATGGTGGACCTTTCCTACGCCGCCATCTTCTACGATTCCGAAGACCTCTCCGAGGAGGTCTTCAGGTTGGAGGAACGCCTCAACGACCTCGTCTTCGATATGCGTAGTCTGGCGATCTTCGCCGCGAGGAGCCACGCCGACGCGGAGCAGATGGCCGGCATCCTGCAGGTGGTGCAGGACATCGAGAAGATCGGCAACGCCGCCTACGACATCGCCAAGATCGTGGTAAAGCGGCTCGGCATCCCGCCGGAGCTTTTGGAAGACCTGACGGAGGCGGAGGAGATCACGGTACGCGTCCGCATCCACTCGGAGAGCGATCTGGACGGCCGCAGCCTGGACGAGCTGGACCTGCCCGTCGAAACGGGCATGCGCCCCATAGCCGTCCGCTCGGGCTCGGAGTGGAACTTCGACCCCGAACCCGAAGACGTCCTGCGCGCGCGCGACGTGCTGTTTCTGCAGGGACCGCCGGAGGGGGTGGCGGAGGTCCGGGCCCTGGCCGGCGCCCCGGCGGCGGAGCCGCGCCCCGCGCCGGCGGCCGGGGCG
>DATFPH010000109.1:0-1785 GCA_035264905.1 Thermoanaerobaculia bacterium
ACCAGCCGCAGGTTGGGCTGAGCTTCCAGGAGGCGGGCCAACGAGGCCGCAGGAAAACGCTCCGGGAGTTCGCCCTGCTCACGGTCCAGCCAGAGGGCTGCTCCCTCGTCCCCGCCGCCGGCTACGGCATGCCCGGCGAAGTGGATCAGATGGATGTCCTCTCCCCGTAACGCATCGCGCAAAGCAGAGATGGTCGCTCGGCCTTCAAGACTGCGCACGGCGATCCGGCCGCGAGTCTCCCGCTCGAGACGCAGCAACTCGTCTCTTTCCCTTTGGGTGTCCAGGCCCGAGCTGTGAGGGAAGATGGCCAGCAGCCGCAAGGCCTCCGGAGCCCGCAGCTCACGCACGGGCTCCACCAGGGAGGAGCCTCGGCTCAGAAGGGTCCGCGGCCACGTTGCCAGGAATCGACAGTAAACCGGGTCGTAGAGAAGCTCCCAGGGCAGAGCCGCCAAGCCGGAATCTTCGATCCGCAGGCGCAGATGCAACACTGCAGCTTCGCCGAGGGCAAGGCGAAAGAGCGCAAGGACCTTCTCTTCTGGAAAAAGAGCCCGAAAGAGATCTGCACCGATGCTCACGAGCTCCTCGGGCTCGACGGGGCGGTCCAGAAGCTTCGTGAGGGACGCGGCGGGCACGACATCCGGGAACGGGACCGTCGCCTCCCCGTGTCTCTCAGTGGAGACACAGACCCATCGTTCCCCCTGCCTTCCGGCTGTGATCAGGAGATTGAAGGTCCTCTCTGTGCCGGTCCTAGAGGCCAAGCCTCCTCCGAGCTCAAGTCCTACCAGCTCCCCGAAGCCCCGCCGCCGCCGAACCGGCCGCCGCCGCCCGAGAAGCCGCCGCCACCGCCTCCGAAGCCACCGCCGAACCCACCTCGGCCTCCGAACCCGCCGCCGCCGAAGCCGCCTCCCCAGAACGGTCCGCCCCAGCCTCCACGCGACGCGAAGCGCCGGGAGCCTCCGGAGCGCCCGAAGATCGCTTTCAGGATCGGAAAAAGGACGGCCCAGGCGATCAGAGGTGCGAATCCGAAGGCCGGGAAGACCGCGCTGCCGAAGGCCAGGTAGAAGGGCATGAGGAAGAGATAGAGGAACCAGCTCTGGCATCCGCCGGCCGTGACCGCGACGAGCGAGAAGGTGGCGAGGACGAAGATCAGGATCAGCTTGAAGCCCGCCGGCACCTGGGCCGGCACCGGCACCGCCGGCTCGGCCGGGACTTCCGCCCCGCCGAGCGCCGCCAGGATGGCGTCGACGCCCTGCTCGATGCCGCCGGCGAAGTCGCCCTGGCGGAAGGCGGGGCGGACGAGGTTGTCGAGGATGCGGCCGCTCTCGGCGTCGGTCAGCTCCGGCTCCAGGCCGTAGCCCACCTCGATCCGCATCTGGCGCTCGTCCCGGGCGACGAGGAAGATCGCGCCATTGTCCTTCCCCTGCTGGCCGAGCTTCCAGGTCTGGGCCACGCGAATCGTAAAGTCCTCGATCGGATCTCCCTGGAGGCTCTCGATGGTCAGCACCACCACCTGGGCACCCGTCCGCTGCTCGAACGCGGCGAGCTTCGGCTCGATCCGCTGCCGGGCGTCGGGTGGGAGCATGTTGGCTTCGTCGACGATCCGGCCGCTCAGGAAGGGGACGTCGCGGGCGAGGAGAGGGAGGGCGAGGAGCAGGAGGAGCAGGACGAAGAGAGCCCTCACCCCCGGCCCCTCTCCCGCAAGCGGGAGAGGGGAGAGGGTTAGCTCGCGCAAGCTCAGGCTACCGTAGACTGACTTACCTACACCCCTCTCCCGCTTGCGGGAGA
>DATFPH010000110.1:0-29921 GCA_035264905.1 Thermoanaerobaculia bacterium
TAGACGATAGCTTCTGATGGAAAGCCGGCGGCGGTCCCCAGGCCGCCGCCGGCTTCCCTCCGATTCCGCCTTGGGATACGCGCCATTCCTGGATCGTACGCGTCGCCCGGGTCTAGTACGCGCCATCTGGCGGTAGTACGCGCCATCTATCGGCACTATGCGCCGCACATGGGTAGTACGCGCCGCAGATCGGTACTATGCGTCGGCTCCGAATACTACGCGCTAGCGATCCAGAGTACGCGCCAGCTATTCACGCTACGCGCCAGCTATCCGGATTACGCGCCGGCGATTCGGACTATGCGTCAGCTATCCAGACTACGCGCCGGCTATGGAGACTATGCGCCAGCGATCCAGACTACGCGTCAGCGATCCAGACTATGCACCGGCTATGGATACATACGCCAGCGATGGCTGGTACGCGCCATCCATGGTTGAAACGCACCAGATTTCAGGCCACGGGGCCAGAGCGGGAAAGACTGAAGGACACCAAGGACGTCAAGGACGTCAAGGACCACGGAAGAGCGGCTCTTGGATCTCCTTGAGATCCTGGGTGTCCTTGAGGTCCTTTCCGGCCACCCACCTTGCCGCGTCTCCATAATCGCTCCACAATGGGGGTGCATCCTCGGCGGTGGAAAGGAGGATGTACTCATGAACAGCACCCATCGTTGGATCGTGCTCGCCGGCGCGCTGCTGCTCGCCGTCGCGGTCGGCTTCTGGGCCTACCAGGCGGGCGTGGCGAACGGCATCGAGCAGAGCGGCAAGATCGTCGTCCCTCCCTCCGGAGGGCCGTACCCGTATCTGTATCCCTATTACGGCTGGCACCGGCCCTGGGGCTTCGGGTTCTTCTTCGTGCCGCTCTTCTTCGTCTTCTGGTTCCTCGCCGTCCGCGGCCTGTTCTGGCGCCGTGCCTGGTACGGCGGCGGCTGCGGACCGCGCGGCCGCTTCGACGAGTGGCACCGGCAGGCCCACGCACGTGACGCCGGCGAGGAACCCCCGGGAGCCTACGCCGAGCGATGAAGACGGTCCTGGTCGTCGACGACGAGCCGCAGATCGCCGGGATCGCGCGCGATTACCTGCGGCTCGCCGGCTTCGACGTGATCGTGGCCGGCGACGGCGTCCGCGCGCTGGAAGCGGCGCGCGGGCGCCGTCCCGACCTCGTGGTGCTCGATCTCGGGCTCCCCGGCCTCGACGGTCTCGAAGTGACACACGCCCTGCGGAAGGAATCGGACGTGCCGATCATTATGCTCACCGCCCGGGTCACGGAGGACGACCGGCTGCAAGGGCTGGAGATCGGCGCCGACGACTACGTCACCAAGCCGTTCAGCCCGCGCGAGCTCGTTGCGCGGGTCCGCGCGGTGCTGCGGCGGAGCGAGCGGCGGCACGTCGACGGCGACCTCCTGCGCGTGTCGGATCTCATCCTCGACGCCGCCCGCCTGAGCGTGCGCCGCGGCGACGAGCCGATCGACCTCACGCCGACCGAGTTCCAGATCCTCGCCACCCTGGCCCGCCACCCCGGCCGGGTGTTCACCCGCGCCCAGCTGCTCGACGCCGCGCGCGGCACCGACGCCGAGGCGTACGAGCGCGCCATCGACAGCCACGTGAAGAACATCCGCCGCAAGCTCGAGCGCGATCCCCACGCGCCGCGCTATCTGGAGACGGTCTACGGCATCGGCTACAAGCTGGTGGAGGAATGAGGATGCAGGGCCAGCCGCCGTGGGGCAGGCGCGACCGGTCCGGCTTTCCTGCCGGAATCGCGGGCCGCCGGCGCATGCGGCCCCCCTTCGTCCGCCGCATGGGCTGCGCCTTCGCGGCCCTGATCCTCTTCGCCTCCATCGGCGCCAGCGCCCTCGTCTCGCTGCTCTGGCGCTCGCCGCAGCGGGTGCTCGCGATCTCGGCGGTGGCCTTCGCGCTGGTCCTCGGGCTTGCCACGGCCTTCCGGATCGTCATCGGCCGTGTCGCCGGGGCGTTCGCCGAGCAGGACCGCCTGCGGCGGCAACTGATGGCCGACGTCGCCCACGAGCTGCGGACGCCGCTGTCCATCCTGCAAGGCCGCATCGAGGGACTCCTCGACGGCGTCTATCCGCGCGACGAGACCCATCTCACGGAGCTGCTCGACGAGACGCGCCACCTCTCGCGGCTGGTCGCCGACCTCGGCACGCTGGCGCACGCCGAGGCCGGCGCCTTGGAGCTGCGCAAGGAGCCCGTCGACCTGGGCGACCTCGTCCGCGATGTCGCGGCATCGCTGCCGCGACCGATCGCCGTCGAGGTCCCCGCGGAGCTCCCTGCCCTCGAAGCCGACCCGGTGCGCATCCGCCAGGTCCTGCTCAACCTGCTCGCCAACGCGCTGCGCCACACGCCGGCCGAGGGCGTCATCGCGGTCGAGGTCCAGGCCCAGCCGCAGCGGATGCTGATCCGAGTACGCGACACCGGCTCCGGCATCGCGCCGGAGGATCTGCCCCACCTCTTCGAGCGCTTCCAGAAAGGAAGCGACTCGCGAGGCTCCGGCCTCGGCCTCCCCATCGCCCGCAAGCTGGTGCTGGCGCACGGCGGCGACATCGGGATCGAGAGTGTGTTGGGGGAGGGGACGGAGGTCACGGTCTCGCTGCCGCGGTGAGCGGGGGGTGGCCCGAAAGCCGCCAGAACACCCCATCTCTTCGAAGGCGTCGCCAGCGAGCCGCCTCCGCCGGCTCGGCCGGCGGATACCTGTTTCCCTCTGGAAGGTCTCGTCGGAATCGCATATCATTCTTTCACGAGTCGGAGGACGAGATGAGATCCACCCCATCGGTCACAGATGTCGCGGAACACTTTGAGGAGTATCTCCACCGGGTCGAGGATCGTGGCGAAAGCTTCGTCCTGATGCGCGAGGGCCAGCCTGTAGCCGAGCTCCGCCCCGTGGTCAAGGGGAAGCCTCTCAGCCAGTTACCTGACCTCCTCGCGTCCCTTCCCCGCCTATCGGAAGACGAGGCCCTCAGCTTCGCTGCCGATCTCGACGCCGCCCGAGCCGAGCTCAACCTCCGTTCCCCCCGAGATCCATGGGAGTCCTGATCGACGCGAGCGTCCTCATTGAGTACGAAAGAGGGCGTCTGGATCTGGAGGCGAGGCTTGCTCCCAAAACAGAGAAGGGGTTCTTCCTGTCCGTTGTCACGGCCAGCGAGCTCCTCCATGGAATCCACCGAGCCAGGGACGCTGGCATCCGAGCTCGACGTTCGGCACTTGTCGAAGCTGTACTCGAACGCTTTCCGTTGCTTCCAATCGATCTCGCTACAGCGCGTACCCATGCCCGGATCTGGGCGGACCTGAGTGCCCGGGGCCAGACAATCGGGCCGAACGACCTTTGGCTCGCAGCAGCCTGCCTGACGCATGATCTCAGGATTGCGACAGGCAATCTGCGAGAGTTCACCCGCGTACCGGGGCTGGCCGTCGAATCCTGGACGTAATCTGCGGGAGAGGGCAGAGCAGTCCCCGAACCCACCCCGGCCGGTTGCGGTCTCGCAAACGCCGGAATCTGCGCCAGTCGCGCCGAGCCGGGAGCCCCTTCCGCGTTGACGCGGAACACTCCCGTCCCATTCCGCGACGCCTCGCCCGGAAGCTCCAGTCCTCCCGCCGGGAGCGCCGAGACCGCCGTCTCTTCGCACGACGCCACTCTCGCGGCGCGTGCCACTTCCATCACGGCTGCCATCACTCGCATCGCAACGCGGGACTCTCCGCTGGCACCGCGCATCACTCCCGTGGCGAAGCGCGCTATTTCGATCGCCACGCGCATCACTCCCATGGCGATGTGCGACGCTCCGCTGGCGAGGCGCGTCACTCCCGCGGCGATGCGCGCTATTCCCATTGCCACTCTCATCACTCCCATGGCAATGCGCGACACTCCGCTGTCGGGGCGCATCACTCCCGTGGCGGAACACGTGATTCCCGTCGCCATGCGCGTCACTCCCGAAGCGACGCGCATCACTCCCGTGGCGACGGAAGTGATGCGCGTGCCGAGCGGAGCGTCTCATCAACCGGCGCGCGTGATGCGCGAGCCGACGGGAGTGTCTCGCTTCGCGACGGGAGTGATGACCGTCGTGTTGGAGGTCTCACCGGCCGGGATCGGAGTGTCTCATGCCGGCGCGGGGAGGGCACGGAGCCCGGCCGGAGTGAGCGCAGAACGTTCGGGAGCGTTGCGCCGGAGGATCGCCGCGCTTCCCGTGAGAAGGCGGATGTTGCCACGACGGTGCGGCGTGTCATCCGGCGGCAGGCGTGTCGTGCACGCCGGTCTGGCGGTAGACCGTGGGGATCTGGCCGGTGCCTACAGACTGGACGCGGAGGCTTCCTTCCCGGACCAGATCCTGGAGAATCCGGTAGAGAGAGCCGCGGTCCGGCTCATAGCCGAGCGCCTCGCAGACGTTACGGCGCGTGAACGTCGTCTCGGGTAGGTTTGACAACGCGGCGCGGATCTCGTCGTCCAGCTCTCCGGGACCCCGGCGCCGGGGCCGGCCCGGCGGCGGGGGCACCTCCTCCTTCAGGGGCACCTCCTCCTTCAGGGGCGTCTCCTCCTTCGGAGGAGATGGTGCCGGAGCGGGCTGCGGGGAGACGAAAGGCTCCTGCTCGCCGGCCTCGACCTGGAGCATCCAGACCAGCTCGAGAGCCCGGATCTGGGCCTGGTAGGCGGTTTCCAGCAGTTGGATTCCGGCGCGGAGTTGCTCCTCCAGCCGCCGCTTGTGCTGTTCGTATTGATTGCGTGTCATGGTGGGCACAATGACAGCACAAACAAGGGGGCACCGTCGAGCGGCAGCGGCGGAAGTTGGGTCGGTATTCCAGTTCTTGTCGTTCTCGATGCAGGCGGCAGGGTTCTGGCCGTTCAAGAGACCGGGGCATTCGATCTGCCAAACGAGGAGGGCTACTCCAGCGCGGCGGTTCTCAAGTTTCTCAACAGAGATTTCGCCAAGCGGGTCTCCGAGAAGAGAACCACAACGGGCGTCTTCAAGGCCTGGGTTATCACGCGACGGGTCCTTACCGACCATAGACGCTCAAATGTTGTGCGGCGTAGATAAGGTCATGGTCAGGCCAGCCGGCTGAAACCAAAAACCGAACGAAATCTTGCCATTGGGCTCGATGAGCGGAGCGTTTTCATGGGCTCCCAAGGGGGAAGTTTTGTGAAACGAGTTGATACAACTCTCGGAATTTCTTCCCTGTTCGCTTCAATCGCATTGCGTCCTGGTGACTCCAAAACCCTTACGATCACCTCTCCCGCTCTCGGTGAATCCCCGGGAATCCGGACCCGGGCAGAGCGAAATTCGCGGCTCTCGGCTCGCTTTCTCGTCGGGCTCGCCCTTCTGGCGCTTCTTCCCCGCTTCGTGAACCTGGGGAGCTTTTCGATGTGGTTCGACGAGGTCGCGGAGACCCTGCAGGCCAGCGGCTCGCTCGCGTATACCTGGGGAGAGCTGAAGAGCGACGTGGTCCATCCGCCGCTGGAAGGTCTGCTGACCTGGTCCCTGCTTCGCCTCGGGATGGACGAGACCACACGCAGGGGTTTGCCGATCGCTTTCGGCGTCGTGACAGTGCTGCTCCTTGCCTCCTGGACCGCCCGCCGATTCGGCCGGATTGCCGGCGTGGCGACGGGGCTTTTTGCCGCCGGCGCCCCCATTCACGTCCATTATTCCCAGGAGCTCCGTCCCTATTCTCTCGCTCTGCTGTGCGTGGCGCTCTCGGTCATCGCGGCGGACCGCGTGCTCGCCCGCTTCGATGGGCGCCACGTAGGGCTCTCCGCGCTCGCCATCCTCGGCTGCCTCTACAGCCTCTACTTTGCGGCGCTGGTGCTCGCCTTCGTGGGCTGGCTCATCCTGGATACCGCGATCACGGGGCAACCCGAGGACGCTGGCCGCGCCCGGCGTTTGCTCGCCTGGTCGCCGGCTCTCCTGCTCAGTCTGGGGCTGGCGTATCTACCCTGGCTTTCGACGGCGCTCGCCATGGGGCAGCGTCGCAGCGAGCAGGCGGCGAACCACTGGACGTGGGAGGACGTGGTCGAGCGCTGGCAAGACCTCACCGTGGGCAGCGGTACGTCCGCCAGCGGCTGGGGAGGCGCCGTCGCGCTGCTCCTGGTGCTCCTCGGAAGCGCCCGCGCGGTGCGGACCGCGGCCGGTCGCGCGGTGCTCGTCGCCGCCCTCTGCGGCACCGTGGGCGTCGACCTCCTTCTGCTCCATGCCAATCACTGGACCAACCCCCGCTATAACTTGATCGGTTGGCTCTTCCTCGCGGTGCTCGCCGGGATGGGAGCGGGTCTCCTGGCGCGCCTCCCGGGCGGTCGAGCCACGACCGCGATGACCGCGGCCGTCCTCCTCCTTCTGGTCTGCGCCCAGGCGCCAGGCATCGTCCGCGACCACCACCTCCGCCACGACTGGCGGCGCATCGCGGAAGCGGTGGACGAGCTCTGGCGACCCGGCGAGCCGGTCCTCACGCTCAATCGGTCGACCAACACTCTTCTCCTGTATTACCTGCGTGAGCTGCATTCGCCGGCCGCGGCGGCCCTGGCCCCCGTGGGTGGATCCCATCGCCGGCTGGCCGAGCTTTGGCCGGGGGACCGCTGTGCGCTCCTCGTGCTCCGGAGAGGCGGGCGGACCGGCCGGGTGGTCGGGCTCACGCAGGACGCCGGCGAGCTCGCCCAGTATCCGGCCAGCGGGGCGCGCCTGCGCCTCCTCACTCCACAATTTCGTGAGCGATTGTTTCGCCAGCGTGGCGACGGCGAGCGCTCCCTGGGACGCGCGACGCCGCAGGCGCTCACTCTCCACTGCGAGCGGGAGCTGCCACCCGAGCTGCGCGTCTCCCGGGCGGACCGGCTCTACGAGCCCCTGCTGCGGCTCCTCGGCCTCCGCTCGTAGGCACCGGCCGCCCACGGCCCGTTCGTCGGAGGCTGCCATTCCTGCTAAACTCTTGATCAAAGACTGCTCAAGACGACAAAGAAGGACACCTGATCGAGCGGCAGCCAAGGTCCATGGACGAGGAGACGATCTCCGACGGCCCGAACGGTGGCGATCGTCCGCCGCCCCTCCCTGCGCGGATCGGTCCCTATCTCGTGATCGGCCGGCTCGGGTCCGGCGGCATGGGGGAGGTCTTCCTCGCCTGGGATGAAAAGCTGGAGCGGCGGGTCGCCATCAAGCGCGTCCGGCAGGACATCGGTCTGTCTCCGGAGCAGCGGGAGCGGTTCCGCCGCGAGGCGACCTCGGCCGCCGGCCTGAGCCATGCCAATGTCGTGCAGATCTACCATCTGATCGACGACCCTGAAGATGCCATTGTCATGGAGTACATCGAGGGACAGACGCTGGCGGAGCGGCTGTCCCACGAACGGCTGGAGATGCCGGAAATCCTGCGCCTGGCCTGCGAGATCGCCGAGGGGCTCTCCGCCGCGCACGAGGACGGCCTGATCCACCGCGATCTCAAAGCTGCGAACGTCATGATTACGGAGGCGGGCCACGCCAAGATCCTCGATTTCGGCCTGGTCCGGCCGGTGGTCCGCGGGGCGGAAGATCCGGGCCTCACCCAGCAGGGCGTCACCCTGGGCACCTGCTACGCCATGTCCCCGGAGCAGGCCCGGGGAGAGAAGGTCGACGAGCGCTCCGACCTCTTCTCGTTCGGAAGCCTCTTCCACGAGATGCTCACGGGCCGGCCGCCCTTCCGTGGAAAGGATCCTCTCGACTCGATGCGGAAGGTGTTGACCGAGGAGCCGGTGCATCCGCACGTGGCACGGCCGGACCTCCCCGAGGAGGCGGCCCGCCTGCTGGTGCGGCTGCTCAAGAAAGACCGCAACGAACGGCCGGACAGCGCCCGCGAGGTGATCACGACTCTGGAGCACCTCCGCACCGCGCCTACGGGGTCGCAATCCGTGGCTCCGCAGGGGCGTGTGCCCGATTTTGCTACGGAGGACACGACGCTGGTGGAGGGGCAGGCGCCGCTCCCCCGAGATCCCTCGTCCTCCTCCGCCGCGGCGGCGCGCAGGAGATGGGGCCCTGTCCTGCTCGCGGCAGCGGCTCTGGTGCTTCTGGTCGCCGGGGCGGTGGCACTCTACCGGCAGGACCGGCCGGTGAAGCCGCTCTCAAGAAGCAATGCCGTGGTCGCGGAGATTGAGCGTCGGGTCGGCGCCGGGGAGGCGCGGCGCGACGACCTGGCCCGGCTGGAGAAGATCATCGCCGCCCATCCAGACTACGTCGGAGAGAGGGTCCTGGCGGCCCGCATCGCTCGCAGCCTGTTTGATGCGCAGCGGGAGCTCGCCGACCTCCAGCATGCGGCCGATCTCGCCCGTGAGGCCAGCGAGATCGACCCGCAGGACCCCCGGCCGCTCCGCGTGGCGGTCGACATCGCGCTCAGCGGTAACCGTGTCGGAGATGCGGAGATGATGATCGAGAGGCTCCAGCGGCTCGTCCCGAACGACCCTGAGATCCTCTCGCTGAAGGCCAAGCTCGCCGAGAAGCAGGGCCGCATTGATGAAGCCGAGTCCCTGCTGACCGAGGCACTCAGGGAGGACGCCTCCTGGCAAAACCGGCACTTGCTGGCGAATTTCGAGCTCCGGCACGGCCAGGTCGAGAAGGCCCGACGGCAGATCGAGACGGCGCTCCAGCAGGACCAGAACAGCGTCAAGGCCTGGGAGCTGCTCGGATTATTGGAGCTGAGCTACGGTGACCTGGAACGAGCCGAGCACATCTACCGGAAGCTCATCAGTTCCGCCCCCGAAGACGCCTACAGCAATCTCGCGACCGTCCTCGTGCTGCGCAGCCGCTCCAAGGAAGCGGCGGCCGCCTACCGCCGTGCTCTCGCCGTCCGGCCCGATCACGTTTCGATGGTCAATCTCGCTGAAGTAGAGGGAGATCTCGGCCACGAAGACCAGGCGAACGCACTGTATCGCGAGGCGCTCGGCCGCTTGGAGAAGATCGAGGCCGAGACCGGCCTGTCGACGTTCGAGGCTATGTTGAAGGCCCACTGCCTCGCACGGCTCGGCCAAATCCCAGAGGCTCTCAGGATCGCGCAGAGGCAGATCGACAAAAGTCCCGACGATCCTTATCTGTCCCTCCAGAACACCTTGATCCAAAGCCTGGCGGGTGACCGTGAAGCCGCCGTGGCCGCCGCGAAGGCCGCTCTCGACAACGGCCTTCCGCGGCGGTGCTTTGCGGGTTCTACCTTTCAGTGGCTTCGCGAGTCGGCTGAGCTCCGCTCTCGGTTCCAGCCAGAGTCCCCAAGTCCCTAAACCTTTTCGGGCGGATCGTCCACGGGTTTGGGCACTACGACGGCACTCGTGGAATCCGAGGGCTGGGCCGGGCACTCCGGCAGAGGAGCCGGAACCTTTCTCAGCCCTTTCTTGGAAGTCTGGTTGGGTAGGTCGGGGCGGGTGGTGGTTGCAGGCTTGCTCGATGACATGGTGTGTCTCCTTTGCTGTCCGTTGTCCGCCTCGAAGAGAGAGCAGATCGGATGCCGGCCTGGAAAGACACGTAAACC
This sequence comes from Thermoanaerobaculia bacterium, assembly GCA_035264905.1. Lineage (GTDB taxonomy): Bacteria > Acidobacteriota > Thermoanaerobaculia > Multivoradales > UBA5704 > UBA5704. The sequence continues at coordinate 9,466 of DATFPH010000110.1, forward strand.
ACTGAAATCAAAGAAACAGCATTCTCCGACCGCAACCCGGCGGCCTATCGGATCGGATAGACTCTCATGGTTCCGTTAATTTTCCGGTCATGCCCTCGAAGCTCGTCGCCGTCACCGGCCCCCTGGCTGGCAGCACGTTTCCGCTTGGCGCGGATGCTCTTGCCGTGGGCCGCGACTCGGCGAACGACATCCATCTGCGAGACCCCACCGTCTCGCGCCATCACTGCCGCATCGAGCCGGAGGGCCAGGGATTCCGCGTGCGTGACCTGGAGAGCCGCCACGGGACTTTCGTCAACGGCCTGCCTGTCCGTGAGCGGGATCTGGACCCCGGAGATCGGCTTTCCGTGGGCAATACCCTCTTTCTCTTCCTCCTCGGAGGCGATCCCGCGGAGGCGTCGTCCGAACGGGAAATTGTCCTCTGGGACGACGGCGCCTATGCCGCCGGAACGACCTTTCACGCTCCCCCGTCGGACTTCCTCGATCCGGGGCGGCACACCGAGGCGGACGAGCGGACGACGCGGAACCTCCAGGCGCTGCTGCGCATCGGCAATGCCCTGCATGCCCTCCGTTCGACCGAGGAGCTGGCACGGCGCCTCCTCGAGCTGATCCTGGAGACCCTTCCCGCCGAGCGCGCGACCCTCCTGGTCCTCGACCGTGGCGGCGAGCCCGTCACCTCCTTCGCTCTGGACCGGACAGGCCAGACCGAGCCGTTCCCCGTGTCCCGCACCCTCATCCGCAAGATCCTGGCGGAGCGCTCGGCCGTCCTGGCCAACGACGTCCGGCAGACCTCGGTCCTCGGTCAGGCGGAGAGCGTGCGGGTGACGCACATCCAGTCTCTCCTTGCCGCTCCCCTCTCGGTTTGGGAGGGTCTGCTGGGAGCTCTGTACGTAGACACCCTGACGCCACAGACCGGCTTCGAGGAGCACCACCTGGAGCTGTTCACGGCCGTGGCCGGCATCGCCTCCCTGGCGCTCGCCAACGTCCAGCGCCTGGAGTGGCTGGAGGAGGAGAGGCGGCGCCTCGACGCCGTGCTCGATCACGATCTGATCGGAGAAAGCCCGCGCATGCGTGAGATCGGCCGGCTGATCGCCCGCATCGCTCCGACGGACGCCACCGTGCTGATCGGCGGAGAGAGCGGGACCGGCAAGGAGCTCGTGGCGCGCGCGCTCCATCGCGGCAGCCACCGGACGGATCGGCCCTTCGTGGCGATCAACTGCGCGACGCTCTCCGAAACGCTCCTGGAGAGCGAGCTTTTCGGCCATGAGAAGGGCGCCTTCACCGGCGCACTCTCCCGCAAGATCGGCAAATTCGAGGTGGCCGACCGGGGCACCCTCTTCCTCGACGAGATCGGCGAGATCCCCACGGCGCTCCAGGCCAAGCTCCTGCGCGCTCTGCAGGAACGGGAATTCGAGCGGCTGGGCGGGACGCGGCCCATCCGCGTGGACGTGCGGGTGATCGCGGCGACCAACCGGGATCTGGACAAAGCCCTGAAGGAAGGGACGTTCCGCGAGGATCTCTACTATCGGCTGAACGTCATCTCGTTGACCCTGCCGCCGCTGCGCGAACGCCGGGAGGACGTTCCGCTCCTCGCCAGCCACTTCGCCGCCCTGGTGGGCCGGAAGCTGGGCCGGCCCGTCCTGGGCTTCACGCCCGAGGCGCGGGCCTGCCTGCTCCGCTACCCCTGGCCCGGCAACGTCCGCGAGCTGGCCAATGCGGTGGAGCGGGCGGTCGTCCTGGGAGAGGGCGAGCTGATCCAGCCCGAGGATCTGCCGGAGACCGTGCTCGAAACTGTGACCGCCGCGGGCCGGGTGCCGGTCACGCGATACCACGACACCCTGAACGCAGCCAAGAAGCGCTTGATCCTCAGCGCCATCGAGCAGGCCGGCGGCAATGTAAAGAAGGCCGCGGAGCTGCTGGGCCTTCACCCCAACTACCTGCACCGATTGATCAGCAACCTCGGCCTGCGGGACCGGATCGAGAGCTGAAGCCGGACAGAGAGCCCAGCCCCGCCTCCCCGTTGTATCCTCCCGTCGGACGCTGGACGGAGGGAGGCCCCATGCCGAAGCTGGTTCTGTTGCGCCACGGAGAGAGCATTTGGAATTTGGAGAACCGTTTTACCGGTTGGACCGACGTGGACCTCTCGCCCAAGGGGATCGAGGAGGCCCGGGAGGCGGCGCGCCTCCTGCGCGAGGGGGGGTACACCTTCGACGTGGCGTACACGTCGCTCCTCAAACGCGCCATCCGGACGCTCTGGATCACGATGGACGGCATGGACCTGATGTGGATCCCGGTCCACCGGAGCTGGCGGCTCAACGAACGGCACTATGGAGCCCTGCAGGGGCTCGACAAGGCCGAGACGGCCGCCAAGTACGGGGATCGGCAGGTGAAGATCTGGCGGCGCAGCTACGACACGCCGCCTCCGCCTCTGGCTCCTGGGGATGAGCGCTATCCTGGACGCGACCGGCGCTACGCCGACCTCTCGCCGGAGGAGCTGCCGCTCGCCGAATCCCTCAAGGACACGGTGGCGCGCTTCCTCCCCTACTGGCACGGAACGATCGTCCCCGACATCCGCGCCGGCAGGCGGGTCCTGATCGCGGCGCACGGCAACAGCTTGCGCGCCCTGATCAAGCACCTGGACGGTGTGTCGGACCAGGAGATCGTGGAGCTGAACGTCCCGACCGGCATCCCCCTGGTCTACGAGCTCGATGAGGATCTTCGGCCTCTCCGCAGCGAGTACCTCGGCGATCCCGAGGCCGCGCGGAAGGCGGCGGAGGCGGTCGCGAAGCAGGCGCAGGCGCGGTAGCCCGCCCGATCGTCACTTCCCTGTCACGCAACTTTGGGCAATGCGGTGCGTCTTGAATTGGTTCCCTCTTTTGAGTGGATTTCCGGGGAGAGAGTCGACAATGGGTAGACAGTGGTGCAGTGGGTTGTTGCTGGTCGCGGGCCTCGCCCTCGCCGCGTGTGGCGGGGGGGACCCCGAGGCGGTGGCCGCGGGTCAGCGCGGAGGCCGCGGTGACCGGGGCGGGCCTGGAGGCGCGCCGAAGCCCGAGAGCCTGCCGGTGCGCGAGGTGCGGGTGGCTCACGCCACCACCGAGACGCTGGCCCGCACGGTGCCGGTGGCCGGCACCCTGGCGGCCGACGAGCAGGCCCAGCTCGGCCTGAAGGTCGCCGGACGGCTGGAGTCGATCAGCGTGGACCTGGGCGACCCGGTGCGGCGCGGCCAGGTGATCGCCCGCCTGGTGCCGACCGACTTCCAGCTCCGGATCTCGCAGGCGCAGAACCTGCTGGATCAGGCGCGGGCCAGCCTGGGCATTGCGCCGGGCACCCCGAACTCCGTGGTGCCTCCGGAGAAGACCTCGGTCGTCAAGCAGGCGGCGGCGACCCTGAACCAGGCGCGCCTGACGCGCGACCGGATGGCCAACCTCTTCGAGCAGCAGCTCATCCCCCGGCAGGATCTCGACACCGCCGAGGCCAACTTCGGGGTGGCCGAGGCGCGCTACCAGCAGGCGATCGAGGACGCGCGCGGCCGCCAGGCCGTGCTCGGACAGCGGATGTCGGAGCTGGAGATCGCCCGCCAGCAGCTCTCGGACTCGATGCTCAAGGCTCCCTTCGACGGCATGATCCAGGAGCGCCTCGTCAGCCCGGGGGACTACGTCGCCGCCGGTGCCCCGGTGGTGGTGCTGGTGCGGGTCCATCCGCTCCGCCTGCGTCTGGCCGTCCCGGAGCGCGAGTCCGCCAACGTCCGTACCGGCCAGGAGGTGCGGGTGACGGTCGAGGGCGATCCGGAGACCCACGCCGGACGGGTGGCGCGGATCAGCCCGGCGATCAGCGAGGAGAACCGGACGCTGCAGATCGAGGCGGAGGTGCCGAACCCGGACGCCCGCCTCCGCCCGGGCTCCTTCGCGCGCGCCGAGATCGTGACGCGGTCCTCCGAGCCGGCCGTGGTGGTCCCCGCCGCCGCCATCGTGCGCTTCGCCGGCCTCGAGAAGGTGATGGGCGTCGAGAGCGGCAAGGCTGTCGAGAAGCGGGTCCGCACCGGCCGCCGGTCCGGCGACCGCATCGAGATCGTGGACGGCGTCGCCGCCGGAGAGCCCGTGGTCCTGAACCCCGGCAATCTGGTCGGCGGTCAGCCGGTGAAGGTGGCGCCGTAGGGCCGCAGGATCAATAGGTTTTCATCATGCAGAAGCTCGCCGAAATCTGTATCCGCCGGCCGGTGTTCGCGGCCATGATCATCCTCGCCCTGGTCGTGGTTGGCGCCGCCAGCTATGGCAGCCTGGGCGTCGACCGCTTCCCGTCGGTCGACCTGCCGACCGTCTCGGTCCGCACGGGCTTGCCGGGCGCCTCGACCGAAGAGATGGAGAACCAGGTCTCCCAGGTCATCGAGGAGGCGGTCAACACGGTCGAGGGAGTCCAGGAGCTGCGCTCCGTCTCCTCCGCCGGCAACTCCTTCGTCATCGCGACGTTCGGCCTCGAGCGCGACATCGACACCGCGGCCCAGGACATCCGCGACCGCATCTCCTCGGTCGTGCGCCAGCTGCCCGAGGACACCCTGCCGCCGGTCATCGCCAAGTTCAACAACGACACCTCGCCGGTCTTGACCATCGCCCTGTCGGGGAACCGCGACCTGCGGGAGCTGACCGAGATCGCCGACAAGGTCGTCAAGGTCCAGCTCGAGCGCTCGGCCGGGGTCGGCGAGGTGAAGCTCGTAGGCGGCCTCGAGCGGGCGATCAACATCTGGGTCGACCCCGATCGCATGGAGGCCTACCAGATCCCGATCACCGAGGTGCGCGACGCCCTGGTGCGGCAGAACACCGACGTACCGGGCGGCAACGTCACGGGCTCCGACCGCGAGATGACGCTCCGCACCATGGGGCGCTTCACCGAGGCCAAGGACTTCAACGAGCTCGTGGTGCGCACGGTCGATGCCCAGCCGGTCCGTATCCGCGACCTCGGCTATGCCGAGGACGGCACCAAGGAGCAGCGGTCCGTGGCCCGCCTGAACGGCGTGCCCACCGTCACCCTCGAGGTGCGGCGGCAGTCCGGCGCCAATACCGTCGAGGTCATCGAAGCGGCCAAGCAGAATCTGGAGCGCGTCAAGGCCCAGATCCCGGGCGATCTGGAGCTGCAGGTCATCCGCGACCAGTCGCGCTACATCTACGCCGCCCTCCACGAGATCAACATCCACCTGATCCTGGGCAGCATCTTCGCCTCTCTCGTGGTGTTCACCTTCATGCGGAGCTGGCGCACCACCGTGATCGCCGCCGTGGCCATCCCGGCTTCCGTCATCGCCACCTTCGGCATGATGGCGGCCCTGGATTTCACGCTCAACAGCGTGACCATGCTCGCCCTGGTGCTGATGGTCGGCGTGGTCATCGACGACGCCATCGTGGTGCTCGAAAACATCTTCCGCTTCGTCGAGGAGAAGAAGATGAGCACCTTCGAGGCGGCGCGGGCGGCCACGGCCGAGATCGCCCTGCCGGTCCTCGCGACGACCCTGTCGCTGGTGGTCATCTTCGTTCCGGTCTCGTTCATGTCGAGCATCTCGGGCCGGTTCCTCTACCAGTTCGGCCTCACGGCGGCGGCGGCGGTGCTGGTCTCGCTCCTGGTCTCCTTCACGCTGACGCCGATGATGAGCGCCCGCCTGCTGCGCTCCCGGGACGCCGAAGGGCACGGGGAAGGTGAAGCTGGAGCCAGATCGCGGCAGGGCTTCTACGGCCGGATCGACGCGGTCTATTCGCGGATGCTCCGCGTCACGCTGCGCCACCGCTTCGTCGCGGCCCTGGTCTGTCTCGGGGTCATCGTGGCTTCGATCCCCCTCTACCGCCTCGTCAAGATGGAGTACATCCCGAGCGACGTGGACGAGTCGGAGTTCGAGGTCAACGTCAACGCGCCGGAAGGGACCAGCATGGCGGCCATGGACGAGGCCCTGCGCGCGATCGAAGCCGAGCTGCGGCAGGTCAAGGGAGTCCAGATCGTGCTGGCCAACACGGGCGGCGGCTTCCAGGGGAGCGTCAACCAGGGGCAGGCCTACGTGCGCATCGCGCCGCACGAGGAGCGCAAGCTCTCGGTGGGCCGCTTTTTGAAGAGCCTGGCCCGGCTCGATCCCGCCGCGGCCTTCCGCGGCAACTACTCGCAGCGCGACGTGATGAACGAGGTGCGCGGGCGCCTCCGCAAGTACAAGGACCTGCGCAGCTCGGTGCGCAACATCCAGTCGTTCAACATCGGCGGCGGCAACGCCGAGATCGACTTCGCCCTGCGCGGCCCCGATCTCCTCCAGCTCTCGGCCTATGCCGAGCAGCTCCGCGACAAGATCGACAGCGGAGAGATCCCCGGGATCGTGGACGCCGACACCACGCTCAAGCTCGACAAGCCCGAGCTGCGCGTCGTGGTGGACCGCGCCCGCGCCGCGGACCTGGGGGTCCAGATGTCCGACGTGGCCACGGCGCTGCGGCTCATGGTGGGCGGCGACGAGGAGGTCTCCCGCTTCTATGATCCGCAGGTCAACGACGATTACGACATCCAGCTCCGTCTCGCCGAGGGGACCCGCAACAGCGCCGACGAGGTGACCCGCCTCTACATCCCGAGCTCCCGCGGCGAGCTCGTCCGCCTGGACAACCTCGTCGAGCTCCGGGAGGAAACCACGGCCTCGCGCATCGACCGGCTCGATCGCCAGCGCCAGGTGAGCATCCGCGCCGGCGTGGGCCCCGGCTACGCGCTGGCCGACCGGCTGGAGGCGCTGCAAAAGGCGGCGGACGACCTGCACATGCCCACCTCCTACTCCACGGGAGTCGGCGGCCGGGGCCGCGAGCTCGCCCGCACCTACCGCGAATTCCTCTTCGCGCTAATGCTCTCGGTCATCTTCATGTACATGATCCTGGCCTCGCAGTTCGAGAGCCTGGTGCACCCGCTGACCATCCTGATCTCGCTGCCGCTGTCGGTCCCCTTCGCCCTGATCTCGCTGTGGGCGACCAGCAACACCCTGAACCTCTACAGCGCCCTGGGCGTGCTGGTGCTCTTCGGCGTGGTGAAGAAAAACGCCATCCTGCAGATCGATCACATGAACAACCTGCGGCGCCAGGGAATGGAAAGGATGGCCGCGATCTTCCAGGGAAACCGCGACCGGCTGCGGCCGATTCTGATGACCACGCTGGCTCTGGTCGCCGGCATGCTCCCCCTCGCCCTCGGCAGCGGCCCGGGCTCCGAAGAGCGCCGCGCGATCGCCGTGGTGGTCATCGGAGGCCAGTCGCTCTCGCTCCTCCTGACGCTCCTGGCGACGCCGGTCTTCTATTCGATCTTTGACGACCTGCGCGGGGTGGCGAGCATCAAGGAAGCGCTGCGGCGGCTCAAGCCCCGGCGCGAGGAGCTGCGGCCGGCGGCGTAGGGCTTTGATCAGCCCGCCGGCCGCGTGGCCGTGCACCCGGGATAGCCGGTGCATCCCCAGAATCGCGAACCGGCCGGCGAGCCCTTGCGAGCGGTGCGCAGCGCCATCGCCTTGCCGCAGGCGGGGCAGTGTGGGGTGGCATCGGACCGATCGGTCGGATCTGTCCGATCTGACCGATGATCGGTCTGATCCGTCCGATCGGTCTGATCCGTCCGATGCTTTTGACCACTCTGACGCTGCCGTTCCGCAAGGCGTGCCGCCGCGAGGTTTTCGCTGTACCCACCCTCGTGGACAAAGTCTCGCTCCAGCGCGGCGATCTGCTGGTCGAGCAGGTAATTGGCTTGGTGGATCAGGCAGATCACCGCGTTGGCGACTACGGCAGGGTCCGGGTGGCTCAGCCAGGGCTCGTACCCGGAAGCCTCGGATTTCCCTCTCCCGACCGCCCGCACCGCCCGCGCTTCGCGGTCGTCCTTGCCCCACTGGCGCTCACCGCGTTGACGCAGGAAATCCTCGTAGTCCAGCAGAAGCTCGTCCAGGCTGGCGCGGGCGACGTTCACCAGCCGCAACTCGGTCTGCGAGGAAGTGGCCGATGCCCGGCTGCCCTCGGCGATGTTCTGCCTTCCACTGCGCGCCGCTTGCACCATCTGATCCACGGTGCGTGAGCGCTTGTCGAGGAATCGGGCGCAGAACGAGACCATCGCATCGTAGATGATCGTCGTCGCCTGAAACGACCGCAGCTTGCGGTAGCCACCGCTCGGCCGCAGCCGCTGTCCCTCAGAAGGCTGCTCTCTCATTCCGCCGCACCTCGCACCAGAGAATTTTTCGCGACCAGGAGTACTTCTGGAGCCGATTATATCGGAGAGAGGGGAGGAACCGCACTATGTCCGAAGGTCCGATCATCGGACGGATCCGTCGGATCGGTCCGATCCGTCTGATTGAACTGTGCCTTACCCGCCGAGCCGTGTCGCCAGCCGCTCGGCGAGCACGCTCACCTGTGGCTTGGCCAGCATGCTGTAGTGATCACCGGGAATCGGGCAGACCTCGATGTCTCCCAGGATGAGGCTGTCCCACCCGTTCGCGGGAGCGTCAGGCAGGCCGGAGGCGGGCGCGGCGCGGAAGAGGGTCACGAAGACCGACTCGTCGAGCCAGGGCTCGGGCCGGTAGTCATGGAGCGCCCGCAGATGCGCCCGGTAGACGGCCAGCAGGCGCTCGCGCTGCTCGGGGGCGATGGAGCGCGCCGCCGGTCCCAGGTCGCGCTCGACGATGTCGCGCACCTCGGCCTCGGTCACCTCGGTGGCGCCGCTCAGTTGCGGTGACCAGCTGTCCAGGAGGGCCAGGAAGTCGACGCGGGCGCCTTCGGCGCGGAGCTGGCGCGCCATCTCGAACGCCACCGCTCCCCCGAAGGACCAGCCGCCCAACCGGTACGGCCCCTCGGGCTGGACGGTGCGGATCGCCCGCACGTACTCCGCCGCCATCTCTTCGAGATCCGCGAACGGCTCGCACCGGCCGTCCAGCCCCCGCGCCTGGAGAGCGTAGAACGGCTGCTCCGTCCCCAGGCTCTGCGCCAGCTCGACGTAGGAGAAGACCGCTCCGCCGATCGCATGGACGCAGAAGAACGAAGTCCGGCTCCCCCGGGCTCCCCCCAGGCGCACCAGGGGCGAGGCCGCCGCAATGGCCGCGGTCCGGTCCCGCTCCCGCACCTGCCGGAGACGCTCGACGAGCGCCTGCCGCTGCAGAGGGGTCAGCTCGAGACGGGCGGAAGTATCCGTAGGACTCATCATTCTCCAACAACGGGCCTTGGAGCCCGACTCCCTCACAAGAAGAAGGGGGATCGGTCCATTGCCACGTTCCTATGTATTCCTGGTGTGCGCGACAGGCCAGACCGAGACAACATGTTCCTCGGATGTTTCCTTTCGCAAAGAAACAAACGAGGGGATACTGCGGATCAGAGCATTCCCATGGCCGCGCCGCCGTCGATCTCGACGGTGCGCCCGGTAAAGAACTCGTCCTCCAGGATGAAACGGACGGCTCGCCAGATATCTTCCGGGCGGCCGAGACGGCCGAGCGGAATGCCGGCCCGGAGCCGGGCGAGCGCCTCCTCGGAGAAGCCTTCGAGGAAGCCGGTCTCGGTGACGCCCGGAGCCACGCCGCCGACGCGGATGCCGTAGCGCGCCAGCTCCAGCGCCCAGGTGCGGGTGCAGGCGTCGAGCCCCGCTTTCGAGGCCGCATAGTTGGACTGCCCGGGATTGCCCGCCCGGGCGATCGAGGAGAGGTTCACGATGACCGCGTCGCGCACGCCGTTCTTGACCACATAGGTCGCGAGCTCGCGGGCCATCAAAAACTGGCCGGTCAGGTTGACGTCCACGACCTTGCGCCACTGGGCGAGGGGAAGCTTTTTGATCTCGCCGTCGTCGCCCCGGCTGATCAGCAGGCCGTCGCGCGCGATCCCTGCGCTGTTGAGGAGGACGTTGATCACGCCCATCCGCTCGGCGGCGGTGGCGATGAAGCCGGCGACGGATTCCTCGTCGGTGATGTCCAGCTTGGCCACGAAGATCTGCCCGGGCATCTCCTCGGCTTCGGACGCGAGCTTGCGGAGGCCGGCCGCATTGGTGTCACCCGCCACCACCGAGGCGCCCTCGCGGGCCAGCTCCAGGGCGAAGGCTCCGCCCAGTCCGCCCGCGGCGCCGGTCACGATCGCTTTGGCATCAGAGAGTCTCATCGCGGGCGGGACGATATACCAGGGGGGCGGGGGGAGGGAACCCTCACCCCCCGGGACTCAATCGGCCGCGCGTTCGGGCTGGATGGTGGCGACGCCCGCGAGCGCCGAATGGAGTGCGTGGACGGCGTTGCCCGAGGCCTGGAGCATGGCGAAGAGCTCGCGCTCGAAGAGCTCCAGCACGGCCTTCCGGGACGCGTCCGGCGTATCGTTCCGCTGAAAGATCTCCAACCCCGCGGCGCAGGTGGAGCAGCCTTCGGTGAGATGCGCGACGACGATCGGGCTCTGCTCGCGCAGGAACTGATCGGCGACGACGCGCGGCTTGCCAATCTTGGCGCTGTTCTCGGAGCTGTGCTTCACGGTGATCCTCCTGTCTCTATCTCAGGATGTCTACGCAGGTCATTCCATTTCGTTTCAGTCCTGAGAGAGACAACGGCCCGCGCGCCGGCTTCCCCTCACCCCTCTCACTGGCACGTGTAGCCGTACCCCGAGCAGCACCCGGTGCCGGTGCAGGCGCCCGTGATCATGTTGCGCTGGATGACCCCCGTGTTGTTCTTGGACCGGAAGTGGCCGACGCCGTCGCTGTCGCCGCCGCCGGTGTTGTAGATGGTCCAGTCGCTGAAGTCGTAGTCGTATTGGGCCGCCGTCGAGCCCCGGCCGACCAGGAGCTGCGCCTTGACGTTGGTGTAGGCGTCAAACTTCGAGGTGTCGCCGCAGCCCACGTAGTAGGACGCGGTCGAGCAGGCGATCTGGTCGTTGTAGCCGGCGCGGATCGTATAGAACTGGGTGGTCTTGCCCGAGGGCTTGTCGCGGTAGCCGCCGTCGCCCATCTTCGGGTTGTAGGCCGGGGAGATGTGCGGGAAGAACCCGAAGATGTTCGAGTCGAACACGTTCTGGCTGCCGCAGGTGGTCGCCCACGGATTGGAGTAGCCCATCCACCAGCAGGAGGCGAGCCCGCGCACGGCGCCGGAGATGCCGATGAACTTGCGCACGCTCCCCCACTGGCCGCCGTAGTCGATCCCGTGGATGCCGACCGTCACCCCCATCGAATGGCCGATGACGTCGACCTGGCTCTTGCCGGTGTAGGCCTTCACGGCGCTGATGAAGTCGCGGATCATGGCCGCCTTGGCCGGCTTGTGGTAGTTGCTCTGCGGCGCCGAGCGCTCGGACGAGGAGAGCCAGGTGAGCCCGAACAGCTCGCAGTCGTTGTACCCGGCGTTGCGGAGCTCGTCGTAGACCGACGGCACGCCCGTGGACGACGGGTAGTCCCAGTTCTTGGCCTCGTCTCCATTCCCGTGCAGGAAGACGATGGGCGTCTTCGTGGCGGTGCAGCTCCCGCCGCCGAAGCCGCCATACGCCGCGTTGCCCGGGTTGAAGCCGCCGGCGAACTGGACGGAGCCTCCCTGGTAGTCCAGGGCTGCGGCAGGTGAGGCCGGAAGCCCGGCCAGGAGAAGCGACAACGGGAGCGCGAACGCGATGGTCTTCATATCTCCTCCTCAACCCCCGGATGGGGTGAAATGACCCGCCTACGCCCGGAACGCCACCGCCGCCTGGTTGTAGCCCACTCCCGAGCCCACGAGGACAACCAGGTCGCCGCGCTTGATCTTTCCCTTCTCCCGCGCGTCGTGCAGCGCCATCGGCACGCAGGCCGAGCCGGTGTATCCCCAGTCCTCCATCACCGTGTGGGTCTTCTCCAGCGGCAGCCCCAGGTCGTTCATCACCAGCTCGATCGACGGCTTGCGCACTTGGGTGAAGATCAGGAAGTCGATCTCCTCCACCGCGAAGCCCCCCTCCGCAGCCAGGCGCCGCACCAGGCGCGGCCAGCCTTCGTGGTTGATCTCGGGAGGGTAGCGCTGGATCAGCTTCACGGTCGTCCGGCCCTCCCGCACCGATGCCTCGCTGGCCGGCTCGGCCGTGCCGCCGGAGTAGATGCCCCAATGGCCGGCATAGGCGCCGTCGGCCTGGAACGCCGCGTTGAGGAACCCCGGCTCCCCGGAGGCGGTGAGCACGGCCGCGCCGGCTCCGTCGCCGTAAAAAAAGATCGTCGGGTCGTTCTCCGCGGCCAGCTTGTGCATCAGGTAGACGCCGATCACCACGACCGTGCGGGTCCCCGGATTGGCCGCGATCAGGCCGGAGGCCGCCGCAAACCCGGTGGGGAACGAGGCGCAGGCGCACCCCACGTCGAAGGTGCCGGCGTTCTTGGCCCCGAGCTTCTCCTGGACGACCACCGAGGTGGCAGGGGTCAGGAAATCAGGCGAGTCGGTGCCGAGGATGATCAGGTCCACGTCCTCGGGCTTCCGGCTGGCGTTCTCCAGGGCATGGCGCGCGGCGCGCACGGCGAGGTCCGAGGCCGCCCACTCCTCCGGCGCCCACCAGCGCCGCCGGATGCCGGTCGAGGCTTCGAATTTGTCCATGAGGTCCGGAGGCTCCCGGAAGCGCTCGCGCAGCAGGTCGTTCGAAATCTCGCGCTCCGGGAGGTACAGGCCGGTCGAGACGAGGGACGCATATCGAGACATTTCGAGACTCCGTGCTTTTGCCTTCGATGGGATCAGTCTTTGCTTCTAAATGGGATCAACCAAGGAGCGCAGGAAGCCGAGGAGGATCTCCACCACCCGCTCCGACTGCTCCACGATCAGGCCGTGGCTGCCGCCCTGAAGGATTTCCAGCCGCGCGCCAGGAATGCCTGCGGCGAGCGCCCGCGCATGCTCGGGAGGGAACGTGCGGTCCCCCTCGGCCCCGACGATCAGGGTCGGGCTGCGGATGGCGCCGAGGTGCTGCGTCAAATCGAGCCCCTCCAGCGCCGACAGGATCTCGGCGAGGCCGCGGAACCAGACGGCGGGCAGGCCCGCCACCCAGTGGCGGTAGAAGGCGAGCGCCTCGCCCTGCGCCTTCAGGTGCTCCGCGGTGTAGGTGCGCGGCAGCAGGAAGTCGAGGACCCGGCCGCCATCCCCTCCCTCCGCCGCCTCGCGGGCGATCTGCCGCATCTGCGCGGTCTCGTCCCACATGGCCGGCGTGACCCGCTCGGTCGCCGTGATCACGGCGAGCGACCGGACGCGCTCCGGGTGGAGCGAGGCGAGGCGCGTGCCCACCAGCCCGCCGAAAGAGACGCCGGCCACGTGGACCTGCTCGCGGCCCAGCGCATCCAGGAGCCGGACCACGTCCTCGGCGTGCGCCTCGATGCGCGGCTCCGGCACCCCCGGAGAGAGGAGCTGGCCGCGGAAATCGCAGCGCACCACCTGGAACGAGGCCTCCAGCGGGCCGATGAGCCGGTCCCAGGCCGCGATGCTCATCAGCCCGCCGTTGAGGAGCAGCAGCGGCGCGCCTTGTCCAGTGATGCGATGGGCCAGCAAATCGCTCAAAAGAACCCTCCGGGCCGGATCGACTGCTTGGAGAAGAAGCCGGTGAGGAGGTCTGCCACCTGCTGGGGCTTCTCGACCACCAGGTTGTGCCCGGCGCCGGGCACCATCGCGAAACGGCCGTTGCGGACGGAGGAGGCCAGGATCTCCCCCTCGGCCGGCGGAAAGATCTTGTCCTGCTCGGCGGAGATCACCTGGACCGGGCAGCGCACCTTCGGCAGGTCCTCCCGCAGATCGATCGCCTCGACGGCGACCATGATCTGCCCCACGCCCCGGTGCCAGATCTCCGGCAGGTTGGTGATCCACTGCCGCTGCAGCTCGATGTTCTCCTTCTCCCGGGCGGCGTACTCGTCGCCGAACATGGGGAGGGAGACGTCGAAGACCTTCTGGGCGTCGACCGCCAGCAGCGCGTCCCGCACCGGCTCCAGGAGGCGCCAAGCCCCCTCCGGGCGGATGTAATCGCTGGAGGTGATCGCCGCCACGGAGGCCACCCGCTCGGGGTGGCGGGCGGCCATCCGTAGGCCGGCCAGCGAGCCGAACGAGACGCCGCCGATATGCACGCGGCGCAGCGCCAGGTGATCGAGGAGGGCCAGGACGTCGCGGATGTGGGCGTCCAGATGGGGCTCCTGCTCTCCCGGGGAGAAGAACTGGCCGCGGAAGTCGCAGCGGATGACCTTCCAGGATGCGTCCAAACGGGGCATCAGCGGCTGCCAGGCCGCCAGGCTCATCAAGGCGCCATTGAGGAGCAGCAGCGGCTCTCCCCGGCCGGAGACGCGGTGCGTCAGGAAAGGGCTCTTGGGCTTGTTCATGGCCGGAAAGACTATCAGCGCCCTTCCAGATACCGCTGCCGGAGCTCCCCTTTGACCACTTTGCCGTACGCGGTGCGCGGCAGCGCGTCGACGAACCGGAATTCCCGCGGGAGCTTGTACTTGGCGAGCCGGCCGGCGAGGAAGTCGGCCAGCGCCTCAGCAAGCTCCTCGGAATTGGCCGTGCGGGGCACGATGAAGGCGATTCCCACCTCACCCCAGGTGGGATGCGGGACGCCGACCACCGCGGCGTCGCGGACGTCCGGATGGAGCAGAAGCTCCCCCTCGATCTCCGCCGGGTAGACGTTGACCCCGCCACTGATGATCATGTCCTTCTTGCGGCCGGCGATCCAATGGAATCCTTCGGCATCGCGCCGCGCCAGGTCCCCGGTGTGGAACCAGCCGGCCGCGTCGAGCGCCGCCGCGGTCGCCTCGGGGTTGTGCCAGTACCCGCGGCAGACGTGCGGTCCGCGGATCCACAGCTCCCCGACCTCGCCGGCCGGCACCTCGTCCCCCTGCTCGTCCGCGAGCCGGGTCTCGGTGAACATCAGGGGCTTGCCGATCGAGCCGGCGCGGGCGACCGACTCCTCCACCGTCATGGCGAAGCAGTTGACCCCGACCTCGGTGAGCCCGTATCCCTGCTTGAAGACCACGCCGCGCTGCTGGTATGCCTCGATGAGGTACTGCGGCAGCGGCGCGCCGCCGCTGATCAGCCAGCGCACGTGCGAGAGGTCGACCGCGGCCCACTCGGGCGCCTCCAGGAGCATCTTCCAGATCGTCGGCACGCCGAGCACCACGGTGCACCGCTCGGCCTCGATCGTCCGCCAGACCTCGGCGGCATCGAAGGCACGATGGAGGATGATCGTTCCGCCGATCGTGAAGACCGGCACCAGGAAGGCCGCCAGGCCTCCCGCGTGATAAAGCGGCGTGAAGACCGGGCTCACGTCGTCCGCCCGAAGCTGCCACCCCACGGCCGTGTTGTAGCCGTTCCAGATCACCTGCCGGTGCGGGATCATCACCCCCTTGGGCTTTCCCGTGGTGCCCGAGGTGTACAGCAGGCAGTGCAGGTCCTCGGGGCCGCGCCGCGCCGGCTGCCAGGAAGGAGGGCCCTCCAGGCCGGCGGCGAGGCCGGGGAGAGTTGCATCACCCTCACCCTCCTCGTCGAGGGCCACCCAGTGGCGGATGGCGGCGAGCCCGCGGAGCGCCTTCACGGTGTCCGCGTGCTCGCCGCCGTAGAAAAGAACGGTCGGCGCTGCATCCTCGAGAATACCGGCCAGCTCGCTCGGCGTGAGCCGGGTCCCCAGCGGAACCAGGATCACGCCGGCCTTGGGCGCGGCAAAAAAAAGATCCAGGTACTCCACCCGGTTGTCCGAGAGGAGAGCCACCCGGTCGTCGGTCGCGAGGCCAAGCACCTCCCGCAGCACACGGGCGCACCGGACCGCGCGGGCGTCCAGCTCGGCATAGGTGAAGCGGGCGCCCGTGGGGACCCAGACCAGGGCGGTCTTGTCCGGCGTCAGGCGGGCGCGCTCCCCCAGGAGATCACCAAAGGCCACTTTACGTTCCGATCAGTTTATGTTCCGATCAGTTTATGTTCCGATTACCAGGCCGCCGTCCACCGACAGCACCGTCCCATGGACGAAGCCCGCGGCGTCCGAGGCGAGCCAGAAATAGGCTTCGGCGATGTCTTCCGGCCGTCCCATGCGGCCGATCGGCGTGTGCTCCACCATGTTGGCGAGGACCCTCTCCGGCATCTTCTGCACCATCTCGGTGGCGATGAAGCCCGGGGCCACGGCGTTGACGCGGATCTTGTACCGCCCCAGCTCGCGCGCCCAGGTCCGCGTCATGTTGATCACTCCCGCCTTGGTGGCGGCGTAGTTGGTCTGGCCGAAGTTGCCGTACAGGCCGACGACGGACGAGGCGTTGAGGATCACTCCGCCGCCGCCGGCGATCATGTGGGGCACCACCGCGCGGGTGCAGAGGAAAACCCCTTTCAAATTCACCGAGACGACCGCGTCGAAATCGCGCTCGCTCATCTCGGCCAGCTTCTGGCCGTCTTTCCACTTGACGAGCTGGTGATCGCGCAGGATTCCCGCGTTGTTGACCAGCACGTCGACCCGTCCCCACCGTTCGACAACGGATGCCACCGCCGCTTCCACAGCGGTGGCATCCGTCACGTCGACGCGCGAGACGACAGGGTCGCCCCCGGCCTCCCGCAGCTCGGCAGAGAGGGCGTGGCTCTCCGCCTCGCTGACATCCCAGGCGGCGATCCGCGCGCCCTCCTGCGCGAACCGCCGCGCCGTGGCGCGGCCGATCCCAGCCGCGGCCCCGGTGACGATGACAACACGATTTGATTCCATACACCCTCACCCCCGGCCCCTCTCCCGCAAGCGGGAGAGGGGTGCAAGTTAGCCAAAAAGCCTTCGACTCCAGCGGACCCTCAAACCCACACCCCTCTCCCGCTTGCGGGAGAGGGGCCGGGGGTGAGGGCCTGGCTTTCTAGAACACCCACCGCAACCCGAGCTGGATCTCCCGCCCGGGCAGCGTGGCCCGCGCCTTGCCGAAATTCGGGTTCGGCCGGAACGGCAGCGCCGGGTTGGCCAGCGTCGGGCCGCCGAGGAACTCTGCGCTGTCGATCGAGTTGACGTCGTAGTTGGTCGTGTCGAGCACGTTGAAGCCTTCCGCGATCACCTCCAGCCGCTGGTCGCCGAAGAGCTGGAACCCCTTGGTCAGACGCAGGCTGAGCTGGCGGAACTGCGGCCCCTCCTCGTTGTTGCGCTCGACTCCGGCCGGACGGTCCGAGTTCTTGCCGTCGCCGTTGAAGTCGTACCCGAGCCGGTGGTTCCACGGCTGGCCCGAGCCGTACTCGTAGATCGGCGCCAGCACCAGCTCCCAGGGCAGATGGAAGATGCCCGTCATCACGAAACGGTAGCGCTCGTGGGACCGGCTGTAGCCATACTCGGCGTCGAGGTCCGTCGGATCGTTCGGATATCCGAACGGAAACTCGGGGCTGAAGTCGTCCGAAATGTTTTTCTTGTCCGACACCGTGAACGATGCCGTCAGCAGGTCGCTCTTCCGGAAGTTCCCGTTGAGGCGGATGATCCCCGCCTTGTACTCCGACCGCCCGTCGTTGGTGTACATGTTGATCTGGTTGTACAGAGGATTCAGACGGACCGGCCTCGCATTGCCGCCGAAGTTGACGTCGTGGATGACGATCTCGTTGTCGCCCTCGGAATAGACCCCCTCCACGTCGAGGAAGAAGCCCTGCCAGAGCGCCCGCGTGAAGCCCAGGCTCGCCTGCACCGATTCCGGCGTATCGAGCTCCGGAGCGAGCAGCGAGATGTCGGGCCGGAGCAGGAGGCCCGTCGTCTTCGGGTTGTTCGGATCGAGCGTGAACGCCGGCAGGCCGAGGAGCGCACCGTTGACGCGCGTCCGCGAGACGCGGCCGGTGATGCCGTTCTGCTGCCGCTCGACACCCGCGGGCACCAGCAGATACCGGCCGTTGAACATGCCGACGCCACCGCGAAACACGTTGCGGCCGTTCTTCGAGGCGTCATACGAGAAGGAGAAGCGCGGCTGGAAATCGTTCGTGTCCTTCTCGCGCGGCTTGGTCACCAGCGGATGCGTGAAGCCCGGGTTGTTGCCGCCGTCGTCCAGGTCGTAGCGCACGCCGAGGTTGAGAGACAGGTTCGACGCCGGCTTCCAATCGTCCTGGAGGAAGATCGCGTACCGTGTCGTGTCATAGGTCACGTCGCTCGATCCCTCGCCGTACAGATAGGAGAGAGGCAGAGCCCGCGTATCGGTGATGTAGACGAACAGCCCGGTCTGGAACGTGTCGATCCGCGAGCGCTCCTCGTGATAGAGGATCGAGCCGCCGCCCTTGATGTCGTGCGAGCCGCGCTTGCCCGAGAGATTCCAATGGAAGGTGTCGCGGAGCTCGGCTTCTTTCCCTTGGCCGAGGAGGTCGCCCAGGATGTTGCCGCCGGTCTGCAACGTGTTGCCCGAGGAGAACCACTCGGCCGTGGCCCGGGAATTGAGCGGCTCGAAGAACTTGCGGTTGCCGCCCTGGAGGCGCAGCTCGTTCAAACCCTGGGAGCCGAGGACCGCGATGTCCTCCAGGGTGATGTTCCAGTTGTCCCGCTGCAGCTCCTGGCCATAGGACTCGTCTGCGATGCCGCCGACGCGGAAGTTGTCCTCCCGGTAGCGCTCATAGGCGAAGTTCGCGGCCATCGTGTTCGCGTCGCTCACCCGGTGATCGAGCTTGGCGAAGCCGAGCGTCTGATCGAACGGATGCTCCACGTCGCGGCCGGTCGAGGTGAACGTCCCGCCGGGACGGAAGAAGACGAAGTTGTCCTCGTTGATCTGCTCGGCCGAGACATAGAAGTGGGTCTGATCGGTGCGGAGCGGGCCGCCGAGAGCGAAGCCGAGCTGGCTGCGGGAGTAGTCGTTGCCCCCCTGCTCGAGCTTGCTCTGCTCGCGCAGCGAATCGGCGCGGTAGAAGCCGAACGCCGTGCCGTCGAACGTGTTCGTGCCGCCCTTGGTGACGATCGACAAGGCGCCGCCCGCCGTGCCGCCGATCTCGGTGTCATAGCGGCTGTTCATCACCCGGAACTCGCTGATCGCGTCCTGGCTGAAGCGGATCTTGGAAAGACCCAGAGCCGCATCGGTGAAGTCCACGCCATTGACCAGGATGGTCGACTGGCTGGCGTTGCCGCCGGAGCCCACCACCGGGCCGCCGCCGATGAAGCGGAAGGCCCCGCGTTCGCGGGCAACGCCCGGCGCAATGAAAGCCAGGCGCTGGAAGTCGCGGTCCGGCACCGGCAGCTGCTCGATCTGCTCGGGAACGATGTTCGTCGAGCTGTCCGTCTTGTAGACGTCGACCAGCGGCACGGTCGTGTTGACCGTAATGGTTTCCGCCACCTGCGCCGAGGTCATCGTGACCTGTAATTGGGCGGTCTGGCCGACGCGCAGCACGACGCCGTCCTGCTGGACCGGCGCGAAGCCGTCCAGCTCGATCAAGGCGCGGTAGGTGCCGGGCGGCAGAGCCGGCAACGTCGCGCCGCCTGACTCGCCGGTGACCGCCTGGCGGCGGAACCCGGTGTCCACATTTTCGAGCGAGACCGTGACGCCGGGGAGCGCCCCGCCGTCGGCATCTGAGACCGCCACCTCGACGGTCGCCGTGCTGAGCTGGGCCAGCGCCGGAGCCGCGACGAGGAGCGCCAGCAACAGAGCGGCGCCGACCTTCATTCTGGAAAACATTGCTCTACCCTCCTCGCGTCGCGACGGACGCGGATCATGACGGATGTTGGCGCCGCGGCACCAGGCCCTGGCGCAGGATCTTGGCGAACTCCCCCACCGCCTGCTGCGAGTCCAGGCCGAAATGCATCGGGACTCCGAAGCACTTCTCGACGGTGAAGTAATAGAAGAACCAGCGGGTGGCGAGCATCACCGCCACGAGGGGATCGACCTCCTCGCCGATCTCGCCCCGCTCCTGCCGCTGCCGGAAGCTCTCCCGATAGGCGGCGGCAAAGCGGTCCGCCATCTGTTGATAGAACGTCTTGATGTGGCGCCCCTTGAACTCGATCACGTCGATGTAGATCAAGAGGATGTACGGAGCGTTCTCCGCCACCACCTGCTCGATGGCGGCCGCCATCTCCTCCAGGTCCTCGGGGAACCGGGCGCGGAAGAAGATCTTGTTGAGCGGCAGCTCGGGATCGAGCAGCACCGCCCAGTACTGATCGATCAGCCGCTGGAAGATCGCCTCCTTGCTGCCAAAATGGTGGTAGAGGTTCCCCACCGAGAGGCTGCACCGTTTGGCGATCTGGCGCATCGAGGTGGCGCGGAACCCCTGCCGGGCGAACAGCGACAGCGCCGCCTTCAGGACCTTGCGGGTCGAGGCGTCCGACTTGTCCGCCTGGGTTCGCCGTCTCGCCATTCTCTTCGCCTTCTCCGGATTGTCCCGCTCGGTCGGTTCAGCTTAGACTGAACGAGCGTTCGGTATTTTTCTTTGCGATCCTAGGCTTGTGCGGCGCGGCTGTCAAGAGCCCTCACCCCCGGCCCCACGGTCCCGTCAAAGTTCCTTGAGATTTTGTTCAAATCCGTAATCGCCTGGTGAGGGGGGGGCCTGCCGGTGCAGAAGAGCTTCGTCTTGGGGCGAGCCGAGGTGCTTGGAGGATGTCTGGGGCATATCTGCCGGCAAA
>DATFPH010000111.1:0-3557 GCA_035264905.1 Thermoanaerobaculia bacterium
GCCGGGCCTCGGCGAGACGCGAGGTCAGGCGGGCGATCTCGGCGTGGAGGGCGGCGAGCTCCCGCTCGCGGGAGGGTTTCTGCTGGCCCGGGAGGGGAAGGCTCCCGAGGAACAGAAGGATCAGGACCATACCAGCTGAGATTTTCCGACGCACCGGGGCTGATTACCGTCCCGACACCTTTTGTGTCTCGCCGCCCGTCCCGCCCCCACGCAGCTCGTTGAGCAGGAAAGACAACTCGTCCGCCGCCTCCTCGATCTTTTTCGACACCGGCTTGCCGCCGCCGTGGCCGGCGCGGGTCTCGATGCGGATCAGGGTCGGGTGGGTCCCGTCATTGGCCCGCTGCAGGGCCGCCGCGAACTTGAAGCTGTGGGCCGGCACCACCCGGTCGTCGTGGTCGGCGGTGGTGATCAGGGTCGGCGGGTAGGCCGTCCCCGGCTTCAGGTTGTGGTACGGCGAGTAGGCGTAGAGCGCCTTGAACTCCTGCGGATCGTCCGGCGAGCCGTAGTCCGAGGTCCAGCCCCAGCCGATGGTGAACTTGTGGAAGCGCAGCATGTCGAGCACCCCGACGCCCACGATCACGGCCCCGAACAGGTCGGGGCGCTGCACCATGGAGGCGGCGGTGAGCAGGCCGCCATTGCTGTAGCCCCCGATCGCCAGCTTCCGGTTCGAGGTGTAGCCGTTGGCGATCAGCCACTCGGAGGCGGCGATGAAGTCGTCGAAGACGTTCTGCTTCTTGAGCTTCATCCCCGCCTGGTGCCAGTCCTCACCATACTCGCCGCCGCCCCGCAGGTTGGCGACGGCGTAGATGCCGCCCCGCTCCATCCACACGACATGGGCCAGCGAGAAGGCGGGCGTCATCGAGATGTTGAACCCGCCGTAGCCGTAGAGAAAGGTCGGGTTGGAGCCGTCGAGCTTCAGTCCCTTCTTGAAGGTGATGAACATCGGGATGCGGGTGCCGTCCTTGCCCGTGTAGAAGACCTGCCGGGTCTCGTACTGGTTGGGGTCGAAGCCCGCGATCTTCGGCTGGCGGAAGACGGAGCTCGTCCCCTTCTCGAGGTCGTAGCGGTAGATCGTGCCCGGCGACGTGAAGCTCGTGAAGACGTAGAACGTCTCGCGGTCCGCGCGCTTGCCGGTGAAGCCGTCGACCGAGCCGAGCCCCGGCAGCGGCAGCTCGCGCAGGAACTTGCCGCCGAGGTCGAACTGCCGCACCTGCGAGCGGGCGTCCTTGAGATAGAGGGCGACGAAGGTGTCGTTCAGGCAGGCGATGCCCTGGAGCGTCTCCGGGGCCTGGGGGATCAGCTCGCGCCAGCGGTCGCGGCCCGGAGTCCGGACGTCGATGGCGATCGCCCGCCCCCGGGAGGCCGCGGAATCGGTCTGGAACCAGAAGACCGGGCCGTCGTTGCCGACGAAGTTGTACGACGCGTCGAAGTCTCCCAGCAGCTCCACCACCGGGGCGTTGGCCGCCTGGAGGTCCTTGTAGTAGATGCCGTTCTCGGTCTCCGTCCCCTTCCAGGCGTGGATGACGAGATAGCGGCCGTCCTCGGTGACCATGGAGTTGAAGCCCATCTCCTTCTTGTCGGGCCGCTGGAAGACCAGCTCGTCGGCCGACTGCGGAGTGCCGAGCCGGTGGTAATAGAGCTTCTGGTAGAAGTTCGCCTCCTCGAGCTGGCGCCCCTCCTCGGGCTCGTCGTAGCGGCTGTAGAAGAAACCCTTCTCGTCGTGGGTCCAGGCCGCGGAGGAGAACTTCACCCAGCGCAGGTGGTCGGCCAGATCGCGGCCGGACTCGACCTCGCGCACCTTCCATTCCTGCCAGTCGGAGCCGCCCGAGGAGAGGCCGTAGGCGAGCAGCTTGCCGTCCTCGCTGATGCTGACCCCGGAGAGGGCCACCGTGCCGTCCTGCGACAGCTTGTTGGGATCGAGGACGACTTTGGCTTCGCCGCCGAGGGTATCGACGCGGAACAGGACGTTCTGGTTCTGCAGGCCGTTGTTGCGGGTGAAGAAGTAGCGCCCGCCGTGCTTCGTGGGCACGCCGTAGCGCTCGTAGTTCCACAGCTCGGTCAGCCGCTTGCGGATCGCTTCCCGCTCGGGGATCGCGGCCAGGTAGGCCGAGGTCACCCGGTTCTGCGCCGCCACCCAGGCGCTGGTCTGCTCCGAGTCGAGATCCTCCAGCCAGCGGTAGGGATCGGCAACCTTGACGCCATGGTAGTCGTCCACTTGATCGACGCGGGCCGACTCCGGGTACACGATCCGCTTCTCCCTTGGGCTCTCGACCGACGTATGCATGGATACCTCAGCAGTCTCCGCGACAGACTCCATAACGGTCTCCGCGGTCATCTCCGCGGTAATCGGCACCGCCCCGAGGGCGAACAGGACCAGAACGATCCGCCTGGACATAAGGATCTCCTTCTTCATGGGTGCTCCCGACCCTCTTTTCGGTGCCAAAGACCGGGGTCAAAGCTCCAACACGAGATACCCGAGGAGACATTCCGGCTCACAGGTAGCCCAGCGAACGCAGGCTCTGCAGGTACTCCGCGCTCTCCAGCCCCTGGGGCGCTCCCCGGCGCGGCTCGCCGTAACTTGCCACGACGACCGGCGGCGGCGCCCAGCGGCAGCCGGCGGGAGGCGGCGGCAGCTCCCCGCTCTGCGGCAGCCCGAGGGCGCGCAGCAGCCCCGAGGCCACGGCCTCGGGCGAGGAGGCCTGCCGTCCGGGGCCGCAGCCCTGCCGGCGCCAGAAGATCACCCGCCCCTCGCCGCCCTGCCGCCGGCGGCCCGGATCGAGCACCACGGCCACCGTTCCCACGCCTTCGAGAGCGCCCGCCAGCAGCCGGTCGGCCGCCGCGAGCTCCGAGCGCACCAGGTCGGCGAAGGCCACTTCGCCGCCCCGCCAGCCGTCGGCCGCGATGTCGAGCGCCGGCAGGTAGAGGGCGGCGGCGCGCGGCCCGGCCGCCAGCCCGCGGGTGAAGACCTCGCGGTAGAAACGGTCGGGGCGCAGGGCGCGGTCGAGCACCGAGGCGGCCGCGGCGGCCGGCAGCGCCGCCCGCAGGCGTGGATCGGGCCCGCCGGCTGCCAGGGAACGGGCGAGCGCCGCGACCTCGCCGCCGGCCGCAGCCGGCGCCACCGCTCCCTGGGCGCCCTCGCGCAGGAGCTGGAAGGCGCCGTGCGCCACCACCAGCCCGGGCATCGGCTCCGCCGGATAGGTGGCCCACCAGTTCACGGCCAGCGACGGATCGCCGCCGCGCGAGGCCAGCTCCCAGACCGTGAACGCCCGCCGCCGGTTGGCGAGGACCGGCCGGTACTCGGCGAGCCCCAGGGGCACCTCCACCCGGCTCCACCAGGCCCGCAAGGGGCCGTTGCGCGCCAGGGGGGTCTTCATGCCGAGCGGCAGGAAGCTGTCGAGCGACGAGACGCCGTGGTCCGGCCCCGGCACCCCCGTCGCCACCGCGGTCCAGAACGACGCGGGGGGCTCGGCCGGCCGCCGGTAGGTGAGGATCCGTCCCTCGCGCGCCAGCCGGCCCATCCGCGGCAGCTCGCCGAGGGCGATCAGGTACTCGGCCTC
>DATFPH010000112.1:0-1907 GCA_035264905.1 Thermoanaerobaculia bacterium
GGAGGCCCGCCGGGCCCTCGAGCGCGGCAGCCACGACCTCGTGCTCTGCGACATCCTGATGCCGGACGGCAACGGCCTCGACCTGCTGCGGGAGATCAAGGCGAGCGAAAGCTGCCCGCCGGTCATTATGATGACCGCCTACACCTCCACGAAGTCGGCCATTGAAGCCATGAAGCTGGGCGCCGCCGACTACGTCTCCAAGCCCTTCGACGTCGAGGAGCTGAAGATCGTCGCCCAGAAGGCGCTCGAGCGGGCGGAGCTGGCCGAGGAGAACGTCTATCTGCGCCGCGAGCTGGAGCAGAAGTACACCTTCAACAACATCATCGGCAAGAGCTCCCGGATGCAGGCGATCTTCTCGCTGGTCGACCGCATCGCCCGCACCAGCTCGACGGTGCTGATCCATGGCGAGAGCGGCACGGGCAAGGAGCTGATCGCCCGCGCCATCCACTTCGCGAGCCCGCGCTCCACCCGCCGGTTCCTCTCCCTCAACTGCGGGGCGATGCCCGAGAACCTGCTGGAGAGCGAGCTCTTCGGCCACGAACGGGGCGCCTTCACCGGCGCCGTGCGCGACAAGAAGGGGCTCTTCCAGGAGGCGGACCGCGGCACCCTGTTCCTCGACGAGATCGGCGAGATGACCCCCACGATGCAGGTCAAGCTCCTGCGCGCCCTGCAGGAAAAGGTGGTGCGCAAGGTGGGCGGCACCGAGGAGGAGCAGATCGACGTGCGGATCATCGCCGCCACCAACCAGGACCTCGAATCGGGCCTCCAGAGCGGCGCCTTCCGCGAGGACCTCTACTACCGGATCAACGTCCTCCCCATCCATCTCCCGCCGCTGCGCCAGCGCCGGGAGGACATCCCGCTGCTCGTCGAGTTCTTCCTCCAGAAGTACAGCCGGCAGATGGAGCTGCCGCTGCGCCAGATCTCGATCGAGGCCATGCACATCCTGGAGAGCTACGACTGGCCGGGCAACGTGCGCGAGCTCGAGAACCTGATCGAGCGGGTGCTGGCCCTCTCTCACGCCGAGACGATCACCACCCGCGACCTCCCCGTCCACCTGTTGACCAACCGGCGGACCAACCCCGACCTCGCCCAGCTCCCGGAGGAGGGCCTGGACCTCGAGGCCTACCTGGAGTCCATCCGCACCCAGCTCATGATCCAGGCCCTGGAGCGCACCGACGGCGTGCAGACCCAGGCGGCCGAGCTGCTCGGCATGAGCTTCCGCTCGTTCCGGTACTACGCCAAGAAGGCCGGGATCAAAGGCGGCGACTAGAGGGGACTAGGGCCCCCCACCCGCCACCGCGTCCTCGGCCGGCGGCAGCGGCCTGACCAGGACCCCGTAGCCGGAGGTGCCCACCCACAGCTCGCCGTTGATGATGCGCGCGGCGGAGATGTCCCGCGACGGGACGGGGACGTCCAGGGCCTGGAACTTGCGGGTCTGGCGGTCGAACAGGCGCACGGTCTCGCCGCTGACCAGCAAGGCCGGCCGGCGCGCGTCGCCCGTGGACAGCACGCGGGAGGGCTCGTGGTCCAACTCGGTCCAGTCGGCGTCGGGGCCGACGCCGCTGCGCATGAAGGTGCCGCCGGGTCCCCAAAGGAGGAGCTGGTCCTCCAGCCGGAACAGCCGGCCGCCGGCGAAGGGCGCGGGGATGGTGTGGTTGGCGTCCGCGGTCAGGCGGTAGACGCCCTGCGCGTCGGTCACCCACAGCGCGTTGGCGTAGAACGCGGCCGAGCGCGGCGGTCCGTGCTTGTAGGGACGCTTGGTGAACAGCTTCCCATTGAGCTCGTAGAGGCCGTCCGGCGTGCGGGCCAGCAGCCGCGAGCCCTCGGCCACGAACTGCTCGACCCGCCCCGTGCCGATGTCGCGCACCCAGTGCCAGCCGATGCCCCGGCGCTCGAAGAGCCCCTGC
>DATFPH010000113.1:0-3666 GCA_035264905.1 Thermoanaerobaculia bacterium
AATGAAAAAGAGCAAGAAGCCGGGCCGCGAGAAGGTCACACCGGTACAAGAGAAGGACCTGCCGTGCGCCAAGGGTGCACAGCACGTGGACAATCCCGGCCAGACTCCGATGAAGGACGACGGCCCCGAGTAGTCGAGCCATGGATCACCCCATCCCTTTTCGCCCCGAGGACCATGCCGTCTACGACTCCGGCAAGATGGGCAAGGCCACCCTCTTCGAGTCCGACCGGCTCCTGGTGGGCTTGAACGCTTTCGAGCCGGGCCAGGAGCACCGCCTGCACGGCCATGCCGGCATGGACAAGGTCTACCACGTCCTCGCCGGCCGCGGCGTCTTCCTGCTCGAGGGGCGCGAGGAGCCCATGGAGACGGGCACCATGCTCATCGCCCCCGAAGGGGTCCTCCACGGCATCCGCAACACCGGCGGCGAGCGCCTGCTGGTCCTCGCCATTCTGGCCCCGTCGCCTTGAGGCCGAGCACGGCGCGCGTCAGCGGTATCCGAAGCCGAGCAAGGCCTGCACCGCCGCGTTCGGCGCCTCGGCCTCGCCTCCGGCCACGGGGACGACGGCGCGGGCGACCGTCGCCTTCCCTTCGAGACCGACGAACCAGCGCTCCCCCAATGCGAAGCGCTTCTCGGCTCCGGCCTGGAGCGAAGGGCCGGTGAGGTGATAGCCGCCGCTCAGGTTCGTGTCGTCCGGATCGAGCACCCGGCTGCGCACCTCGTTTTCCGGATGGGCGATCACGGCGCCGGCTCCGATTCGCCAGACCAGGCCGCGGGCTTCCCAGGCGCGGTTCACGGTCAGCAGGTTGTAGCCGTGGGAGATGGAGAAGCTCTGGATCTCGGGCGGCGGGTCCTGCAGGAAGATCTTCTGGTGGATCAGCTCGATCTCCCAGCCTCCCCGGCCTCGCCACCAGCCGGCCCGCAGCGAGTAGTACTGCGGAGACTCGAACGGATGGGTCTCGTAATCAGCATCGAGCTCGATCGTTTCGAAGCCCTCCTGACGGATCTCCAAAGAGGTCTCCAGGTTGGCCACGGCGCCGAGCGAGCCCTGGAAGACCCAGCGGTCCTCGGCCATGGCCGGGAGCGCGAGCACGGAGGCGACGAGGGAGATCAGGATGGATCGGTACTTCATACCGGACTTCGATGCAGGAGATGCGCCCGGCGCGCGTATAGACTTCCCCACCATGCGCCGTCCGCCCTTCGTCTCACTGCTCTCTCTCCTCCTCGCCTGCCTCGGCTGCGCCTCGCTGCGCTCCTTCGACGAGATCCGCCGCAAGGAGCCCGAGGACCGCTTCCTGCGGATCGGCGACCAGCTCGTCCATGTGGAGATGGCCGGCTCGGGCCCGCCGCTCGTGCTCCTCCATGGCTTCGGCGGCTCGAGCTACTCGTGGCGCCGGGTGATGCCCGGTCTCGCCGCGTCGTTCCGCGTGGTCGCGGTGGACCTCAGCGGCTTCGGCTATACCCAGCGCCCGAGCGACCGCTCGCGGTACACCCGCGAGGCGCAAGGGGAGCTCGTGCTCGCGGTGATGGATGCCCTGGGTTTCAAGACGGCCCATCTCATGGGGCACTCCTACGGCGGCGGCATCTCGCTGTGGATCGCCTGGAAGCACCCGGAGCGGCTGCGCTCCCTGGTCCTCGTGGACAGCTCGGCGCCCACCTATGCCTACGACCGCCGCAGCCGCGTCGCGTCCTTCCGGCCTCTCACGGCCGCCTTCCTCCGGGCCTGGATGCTCCGCCCCTCGACCGTGCGCAAGGCCCTTCTCCGCTCGTTCTATGACGACTCGCTGGTGACGCCGGAGCTGGTGCAGGCGTACTGGGAGCGCGTGCGGATCGAGGGTGTGGCCGACGCCTACTACGGCTTGACCGTGCCGGTCCGCGGCCCGGTGGACCAGGTGGTCCTGGAAGACATCCGCGTCCCGACCCTGGTGCTTTGGGGTGCGCAGGACCAGGTGATCTCAATGGAGTCGGGCCGGTTGGCCACCGCGCGGATGCCGCACGCTGAATTCGTCGTGCTCGACAAGACGGGGCACATCCCCATGGAAGAATGCCCGGAGGAGGTGCTCCGCCACGTCTTCCCCTTCCTGCGGCGCCAGGGGAGCTGATCCGGCTAATCCAGATGACACCGCTCGCTCTCGTCGCCACCTGCGTCCTCGGTCTGGAGGAGATCCTCGAAGGAGAGCTGCGCGCGCTCGGCGCGGCCGATGTGGCGCGGGAGAAGGGTGCGGTCACCTTCACCGGCTCCTGGGAGGATTGCTGGCGGGCCAACTGGCGCCTGCGCACCGCCAACCGCGTGCTCGTGGAGATCGGCTCCTGGGACGGCCGCGACGGCGCGGAGCTGGCCGCCGGCGCACGCGCTCTGGTCTCCCGGCGGCCCGAGACCGGCGCGAGCCGGTCGGATTCCAGACAAAACCTCGGAACCCTGTTCCACCCGGACCGCAGCTTCATCATCCAGGCGACCTGCACGGCGTCGACGATCCACGATGCGCGCTGGGTCGCCCTCTCGGTGAAGGACGGCCTGGTGGACGGCCAACGCGACCGCTGGGGGCGCCGCGCGTCGGTGGACCGCGAGGACCCGGAGCTTCACCTGCGCGTCCGCCTGCACCGCGACCACGCCACCCTGCTCCTCGACACCTCGGGGGAGCCGCTCGACCGCCGCGGCTATCGCGCCGAGACGACCGCCGCGCCGGTGCGCGAGCAGCTCGCCGCCGCCTGCGTCCTCGCCTCGGGCTGGGACGGCCGCGGTCCGGTGGTGGACCCGATGTGCGGCTCGGGTACGCTGCTCGTGGAAGCCGGCTGGCTCGCCCTGGGCCGCGCGCCCGGACATCTGCGCCAGCGCTGGGCCTTCGAGCGCCTCCCCGGCTTCAACGAGAGCGCCTTCGCCCGGATCCGCCGTGAGCCGATTCCGGCTCCCGGGCCGGACGTGCGCCTCGTGGGCAACGACCTCTCCGGCGAGGCGATCCGCGCCGCCCGCGCCAACCTGGAGAGGGGGGGCGTGCTCGGCCACGCCACATTGACTCGCAGCGACGCCTTCAATCCATCTGATCAATCGGAGCCGCCGCCCGGTCCTGGCCTCGTCGTGGTCAACCCGCCCCACGGCGAGCGCATCGGCACCGACATGGAGACCTGGAAGGCGCTCGGCGATCTGCTGAAGCAGCGGTTCAAAGGATGGAAGGCGGCGGTGCTCGCGGGAGGCCCCGACCGCGGCAAGCACATCGGCCTGCGGCCCAAGAGGCGGATTCCGGTAATGAATGGGCCGCTGGAGGCGCGGATTTTGGTGTTTGAGCTGTTTTAGCGCGGAAAGGACTCAAAGGACGAAAAGGACCCAAGGGACGTTGAGGACAACGAGGACGGGGTTTTCCGTCCCTTGGGTCCTTTGAGTCCTTCAGGTCCTTCAGAGGCTGCGTTTCTTGCCACGAAGACCGCGACGACTGCCGCCTTCCTTGCGCTTGGGGGTACCGCTGCCACTCCCGCCAAAGCCACCGCCGAAGCCGCCACCGAAATCGCCGCCGCCGCCGCCTTGCTCGCCCCAGCCGCCGCCGCCGCCGAAGGGCTCACCCTGACCACCACCGCCGTAGCCACCGCGGGAGCCGCCACCATAACCGCCGCCACCGCCGCTGCCGCCGTAGCCACCGCCGTACCCACCACCGCCGCCGGGGCTGTAGCCGCCA
>DATFPH010000114.1:0-2338 GCA_035264905.1 Thermoanaerobaculia bacterium
AGCTGGGCAAAGGCGTCCCAACAGAAGAAAACGTACCCATGGGTTCAGGAGAAGCTCACAAGGAGAAGTCATGTCATTGAAGAAACTGCTGCTTGCTTCCGGTGTGTTCCTCCTTACCGCTGCACCTGGGTCTGTGCAAAATTGTCCGCCGCCGCGGCAATATCAGGGCCCATGCAGCCAGGTAGTTATCTGGGCGAAGAACCCGGAGACGGGCACCTGCTGCTATTACCCCAATCCCTGCACCGCGCCCGCGGGATGGATGACCTACACCTCGCAGGCGGAGTGCGAGGGCAACGGCGGCCCCATCGAGATCTAACTCCCGCGTTCTCCCGGGGGCCGGTGATGTTTCACCGGCTCCCCGTCTTCAGCGAGTGGCGGGTCCCGGTGGATCGATCACCTCCAGCGCCCTCTCCAGGACCTCGTCATGGCCTTCCTGGACGCCACGGAGAGTCCGGGTGGCGGGGATGGTTGGCTGGCCATTCCAACGCCGCCCCTGTACGGGCTCACCTCCGAGGAGGTCTACGCCCGCAGCCGACGCTCTGATTCTGGGGGGTAAATCATGGACATCACCCACGTGTTCTTCGACATCGGCGGCGTGCTGGGCACCAACGGCTGGGATCGGGAGCAGCGGGCCCGGGCGGTCGAGCACTTCGGGCTCGACGAGGACTTCGAGCAGCGGCATCAGGAGCTGGCGGGAGATTGGGAGGTCGGCCGCATCAGCCTCGTCGAATATCTCGAGAGCGCCGTGTTCTATGCGCCGCGCTCGTTCTCGCGCGCGGAGTTCGAGTCGTTCATGCTGGAACAGAGCCAGCCCTTTCGGGAGTCCCTCCTGATCGCGGAGGATCTCCGCGCCCGCCGGCCCGGCCTGCGGCTCATGACCTTGAACAACGAATCCGCGGAGCTCAACAACCACCGCATCGAGCACTTCGGCTTGCGCCCGTTCTTCTCAGCCTTTCTCTCCTCCTGCTGGCTTGGGGTGCGCAAGCCGTCGCGCGTCATGTTCCAGCGCGGCCTCGGCGTGGCGCAGGCGGAGGCCGCCCGCGTAGTCTTTGTCGACGACCGGGCGCAGAACCTCGCTCCTGCCCGGGCTCTCGGTTTCCAGACGGTTCACTTCACGAGCGCGGACTCTCTGGAGAAGGAGCTCGCGGATCTGCACCTGCTCTGAGGCGCGGCTCATGGGCATGGTCCTCCGTCTGGCCGAGCCCGCGGATGCCGCGGGGATTCTCGCTATCTACGCGCCGATCGTCCGGGAGACGGCGATCTCGTTCGAGCTGGAGCCTCCTTCCGAGGAGGAGATGCGGCGCCGGATCGAGACGACACTCGAGCGAAGGCCCTGGCTCGTCTGCGCGGCCGGCGGTGCCGTGGCCGGATATGCCTATGCGGCGGCGCACCGCGAGCGCCCCGCCTATCAATGGTCCGTGGAGACGAGCGTCTACGTCCACCCGGACCACCAGCGCCGCGGGGTGGCCCGCGGTCTGTACGCGGCTCTCCTGGCCGCGCTGCGTGCCCAGGGCTTCGCCAATGCACTGGCGGGTATCGCGCTGCCAAATCCGGCGAGCGTCGGCTTTCACGAGGCCTGCGGGTTCCAGTGGATCGGTGTCTACCACTCGGTAGGGCACAAGATCGGCGCCTGGCACGACGTGGCCTGGCTGGAGCTCCGGCTGCGCGAGGCTGGAGATACCCTGACCCCACCCTGCCGGACCGCCGAATTGATGACCAGGCCGGAATGGCAGGCGGCGCTCCAGGCAGGGCTCTCCAGATTGCGATAAGCGTGCTGGTCGCGACCTTTCACCCCTGCGGGCCTCCGGTCGGTGCCAGAGGGACTGGGCATTACGCTCAGAGCGCTTCGGGCAGGTGCTTGCCGAGGAAGTAGCGAAACGATGCGTTTCTCGAAGCCGCTCGCTTGCGGTCGAAGCGCTCCAGGAGAGAGAGCATGGTGGGGAGGAGAGCTGAGCCGCTTGCTGACATTACGCGCAGAAACAATTCTTTGGTCACCGTTTGCGTGTCCGGTGTCACGGCGATGGGGAGCTGTCCCCATTCCGGATCGCCTTCCGGAATCCCGGCGCTGTACCAGCTCTCGATCTCCGTCTTGACGATCTGGATGCGCTCCGCCTCGGCCGGCGAGCACCGCTGGAGGAGGGTTTTCTTGGCCGCGGTGACGCACGGGTGCCGGTCGAGGTCGCGGATGATCTCGACGCTCTCGTAGCGCTGCCGGAAGAAGGGGACGGCAACCGTCTGGAAGAACCGCGCGTCATCATCCCCCTCGACGAAGAGGAAGAGCTGTCTATACGCCATGCCCGACGCCCAGAAGGTTCTGGACGTACAGCTCGTCCACTCC
>DATFPH010000115.1:0-5743 GCA_035264905.1 Thermoanaerobaculia bacterium
CCACCGACCGGCCGCGCCCGGCCGTGCCGTCATTCCGTGGAGCCGGCCTGGCGGCAAACCTCCCCCCGGCCCTCGAAACCCGCTTGCGCGAGCTCGCGCGGCGGGAGCGGGCGACGCCGTTCATCGTTCTGGCCGCGCCGCTCTGCGCCCTGCTGGCACGCCTCGCCGCAACCGAGGACGTGGTCCTCGGCACGGTGGTGATGGGGCGGAACCGCGCGAGCCTCGAGGACCTCATCGGGTTCTTCGTCAACACGCTCGTCCTGCGCTTCGACGTCTCCGGGGACCCGGACGGCCACGCGCTGCTGGCGCGCTCCCGGGAGGTGGTGCTGGGCGCCTTCGGCCACCAGGCGCTCCCCTTCGAGAAGCTCGTCGACGAGCTGGGCCTGCCGCGCGATCCCTACCGGCCGCCGCTGCTGCGCGCGCTCTTCCAGCTCCTCCCGGCCCCGCCGCAGGCCGCGATGCTCCCCGGCCTCGTCCTGGAGCCGTACCGCCTCTCCAGCGAGACCTCCAAATTCGACCTGGTGATCAACACGCTCGACCGGCAGGACCGCCTGGAGATCGAATGGCGCGATGACGCGGATCTGTTCGATCCCGACACGATCGCCCGCTGGGCCGGGTCCTTCGAGGTACTCCTCGACGCCTGGCTGCGCGACCCCGCGGCGCGCCTCGGCGATCTGCCGCTCCTGACGGAGGCGCAGCGCCATCAGCTCCTGACCGCCTGGAACCCGGAGCCCTCCGCGGCCGGCCGCGGGCGCCAGACGCTGCCGGCTCTTTTCGAGGCGCAGGTGGACCGAGCGCCGGAAGCGCCCGCCGTGTCGTGCGGAGGCGAGAGCCTCACCTATCGCGAGCTGGACGAGCGGGCCAACCGCCTCGCCCGCCGGCTGGCGGACGCGGGCGTCGTCCCCGGCGGCCGGGTCGCCCTCTCTCTGGACCGGTCCCTGGAGATGATCGTCGCCCTGCTGGCGGTGCTGAAGACCGGAGCCGCCTACGTCCCTCTCGATCCCGCCGCGCCGGCCGAGCGCCGCGCCTTCGCGCTGGAGGACAGCGGCGCCGCGCTCGTTCTCGACGCGGGCCTCCTGGAGCGGGAGGCGGAGGCGATCGCCCGGCAGAGCGGCGGGCGCCTGGGGCTTGGTCTCGATCCGGACCTGCCGGCCTACGTAATCTACACCTCCGGCTCCACCGGCCGACCCAAAGGCGTGATCATCCCCCACGGCCACGTCGCGCGGCTGTTCTCCGCCACCGAGGCCTGGTTCGAATTCGGTCCCGAGGATGTGTGGACCCTGTTCCATTCCTATGCCTTCGACTTCTCGGTCTGGGAGATCTGGGGCGCGCTCCTCTACGGCGGTCGGCTGGTGGTGGTGCCCTGGGCGGTGAGCCGCGACCCGGCGGCGTTCCTCCGGCTGCTGCGGGAGGAGCAGGTGACGGTGCTCAACCAGACACCTTCGGCGTTCCGGCAACTAGAGCCTTCGACGGACCTCTCCCTCCGCCTGGTCCTCTTCGGCGGCGAGGCCCTCGATCCCACAGCCCTCGCTCCCTGGTTTGTCCGCTGTGGTGACGCTTGCCCGCGGCTGGTCAACATGTATGGCATCACCGAGACGACCGTGCACGTGACCTGGCGGCCGCTGACGCGCGCGGATCTACGTGCGGAGACTGCGCGGCCGGCGAGCCGGATCGGGCAGCCGATCCCGGACCTGACGCTCCACGTGCTCGATCGCTTCCTGGAACCTCAGCCCCTCGGCATCCCCGGGGAGATCTGCGTCGGGGGAGCGGGGCTGGCTCCGGGGTACCTCGGCCGGCCGGACCTCACGGCGGCGCGGTTCGTGCCCGATCCGCAGGGCCCGCCCGGCGCGCGGCTCTACCGCTCGGGCGACCTGGCGCGGCGGCGGCTGGACGGGGACGTGGAATACCTGGGGCGCATCGATCATCAGGTAAAGATCCGCGGCTTCCGCATCGAGCTGGGCGAGATCGAGGCCGCGCTCGCCGCGCTGCCGGGAGTGCGCGAGGCGGTCGTGCTGGCGCGATCGGACAAGGCGGGCGGCGAGCGCCGGCTGGCCGGCTACGTGACCGCGGGGCCGGAGGGGGCTCCGACCCTGGCGGAGATGCGGGAAGCGCTGGGCCGGCGATTGCCGGACTACATGATCCCCTCGGCCCTGGTGGTCCTCGACCGGTTGCCGTTGACCGCGAACGGCAAGGTGGACCGCGGGGCTCTGCCGGCACCCGACGCCGCCATATCCGACGCATCCGGTCGTGCGCACGTGCCGCCGCGCGATGCTCTGGAGGCCCATTGCGCCGGCCTGTTCCGGCAGGTGCTGAAGATACCGGAAGCGCGCGCGATCGGCGCGCTCGACGACTTCTTCGAGCTGGGCGGGACCTCCATCTCCGGCGCCATCCTGGTCAACCGGATCCAGGAGACCCTCGGCGAGATCGTCCACGTGGTGGCGATCTTCGACCACCCCACGGTGGAGGCCCTGGCCGCGTACGTACGCGACGAGCATCCGGCCGCGGCAGCGCGGCTCTGGGGGCTCACCGCGGAGGGGGTCGAGGCGGACGAGGCGCCGGCAGGACCCGCGGAGCTGGAGGAGCTGCGCCGCCTGATCGTCGCGGGGCGCCCCGAGGCAGAGGCCCGCCTCCCCGAAGAGCGGCGCAATCCACCCGCGGTGTTCCTCCTCTCGCCACCGCGCTCGGGCTCGACCCTGCTGCGCGTCCTGCTGGGGGCGCACCCGCGCCTCTTCGCGCCGCCGGAGCTCGAGCTCCTCTCGTTCCAGACCCTCGCCGGCCGGCAGGCGGCCTTTCCGGAGCGCGACCGCTTCTGGCTCGACGGGGGGATCCGCGCCGTCATGGAGGCCCGCGCGTGCGACGCCGCCGAGGCCGAGCGGATCGTCGCCGCGGCCGCGGACGCGGGGTGGACCACCCGGCGCTTCTACCGCGAGCTGCAAGGGTGGATCGGCGGCCGGCTCCTGGTCGATAAGACGCCCTCGTACGCGCTCGACCCCGAGGTGCTGTGCCGCGCCGAGGCGTGGTTCGCGGAGCCCCGCTACGTCCATCTGCTGCGCCACCCGCAGGCCACCAACCGCTCCTTCGAGGAAGCCCGGCTCGACCAGATCTTCTTCCGCCGGCCGCACTCGTTCTCGCGCCGCCAGCTCGCCGAGCTGATCTGGACGGCGAGCCACCGGAACGTCCTGGGCTTTCTGGCGGAGATCCCGTCCGAGCGGAAGCACGCCGTGCGCTTCGAGGAGCTGGTGCGCGATCCCGAGAGGGTCCTGCGCGGCGTCTGCGCCTTTCTCGGGATCGACTACGCCCCCGCCATGGCCGACCCCTACCGGGCCGGGGCCGTGCGCATGGCGGACGGTCCGCGCGCCGAGTCGCGCATGCTGGGGGACGTCAAGTTCCATACCCACGGCAAGGTGGACGCCGCCGCGGCCGAGCGCTGGCGGCAGGCGGGGGAGGCGCCCCTCGGCGCGCCGGCGCGGGAGCTGGCCGCCGAGCTCGGGTACGCGCAGGATGTCTGGGAGGAGGGGGGCGAGGCGCCCGTCTCCTTCGCGCAGGAGAGGCTCTGGCTGCTCGATCAGCTCCTGCCGGGCACGCCCGCCTACAACATTCCGGGGGCGATCCGCCTGCGCGGCGCGCTCGACCGGGCGGCGCTCGCCCGCGCGGTGGACGAGATCGTGCGCCGGCACGCCGCGCTGCGCACCGTCTTCACCGCCACGGCGGGCCAGCCGGTCCAGCGGATCGAAGCCTGGCGTCCGCGCCCGCTGCCGTGCGCCGATCTGTCGGGGCTGCCCGTGGAGACGCGGGACGCCGAGGTCCGCCGCCTCGCCGCAGCGGAGGCGGCGCGCCCCTTCGACCTCGCGCGGGGACCGCTCTTCCGCGTCGCGCTCCTGCTCCTTGGCCCGCGGGAGCACGTGGCCCTGTTCGCCATGCACCACATCGTCAGCGACGGCTGGTCCATGGGCGTCTTCTACCGCGAGGTCGGAGCGCTCTACGCGGCGTTCGCCGCTGGCCGCCCGTCGCCGCTCGCTCCACTGCCGCTGCAAGTCCCCGACTTCGCCCTGCGCCAGCGCAGCCGGCTCGGCGAGGAGCGGATGGCGCGCGACCTCGCCTGGTGGCAGGAGACGCTCGCCGGTCTCGAGCCGCTGGATCTCCCGACCGACCGGCCGCGGACCGCGGAGAGCAGCGGCCGGGGCGCCGCCACGCCGCTCCGCCTGCGTCAGGAGCTGGCCGTGCGCCTGACCGCCCTGGGCCGCGGCGAGCGCGCCACGCTCTACATGGTCCTCTTCGCCGCCTTCGCCACCCTGCTGCACCGCCTCACCGGGCAGGACGACCTGGCCGTGGGCACGCCGGTCGCCAACCGCACCGAGGAGGATGCGGAGGGGCTGATCGGTTTCTTCGTGAATACCTTGGTCCTCCGCGCCGGAGCGGGCGGCGCGCCAACGTTCCGCGGGAGGCTCGCCCGCGTCCGCCGGACGGTGCTGGACGCCTTTCTCCACCAGGGAGCGCCGTTCGAGCGGGTGGTGGAGGCCGTGCAGCCCGAGCGCCAGCTCACGCGCACGCCGCTGTTCCAGGTGATGTTCGCGCTGCAACCGACCGGGATCGAGCCCGTCGCGCTCCCCGGCCTCACCCTGGAGTGGGTCGAAGTGCCCACGGTGACCGCCAAGCTCGATCTGAGCCTCACGCTGGGAGAGGGCGCCGGAGGTCTGGGAGGAGCGTTCGAGCACAGCACCGACCTGTTCGACGGAACGACCATCCAGCGTCTCGCCGGGCACTTCGAAAAGCTGGCCGAGGGCCTGGCCGCAGACCCCGATCGGGACGTCTGGGACGTGCCGCTGCTGGCGCCGGAGGAATCCCATCAGGTGCTGGTGGAGTGGAACGACACCGGTGCCGCGCTGGAGCGGGAGCCCCGGCTCCTGCACCAGCTGGTCGAGGAGCAGGCCGAGCGGGCGCCGGGCGCCGTGGCCCTGGAGGCGGGTGGCGTTCGCCTGACCTACGCCGAGCTGGTGGAGCGGACCCGCAGGGAGGCGCGCCGCCTGCGCGAGCAGGGGATCGGGCCAGGGTCGATCGTGGCTCTCGCGGCGGAGCGCTCGCCGGAGCTGATCGTGCGCATGCTCGCGGTGCTCCAGGTGGGGGCGGCCTATTTGCCGGTCGACCCGGCGTACCCGGCGGAGCGGCGGGCGTTCATGGTGGAGGATGCGGGGGCGGTGGCGGTCAAGGACAGCAAGGACACCAAGGACTTCAAGGACGAAAGCCCCTCCTTTGAGTCCTTGAAGTCCTTGAGGTCCTGGGCTTCCCCGGAATCCCCCGCCTATCTCATCTACACCTCCGGCTCCACCGGCCGCCCCAAGGGTGTCGTGGTCCCCCACCGCGCCATCGCTTCGTTCGTGCGCGCCGCTTGCGCGACCTACGCCCTCACCCCGGCCGACCGCATCCTCCAATTCGCCTCGATCAGCTTCGACACCAGCGCAGAGGAGATCTGGCCGGCCTTGGCCTCCGGGGCCACTCTGGTGCTGCGGTCCGAGGAGATGGCGGCCTCCATCGCGGGCTTCCTGCGGGAGGTGGAGCGGCTGGCGATCACCGTTCTCGACCTGCCCACGGCGTTCTGGCACGAGATGGTGGCCGGCTTGGAGGCCGAGGGGCTGGGGCTTCCGCGCGGGCTGCGCCTGGTCATCCTCGGCGGTGAGGAGGCTCAGGCCGATCGGCTCGCCCTCTGGCGCAAGCGGGCCGGCCCCTCCGTCCGGCTGGTCAACAC
>DATFPH010000116.1:0-4745 GCA_035264905.1 Thermoanaerobaculia bacterium
GCTGCGCGCGCTGCTCCTCCTCTGGTCCGCGGAGAGCTCCCGGCTCGTCCTGACCCTGCCCACGTTGTGCGCCGATGGCGCCACGCTGCAGATCCTTGCCGCCGAGACGGCCAGGATCTACGGCCTCTTCGCGGGAGGAGCCGCCGCCGGGGGAGAGGCGGACGAGATCGTCCAATACACGCAGTTCGCGGAGTGGCAGCACGACCTCGCCGCGCAGAGTGAGGCCGAGGAGGGCCTGTCCTACTGGCGCGGCCGGCTGACCCGCGACGAGCTCCTTCCGTTCCTCGCCGCGCCCATGGGCGCTCCGGACGGAGGCCGGCGGGCGCGCCTGCGCCTGGAGCTGGATGCCGGTCTGTCGGCCGGAGTGGCGGCGCTGGCACGGCAGAAGGAGGCCTCCGTGGCCGAGGTCGTGCAGGCTGCATGGCGGGCGCTCCTGGGGCGGCTTTCGGGAGGCCGCCCGGTCGAGGTACGGGTCCTCTGCAGCGGCCGGCCGTACGAGGACCTCGCCGGGATGCCGGGGCTGTGCGCCAAGCCGCTCCCGGTGCGGGCCGAGCTCCCGGAGGACGCCACCTTCGCCGAGGTACTGGACGAGACGGTTCGGGCGGTCGCCGAAGCCGAAGGGCATCAGGACTATCTGGGTCTCGGAGCCGAGGAGGAGGGAGCGAACCCCTACGACGCCGGGATCGTGTTCGAGGCGGTCGAGCTCCCCGCGCCGGTCGCGGCCGGCGGAGCGCGGCTCACCGTGCTCCGCCAGGAGGTGGACCTCTGTCCCTGCGATCTCAAGCTTTCGTGCCTGCGGAGGGGAGGGGCCCTGGAACTGGTCCTCGAGCATGACCCGCGGCTTCTCGACGGGAGCCGGGCCTGGCATCTCGCATCCCGGCTGGAAAGCCTGCTGCGCCACGCGACGCGCGATCCGGAGGCGCTGGTCGCCGACCTCGATCTGCTCGGCGAGAGGGAGCGCCACCGGCTGCTCGTCGAGCTGAACGACACCGCGCGGGAGGTGATCCGGGGAGAGGAGTGTGTGCACCGGTCGGTGGCGCGCAAGGCCGCCGCGGCGCCGGAACAAATCGCCGTCGAGTGCGCAGGCCGCCGCCTCACCTATGGAGAGCTCGACGCGGCCGCCGGCCGGATCGCGCGGGCGCTCGCCCGGCGCGGAGTCGGTCCGGAGGTCGTCGTGGGGGTGGCGATGGGCCGCTGCCTCGAGCTGCTGCCGGCGCTGCTGGGCATCCTCAAGGCGGGCGGCGCCTACCTGCCGATCGATCCGGCCTGGCCCGCGGCGCGGCGCTCCTTCGTTCTCGGGAATGGAGG
This sequence comes from Thermoanaerobaculia bacterium, assembly GCA_035264905.1. GTDB lineage: Bacteria > Acidobacteriota > Thermoanaerobaculia > Multivoradales > UBA5704 > UBA5704. The sequence continues at coordinate 1,309 of DATFPH010000116.1, forward strand.
TGCCGGCCTCGTCCTGGCCGGTGCGGCGCCGGAGCCCGGGAGCTTCGGCGCGGGCGTCGAGGTCGTCGACGTGTGGGCGCTGCTGTCCACCCGCGAGGAGGCCGCGAAGCCCGCCCCGCCCGATCCCGCTTCCCCCGCCACGCTCGCGTATGTGCTCTACACCTCGGGATCGACCGGCCAGCCGAAAGGGGTGATGGTCACTCACCGCGGCCTGGCCAACTACCTGGGCTGGTGCGTCGGCGCGTACGGCCTGGAGGCGGGCCGATCCGTCCTGGTCCATTCGCCCGTCGGCTTCGATCTGACCGTGACGGCCCTCTTCACACCGCTCCTCTGCGGCGCGACCGTGTCGCTCCTGCCGGAAGGGGAGGGTCTGGAGGGCCTGTGCTCCGCCCTGTCCGGGGACGAGCCTCTGGGCCTCCTGAAGCTCACGCCGGCTCACCTCCAGGCTCTCCAGGGCCTGCTGCCGGTCTCGCGCGTGGCGGACCGGTTGCGCACCTTGGTCGTCGGCGGCGAGGCGCTCCACGGCGAAGCCGTTTCTGCCTGGCTCCCGGCGGACTCTGCTCTCCAGGTGATCAACGAGTACGGGCCGACGGAGACGGTGGTGGGGTGTTGCGTGCATCGCGTCCGGCCGTCCCTGGACCTGTCGGGCGCGGTGCCGATCGGCGGCCCCATCGCCAACACCCGGCTGTATGTGCTCGACCGGAATCTCGTCCCGGTTCCTGCGGAGATCGCGGGCGAGCTCCACGTCGCGGGAGCCGGGCTGGCGCGCGGCTATCTCGGCCGCCCGGATCTCACCGCCGAGCGCTTCCTCCCGGAGCTCGCCGGAGGCTCGTGCGGCGAGAGGATGTACCGGACCGGCGACCTGGTCCGCCGGCTGCCCGACGGGGTCCTCGAGTTCCTGGGCCGGATCGATCACCAGGTGAAGGTGCGCGGCTACCGCATCGAGCCGGGAGAGATCGAGGCCGCGCTCGCCGAGCACCCCAGATTGCGCGAGGTGGCGGTCGTCCCGGTGCCGGCAGCCGGTGCCGGCCGGGCGCTGGGGGCCTTCCATGTCGCCCATCGCGGTCCGGTCGCGGCGGAGGAGCTGCGCGCCTTCCTGGCGGAGCGCCTGCCGGAGCACATGATCCCGGCGTTCTTCGTGCCGCTCGACCGGCTGCCGCTGACCGGCAACGGCAAGATCGACCGCGCCGCTCTGGCGGCGCAGGGAGCGGGGGCGGGGGAGCCGGTGGGCGGCTCGGTCGCGGCCCGGACACCCATCGAAGAGGCGCTCGTCGGGATCTGGGCCTCGGTGCTCGGTCGCGAGACTGTGGGCGTGCTCGACGACTTCTTCCAGATCGGAGGGCATTCGCTCCTGGCGACGCAGCTCGTCGCCCGCGTGGTCAAGACCTTCGCGGTGGATCTGACCTTGCCGGCGCTCTTCCGGGCACCGACCGTGGCAGCTCTGGCAGAGGAGATCGCCCGGCGGAAGGCGGAGCAGGGAGACGGGAGGTTCCTGCCGGGAGAATGGCCGGTCCTGGTGCCCGATCCGGCGGGCCGTGCCGAGCCGTTCCCCCTCACCGACGTCCAGTATGCCTACTGGATCGGCCGCACCGGAGCCATCGAGTTGGGCAACGTAAGCAGCCACGGGTACCTGGAGCTGGATGTGGAGCGGCTCGATCTCGACCGCCTCACGGAAGCCCTGCGCCGGCTGATCGACCGGCACGACATGCTGCGGGCGGTGGTCCGCCCGGACGGTCTGCAGCAGGTCCTGCCCGAGGTGCCGCCCTTCGAGGTCGAGGTGAGAGACCTGCGGGGGCTGGACCCCGGAGACGTCGAGGCGAAGCTCCTGGCAAGCCGCGAGGAGCTGTCGCACCAGGTCCTGGCCGCCGACTGTTGGCCGCTCTTCGCGGTCCGGGCGGCGCTCCTGGACGGCGAGCGGGTCCGGCTGCAGATCAGCCGGGATGCGCTGATCTCCGACGCCTGGAGCGGACAGATCCTGACCCGGGAGCTGATCGCCCTCTATCGAGATCCCGGCGCCGACCTGGAGCCGCGCCGGCTCACCTTCCGCGACTACGTCCTGGGCGAGGCCGCGGTTCGCGAGACGGAGATGCACCGGCGGGACCTGGACTACTGGTCGCGCCGCCTCGAGACGCTGCCCCCCGCGCCGGAGCTCCCTCTGGCGCGCGATCCGGCGACTCTCGACCGGCCGCGGTTCGTCCGGCGGCGGTCCAGCCTCGACGCCGCTGCATGGGATCGGCTCAGGGACCTGGGGGCACGCGCCGGCCTGACGCCCTCGGGGATCTTCCTCGCCGCCTTCGCCGAGGTCCTCTGCCGCTGGAGCAAGAGCCCCCGTTTCACGATCAGCCTGACCCTGTTCAACCGGCTGCCCCTCCATCCCGAGGTCGATCTCATCGTCGGCGACTTCACCTCGCTGGTCCTCATCGAGGTCGACCGCCGCGAGAGCGACAGCTTTGCCCTGCACGCCCGGCGGATCCAGGAGCAGCTCTGGGAAGAGCTGGACCATCGCACGGTCAGCGGTGTCTGGGTATTGCGCGAGCTGGTGCGAAGGAGCGGCGGCCGGCTCCGCGCCCTCATGCCCGTGGTGCTCACGAGCACCCTGGCCCAGCCTGCCCTCCTCCCGGCGGACGACGTGGAGGGGGCGCCGCAGGGACGGGTCGTCTATTCGATCACCCAGACGCCCCAGGTGTGGCTCGATCACCAGGTGTTCCACCAGGAGGGCGGCGTCGGCTTCAACTGGGACTTCGTCGACGAGCTCTTCCCCGAGGGGCTGGTCGAGCAGATGTTCGACGCCTATGTCGATCTCGTCGACCGGCTCGCCTCCGGCGAGGCGGCCTGGCAATCCGCGGCGCTCGGCGGGCTCCCCGGGAGCCATGCCGCCTTGCTGGCGCAGGTGAACGAGACTGCGGGGCCGATCCCGGAGATGTTGCTCCACGAGCCCTTCCTGATGCAGGCGCGGCGCAACGGCGGGCAGCCGGCCGTGGTGGCGACGGACAGGACCCTGACCTATCGGGAGCTGGACCGCGCGACGGCAGCCCTCGCGCTCCGCCTCCGGAAGGCCGGCGCCGGCCCCGGCCACCTCGTCGCGGTCGTGGCGGAGAAGGGGTGGGAGCAGGTGGTCGCCGTCCTCGCGATCCTGCGCGCGGGGGCGGCGTATCTGCCGGTCGATCCGGCGCTGCCGAAGAAGCGTCTCGGGCATCTGCTGCGGGAGGGAGACGTTGAGATCGCTCTCACCCAGCCCTGGCTGGAGGGGAGCCTCGAGTGGCCCGAAGGCGTCACGCCGGTGGCCGTTCTCTGGACCGGAGACGGTGGCGAGGCGGGCGATCTCGATGCGGCGCTCCCGGTGGCGGACCGGTCCAACGACGCTCTCGCCTATGTGATCTATACCTCCGGCTCCACCGGCGCGCCGAAGGGCGTGATGATCGATCACCGGGGGGCGC
>DATFPH010000117.1:0-1995 GCA_035264905.1 Thermoanaerobaculia bacterium
CGGACGCCGCGCGCCTCCAGGGCGGCGGCCCAGGCCGGGTCCGCGCCCTCCGGCAGCAGGACCATGGGGGCTTCCGCCGGTAGGCTGGCGCGGGCGGTTTCGATCTTCCGTTCGATCCAATACCGCTGCCGCTCGAATGGATACGCCGGCAGGGACACCCGGCGGCGACGCTCGTCGCCGTGGAACCCGGACCAGTCGATCTCCCCGCCCGAGAGCCAGAGACGGCCCAGGGTCTGCAGCAGGAACCGCTGGTCCGCCTGGCGGTCGAGCTCATGGCGCAGCGACGAGAGGACGGCGCGGTCCTCCGCCCCTTCGGTCGGGATCTGCTGGAGCGCCAGGCTACCCAGAGTCTGGCCGGGGCCCATCTCCAGCAGCACCCGCCCCGGCTCGCGCCACAGCTCGGCGATGCCATCGGCGAAGCGGACGGTGGAGACGAGGTGGCTCAGCCAGTAGTCCGGGTCGGTGGCCTGGGCGGGGGAGATCCAGGTCCCGGTGACGTTCGACAGATACGGGATGCGCGGCGGCGCCAGCGGAATGGCGCGCAGCATCTCCCGCAGCTCGTCGGCGACCGGCTGCATCATCCAGGAGTGGAAGGCCTGGTTCGCCTGCAACCGGCGGAAGGGCAACCCTTCCTCGACGAGCCGCCGCTCCAGCGCGTCGACCGCCTCGGGAGGGCCGGAGACCACCGAGACCGCCGGGGCGTTGACCGCGGCGAGGGAGAGCTCCGGGGTGATCCGCGTCCGCGTCTCCTCCGCCGCCAGCGGCACGGCCAGCAGGGCTCCCGGTGGGAGCTCGCCGATCAATTGGGCGCGCCGGGCCACCAGCGCCAGGGCATCGGGGAGCTCCATCACGCCAGCCAGACAGGCTGCCGTGTACTCCCCGAGGCTGTAGCCGAGGAGGGCCGCCGGCTGCACGCCCCAGCTCATCCACAGCCGGGCGAGGGCGTAGCCCACGGCGAACATCGCCGGTTGCGCGATGCGAGTCTCCCGCAGGAGCGCCCGTGCCGCCGATTCCCGCTCTCCCCCGCGGCCCAGCAGGGCGCGCAGGTCCACCTTCTCCTCCGCCGCGAACAGCACCTCGCGCAGGTCGAGACCCAGGTTCGGCCGGAGCAGCTCGGCGCAGCGGTCGATCTCCTGCCGGAACACCGGCTCGTCGTGGTAGAGCCCCCGGGCCATGCCCGGGTACTGATCGCCCACCCCAGGCAGCAGGAAGGCCACGCCACGGCGGCCCGCCTCCCGGCCAGAGGTCCAGACCCGTTGCGGATCGCGCTCGCGTAGCGCGGCCACGGCCTCCTCTCGCGTTGCCGCCAACACGGCGCGGCGGTACACGAAGGGGCGCCGGCCTACCCGCAGGGTATAGGCGGCGTCCGCCAGGTCGAGGCCCGGGTCCCTCTCCAGGCGGTCCGCCAGGCGGTCCGTCATCCGCTCCAGGGCGCTCGGCGTCCGCGCCGCGAGCAGCAGCACCTGCCAGAGGCGCGATGGACCCGGCGGCGCGGCGGGCGGCGCCTCTTCGAGCACCGCGTGCACGTTGGTGCCGCCGATGCCGAACGCGCTCACCCCGGCGCGGCGGGGCTCGCCGTTCGCCGTCCAGTCGGTCAGGCGGTCGACCACCCGGAATGGGCTCGCGGCGAAGTCGATGGCAGGGTTCGGCGCCGTGAAATGCAGACTGGGCGGGATCTGACGGTGCTCCAGGGCGAGCACCGTCTTGATCAGGCCGGTGACGCCGGCGGCCGCGTCCAGGTGGCCGACGTTGGTCTTGACCGAGCCGAGGAAGCAGAAACCGGTACGGCCGGTCCCCCGGCGGAAGGCCTGGGTGAGGGCGGCGACCTCGATGGGATCGCCGAGGGTCGTGGCCGTGCCGTGCGCCTCGACGTAGGCGATGCTCTCCGGAGAGACCCCGGCGTCGGCGAGCGCCGCGGAGATGACCTTCGCCTGCCCGGCGACGCTCGGCGCGGTGTAGCCCGCCTTGCCGGAGGCGCCGTCGTTGTTGACCGCC
>DATFPH010000118.1:0-23269 GCA_035264905.1 Thermoanaerobaculia bacterium
TCATGAAGGCTGTCAACGTTGAATCGCAAAAAATTCTTGTACGCCGCTCGAGCCGCGCCTCTTTGCTCTACTCCCCGGGGTTCCGGATCCTGATCCCAGCCACAGTTATCCTTCAGTTCTTCGCCGATGCCCGATCCATGCGTTGGGAATCCACCAAGAAGGGCATCCACGACCATAATCTCTTTCTCGCCTCTTTCATTTTCAAGAACTGCAATCTGCAATGAATCTGGATAGCCGCTACGCTGCAAATCCTCCCAGGGGTAGTCAAGCACTCTCCAAAAGATTCTCCTTCCATTGATGTTCGCTGTAAGTTCTTCCTGGTGAGCGGGCACGCCAGCATCGACCATGAGATTTATAGATGGTATTTTATATTGCGTTTCAATACCAGCTCTCGCTCTTTCCTCTTCAGTTAACATGATGGTCATGGTCATTATCGCCATTTCCTTCAGACCAAGATCTCGATTCCTTAAGCTTGTGTAACGTCTTGAGGTGCAACGCGAGAAGCTGGTGCTTACGACAGCGCCTCCACCTCTGATGCTCTCTCCATCTTCCGCACAATAGACCCCCAAGATTCCGCATACCTCTGGGAGGTTAAGCGCGCCCTGTTCAGACTTGTCTGGCGCGCACTGCACAGCCAGCCCGACTAAAGCCATGGCTATTATTCTCTGAGCTTTCACCGTATTCACAATAGATTTATCTCCTGGCTTGCGCCCAACCCTTGATTCGATGTCTCTCCCGATCCTGCCGTTTACCACCGGCGCCTACCCTCAGCTCGACGCAAGCCCCTCTATCTCATTGATGCCCCATGATCTTAGGCGAGTTTCGCATGCTCGTCAACACGCGGACTCGTGGCGATATGGACGGTGGGCGGCGTTCGCTGGCATTTCGTCTTATCCGTCATTGGCTATGCCGGAGCTCCCGACTGAAAGCTTCTCCTTTGTCTGCATGCACCCTCGCGTCGGTGGATCAGGGGCTTCTCCGTGTCCGCGAAGCGGCTTATCCTGGGGGGTGTCGGAGGCTTATCTGCCGGCCAGGTGTCGGCGATGATCGCAGCCTCACAGGAGGTCGATCGGGCTTGCGCTCCCCGTCCTCCTCGGCTTGCCCCGGGAAAAGCCTCATTGCACCGGTGCAACGATCCGATGTACCGGTACAAGGCTCCATTGCACCAGTACAAAGCTCTGTTGTACCAGTGCAATGCCTCAATGTACCGGTACAATGACTCGATGTACCGGTACAAAGCCTGATTGTACCGGTGCAAAGCGCGGCTGTACCGGTACATCGGCCCGTTGTACCGGAGCAAAGCTCCATTGCACCGGTACAAAGCCTCTTTGCACCAATGCATTCTCTCGTTGTACCGGTACAGAGCTCCACTGCACCGGTACAACGCTCCATTGCACCAGTACAAGGCCCCGTTGTACCGGTGCAATGCCTTGTTGTATCGGTACAAAGCTCCGTTGTACCGGTACAAAACTCCGTTGTGCCGGTGCAAAGCCGCAGTGTACCGGTGCAATGAGGCGTCGTGATCTACCGGCGGGAAGGATGAGCGGATGAAGTCGGTCCGGAGGAGCTTCGGCACACAAAAAACAGGGCGTGGCCGAAGCCACGCCCTATCCGATAACGCGATGGACTCTTCGTCCTACTCGGTGGAAGTCTCCGGAGCGGGGGCGATCGGGGGGGCCTCCTGGAGCTTCTTCTTCGTCGTCCCCTTCTCCGGGTTCGCCGCCTTCCGGCCGCGGAACGGCTGGAGGTTGAAGGCGGACAGCTTCTCCGACCGGGTCCCATACTGCTGCTTCACCCCGGCCCGCAGGAAGGCCGCAAGCTGCCGCCCGTCGGCGACCAGGCCCTGCAGCCGCCTGGAGACCTCCTGCTTGCTCGCGGTCAAGGCGGACTGCTGTAGGAGGAGCTCTCCCACCTCGGTGTCGACTGCCTCGAGCCGGATCCGCGGCGCCTCCAGATGCGGGAAGTCCGCAGCATTGGCCACCAGCTGCGGGATCAGCCGCCGCCAGTCGTCCCGTGTCTCGGCCTGCGTATTGGTTGTGCGTGCCATTGTGGTTTTCTCCTTGATCAACCCGGCGTCTTCATGACGCCGGGCTTGAGTGCAGAGTGACCCGAGGAGCGCAAGACCCCAAATGAAGGTTTTGGCCAGAATGGACGTAAATAGCACTCTGGACTGGAGATAGGGTTTCGAAGAGCGAGAGAGGATGTCCTGATGATCAGGACAAACCTCGCCGCAAGGCCGAGAGGGCGAGACTTCCCCTTGCAAGACTATGGGAAGGTGCGCTACTGTCTCCGCAGGCGATGGAGGGCCTGCGATGGGACGCGATTCAGGAGATCTTCTTCAGGGCACGCTCGGGCTGCTGATCCTCAAGGCGCTCGCCGGCGAGGAACGGCATGGCTACGGGATCGTGCGCTGGATCCAGGACATCACCGGCGACGTGGTGCGGATCGAGGAGGGCTCGCTCTATCCGGCGCTGCGGCGCCTGGAGGACCGGGGCTTCGTCGAGTCGCGGTGGGGACTGTCCGAAAACAACCGCCGCGCCCGCTTCTACGCGATCACCCGCGACGGCCGCCAGCACCTGCATGCCGACGCCTCCAACTGGACGCGCTTCGCCCGGGCCGTGTTGAGCGTGCTCGAAGCCGAGCCGTCGGTGGTCTGAGGGACGGAGGGACCGGCCGGTGCGCGAGCAGCCCCGCTGGCGCCGCTATCTGCGGTTCTGGGGACCGGATATCGCGGCGGACGTCGACGACGAGCTCCGCTTCCATCTGGAGATGCGGGAGCGCGACTTTCTTGCCGCCGGCCTCTCACCCGCCGCCGCCCACGAGGAGGCCCTCGCCCGCTTCGGCGATCCCGACGAGGTGGCGCGCTGGCTGCGCGACCATGACACCCGCAAGCTCCGCCGCTCCAGGAGGACCCAGGCCATGAGCGATTTGCTCCAGGACGTCCGTTACGGGTTGCGCAGGTTGTGGAAAGCGCCGGGCTTCACCCTGGCCGTCGTGCTGGTGCTCGCGCTCGGCATCGGCGCCACCACGGCGATCTTCAGCGTGATCGACGCCGCCCTGCTCCGGCCGCTGCCCTATCCGGAGCCCGAACGGCTGGTCGTGGTCCGTGACGTCCAGGGGCAGGACGCGGTGGTGGCGTCGTACCCCGAATATCTCAACTGGAAGCGGAACACCGAGGTCTTTTCCGATCTCGGCGCGTACTGGACGATATCGTACCCGCTGACCGGCGCGGGCGAGCCGGAGACGCTCCAGGCCGTGCGCATGTCCGCCAGCGTGCCGCGGATGCTGGGCGCCGTGCCGCGCGTCGGGCGCGCCTTCACGCCCGGCGACGACGTGCGGGGCTCCGAGCGCGTCGTCCTGATTTCCGAAAGACTGTGGAAGCGCCGTTTCGGCGGCGATCCGGGCGTCGTCGGCCGCGTCATCACCCTGGCAGACCAGCCGTACACGGTGATCGGGATCATCCCGCCCGGGAGGCGTGCGACCGTTCCGACCGCCCTGGCCCAGGCACTGGAATTCGATCTCTGGGTCCCCCTGCAGTGCGATTTGGAGAATGCACCGCCCGGCCTTCACTTCCTCGAGGTCCTCGGGCAGCTGCGTCCCGGGCTCGACCTCGCGCAGGCCGACGAGCGCATCGCCTCGTTCGCCCGCCGGTTGCAGGAGACCGGGGCGTCCGATCACGGGATCCAACTCTCCTCCCTGGAGCGCCTCGTGATCGGCGACTCGCGCCCGCTTTTCATCGCTCTGGCGGGCGCCGTGGGCATGGTGCTCCTCATCGCCTGCACGAACGTGGCGAACCTCCTGCTCGCCCGTTCGGCGGTGCGGCGGCGCGAGATCGCGGTCCGGGCGGCGCTCGGCGCATCGCGCGGCCGCCTCGTGCGGCAGTTGCTGATCGAAAGCCTGCTCCTGGCGTTCTTCGGCGGCGCCGCCGGCGTGCTCGTCGCCTGGGCCGGCGTAGCGGGGCTCCGCGCCCTCGGCCCGGCCTCCGTGCCGCGGCTCGCCGAAGCCGTGGTGGACGCGCGCCTGTTGGTCTTCGCGCTGGTCCTGTCGCTCGCCACTGGTCTCCTCTTCGGCCTCCTGCCGGCGCTGCGCGCCTCGCACGCCGATCTCGGCGAGGTCCTGAAGGAGGGCGCGCGAGGCTCCATCGGCGGTCCGGCCCGCGACCGGCTGCGCGGCTCGCTCATCGTGGCCGAGGTGGCGCTCTCGTTCGCGCTGCTCCTCGGCGCCGGCCTCCTCCTGCGCAGCCTCGAACGGCTGCTCGCCGTCGACAAGGGCTTCGACGCCGGGCACGTGATCACCGGGACCCTCGACCTGTCGCCCACCCGCTATCCGGAAGCGCCGCAACAGGTGGCGTTCTTCCGCGACCTGCGCGAGCGCGTGAAGAACCTCCCGGGGGTCCAGGCCGTGGCCTTCGTCAACAATCTCCCGCTCGCCGGCGGAACCAACGGAGAGATCGGCATCGAGGGCAAGGAGCTCCCGAAGGATGCGCAACCCATGGCCGAGAAGCGGATCGCCACGCCCGGCTACTTCGACGTGCTGCGCACCCCGGTCCTCGCCGGGCGCGCCTTCACCGAGCGGGACGTGGCCGGCGCGCCGGTCGTGGTCGTGGTCAACAAAACCTTTGCAGACCGCTACTTCCCCGGCGAGAGCCCGCTCGGCAAACGCGTCGCTTTCCTTTGGGACATCACCGGGATGCAGGAGATCGTCGGCGTCGTCGCCGACGTCCGGGAGCAGGCGCTCCACCAACCGGCCGCGCCGGCGATCTACATCCCCCTCGCGCAGCGCCCGACGGACTACGGCTATCTCATCGTGCGCACGACCGGAGATCCGACCAGCCTCGTGCCCGCGCTGCGGCGGGCCGTGACCTCGCTCGACCGCAACCTGCCGATCGGCGAGGTGCGTACTCTGGAGGAGGTCGTCGCTCAGGCGCTCGCGGAACGCCGGCTCGCCATGGCGCTCTTCGGCGTCTTTTCCGTGCTGTCGCTGGCGCTCGCGGCTCTCGGCCTCTACGCCGTCATCAGCTACATGGTGGTGCAGCGGCGGCAGGAGATCGGCATCCGGATGGCGCTCGGCGCGCGGGCCGAGCAGGTCATGCGCCTGGTTCTGGGGCAGGGGCTGGCGCTGATCACGGCCGGCGTGATCGTCGGCGCGGTCGCAGCTCTCTGGCTCGGGCGGTTCCTCGCCGGGCTCGTGTTCGGCGTCGGCACCACCGATCCCGCCACCTTCCTCGGCGTGGCGCTCCTCCTCGCGACGACAGCGCTCTTCGCCAGCATGATCCCCGCCCTCCGCGCCACCCATGTCGACCCGGCGAGCGTGCTGCGGAGCGAGTAGAAATGGTTCCGCCCGTGCGCGAGCAGCCCCGCTGGCGCCGCTATCTGCGGTTCTGGGGACCGGACGTCGCCGCGGACGTCGACGACGAGCTGCGCTTCCATCTCGAGATGCGCGAGCGCGACTTTCTCGCCGAAGGCCTTTCCCCCGCCGCCGCCCGCGAGGAGGCCCTCGCCCGGTTCGGCGATCCTGACGAGGTCGCGCGCTGGCTGCGCGACCACGATACACGAGAGCTCCGCCGCTTCAGGAGGACCCAGGCCATGAGCGATCTGCTCCAGGACATCCGCTACGGATTGCGCAGACTGTGGAAGGCGCCGGGCTTCACCCTGGCTGTGGTCTCGGTGCTGGCGCTCGGCATCGGCGCCACGACGGCGATCTTCAGCGTGATCGACGCCGCTCTGCTCCGGCCGCTGCCCTATCCTGAGCCCGAGCGCCTGGTCGCGGTCTACAATCTCGGCCAGATACCGTCCTCGTTTCCTCAGTATCTCGACTGGAAACGGGACACGAAGGTCTTCGCCGACCTCGGCACGTACTGGAGGACGACCTACGCGCTGACCGGCGATGGCGAGCCGGAGCTCCTCCAGGTCGGCCGGATGTCGGCGAACGTGCCGCGGATGATGGGCGTCGTGCCGCGCGTCGGGCGCCTGTTCACGCCGGCCGAGGATCTGCCCGGCACCGATCGCGTGATCATGCTGAGCGAAGCGCTGTGGCGGCGCCGCTTCGGCAGCGATCCGCACATCCTCGGCCGGACGGTCACGCTGGGGGAGGAGCCGTACACCGTCATCGGGATCATCCCCCCGGGCCGGCGCTCGATCGTGCCGACCGCCCTGGCCGCCGCGCAGGAGCTCGACGCGTGGATTTCCCTGCGGCTCAGCACGAACAACGCGCCACGCGACATGCAGTTCCTGGACATGCTCGGGCGCTTGCGCCCCGGGCTCGCCTCCGCGCAGGCCCAGGAGCAGACCGCGTCCTTTGCTCGCGGGCTGAAGGAGGCCGTGGGGACGGACCAGGACGTCGAGCTCATCCCCCTGGAGCGCTTCGTGATCGGCAATGCGCGGCCTCTCCTCATCGCCCTCGCCGGCGCAGTGGCCATGGTGCTCCTCATCGCGTGCACCAACGTGGCGAACCTGCTGCTCGCGCGCGCGGCGGTGCGGCGTCGCGAGATCGCCATCCGGGCGGCGCTCGGCGCGGCGCGCGGGCGCCTCGTGCGGCAGCTGCTGGCCGATAGCCTGCTGCTTTCGCTCCTGGGCGGCGCCGCCGGTGTGCTCGTGGCCTGGGCCGGCGTAGTCAGTCTCCGCGCGGTCGGCCCGGGCAGCGTGCCGCGGCTCGCCGAGACCACGGTCGATGCGCGGATCCTGGGTTTCGCGCTGGTCCTGTCCCTCTGCACAGGGCTGCTCTTCGGCCTCCTCCCGGCGCTGCGCGCCTCGCGGGCCGACTTGAGCGAGGTGATGAAAGAAGGCGCGCGCGGGACCGCCGGCGGGCCGGCCCGCGAGCGTCTGCGCGGCACGCTCATCGTGGCCGAGGTGGCGCTCTCGTTCGCCCTCCTCATCGGCGCCGGCCTGCTCCTGCGCAGCCTCGAGCGGCTGCTCGCCGTCGACAAGGGCTTCGACGCCGAGCGCGTGCTCAGCAGCTATCTCCTCCTGCCGTACACCCGCTACCCGCAAGGGCACCAGCAGGTCGCCTTCTTCCGCGAGATGCGCGAGCGCGCACAGGCGCTCCCGGGCGTCCAGACCGTGGGCCTGGTCAGCGACATACCTCTCACCGGAGGGGCCAACGGGGGGACCGGCATCGAGGGGCGCGAGTATCCGCCCGGCAAAGAGCCCTTCGCCGAGAAGCGGATCGCCTCGCCAGGCTATTTCGAGGTGCTGCGCATCCCGCTCCTCGCCGGGCGCGTCTTCGACGAGCGCGACGTCGCCGGCGCGCCGGCGGTGGTCGTCGTCAACCAGGCTTTCGCGAAGAGCTATTTCCCCGGCGAGAGCCCGCTCGGCAAGCGCGTCGACTTCAGGTGGGGTACCAGCGGGATGCAGGAGATCGTCGGCGTAGTCGGAGACGTCCGGGAGCAGGCGCTCCATCAACCGGCGAGGCCGGCGGTCTACATTCCGCTCGCGCAGCGTCCGGCGGAATGGGCCTATCTCCTCGTGCGGACGACCGGCGATCCGCACGACATCCTGCCTTCGCTGCGCCGGGTGGTGGCCGCGTTGGACCGCAACCTGCCGGTGGCCGAGGTGCGGACCTTGGAGGAGGTGGTGGCCGCGAGGCTCGCGGACCGCCGGCTCGCCATGTCGCTCTTCGGCGTCTTTTCCGTGCTGTCCCTGGTGCTCGCAGCCCTGGGCCTCTATGCCGTGATCAGCTACATGGTGGTGCAGCGGCGGCAGGAGATCGGCATCCGGATGGCGCTCGGCGCGCGCACCGAGCAGGTCGTCCGGTCCGTGCTGAGCCAGGGATTGCTGCTGATTGCCTTCGGCATCGTCTGCGGAGCCCTCGCCGCCTTGTGGCTCGGGAAGTTTCTCGCGGGGCTCGTCTTCGGCATCGGCACCACCGATCCCATCACCTTCGGCGGCGTCGCGCTCCTGCTCGCGGCGACAGCCATCCTGGCGAGCATGATCCCCGCTCTCCGCGCCGCCCATCTCGATCCGGCGAGCGTGCTGCGCAGCGAGTAGATTGCGTCCTCTATCGCTGAACACTCGGCAGCACCAAGGTGTCTCATCGGTTGATGAGGCACCTGATCCGCCGCCGAAGCAACAAGCCAAGATTTCCCTACAAAGGGGCAGGAGCCGGTCTTGGGGGGTTCCCCCTCTCCCGGGAGGGCGTGAGTGCGTGTGGGAGAGGGGGCCAGGGGGTGAGGGTCCCGGCGAAGCCGGCTCTCCGGAGCTTCGCGCCGGGCCCTTGGTACCTCCTTTGCATCCCCTGACTCCTGACCGGGCCCGCCGGCCTCTTTCGGGCCGAGCACGCGGGCCCCGGCCGGTCTGGAGAGAGCCGGCCGTTGAACCCGCAATTCCTGCGGGCACAGCAAAGGAGGCTCCCCGTGAAGAACCGAGACCGATTTCTGCCGATTTTCCTACTCTCCCTCACCCTGAGCGCTCCTACCGTCCTCGGAGCGGCCACGGCCGAAGCGAGCGTGAAAGACAAGAGCGCCAAGAAGGACAAGCCCAGCCCGCAGTACGTCCGCCAGAACGACCGTTGGGACGATCAGGACGACTGGGATGATTGGAACGACGACTGGGATGATGACGACGCCAACCTGCGCTTCGAGGGGATGGACACAAATAGGGACGGCCGGGTCACCCGGAGCGAATGGCGCGGCAACGACCGTTCGTTCGACAACCACGACTGGAACCGCGATGGCGTGCTGTCCGGCAACGAGCTGCGTCCGGGACAGAACAGAGGACAGAACAGAGAGAACCGCACCTGGAACGACACCTGGAACGAGCGCTTCGAACGTCTGGACCGCAATAACAACGGCTACATCTCGACCTCCGAATGGACCCGGGACCAGCGCCTGTTCGACCGCCTCGACGTGAACAACGACAACCGGCTGAGCCGGAGCGAGCTCATGAGCCTCGCCCGCCAGCGCCAGGCCTCCTGGGACCAGCAGTTCACGGAGATGGACGTCAACCGGGACGGACGGCTGAGCCGGCGGGAGTGGCAGAGGGACGACGACCTCTTCGAGCGGCTGGACCGGAACAACGACGGCTACATTGTCCGCACCGAGCTGGTGAGCCGGGACTTTGACCGGGATGACGACAGGAACACCTCCTGGGACCAGCGGTTCACGCAGATGGACGTCAACCGGGACGGCCGGCTGAGCCAGCGGGAGTGGCAGAGTGACAGAGACGCCTTCGAGCGGCTGGACCGGAACAACGACGGCTACGTGACCCGCACCGAGCTCGTGAACCGGGACTTCGACCGGGATAACGACCGGAACGACGACCGGGACTACGATAGGAACGACAACCGGACCGAGCCCTACCCCCGGAACGAAGAGCGCTTTCAGCATTTCGACCGCAACCGCGACCGGCTCCTGAGCCTCAGCGAGTGGACCGGCTCGCGCGAGCTCTTCGACCGGCTCGACCGCGACAACAACGGGTACCTCAGCATCACGGAATGGATGGGCCGGTAGGGACCCTCACCCCCGGGGGCATAGGCGCTGACCTTGCCCCCAAAACGCCCTTTTACCCGACAGAGATCCTCCCCACTGTAGAGACGCCCCGTGGGGCGTCTCCTTCCGAGGTGCCCGCTGCGTCGCAGAGATCCCTGAGAATGACTGGCGCAAAGGGCTCCGGGGGGCACATCCCCGTTGTGCTACTCTCCCGGAACTAGGCATCCAACAACGCGGCTCCAGGAGGTGAGCGTGTTGACATGAGCAGCAACCTGGAAGACGCGAAGGTGGTGGTGGCAGGGGGAGCCGGAGGTGTGGGCGAGGGGATTGTCCGGGCACTGTTGAAGAAGCGAGCGCGCGTGGTCGTGACGTCGCGCAGCGAAACCAAGCTGCGCGACCTGCAGACGTACTGCGCGGACATCGGCACCGGCGAGCTCATCCCGCTCGTCGGGGACCTGAGCGACGAGGCGTCGGCGCGAGACCTGCAAAATCGGCTCTACGGGGTCTTCCGGGACCTCGACATCGCGGTGGCCTCGCTGGGCGGCTGGTCCCAGGGAAACCCGCTGACCAGCGTGGACATGCTCACCTGGAACCGCGTCCTGCAGGACAACCTGACGAGCCACTTCCTGGCCCTGAAGATCCTGGTCCCCCTCCTCCATCCCAAGACCGGCAGCTACGTCCACATCAACGGCTTCAGCGCGGAGCAGCCCTACCCGCAAGCGGGCCCGGTGGCCATGGCCTCGGCGGCGCAGAAGTCCATGGTGCTGACCCTGGCCGAAGAGCTGAAACCCACGGCGATCCGCGTCTACGAGCTCATCCTCGGACCGGTCAAGACGCGCCAGCGCGCCCGGACCGGCAATGCCCGGCCGGACTGGTACACCTCTGAAGAGATCGGAGACTACGTCGTCGGCCTGATCACCGGAGGCAACAAGGAGATCGTGCACCACCTGCTCGGCAAGCGGTGAAGGTTCTTCGAGTCTCTGGTACCTCCCTTGCAATCCAAGGGGCTTTGGAGACCAGAGGAGGCTCCGATGCGTATCTCGGAACGATCCCTATCGCTTATTCTCCTGCTCGCTCTCGCCGTGCCAGCCGGCGCGAGCCCGCAGACTGCAGCCCCGAAAGCACCGAAGCCAGAGGACAAAGCGTCCGCTCAGGAGGACAAAAACCCCTACCTCGAGCGCTTCAGGGAGCTCGACCGCAACAAGAGCGGCTTCGTGGAACGAGACGAATGGCCGCTGGACCCGAAGAGCTTCGACGTCGTCGACCGGGACCAGGACGGCCGTCTAAGCCGGGCCGAGCTCATGACCCCGAACCGCCAGAACGAAGACCGTCTCCAGAGGCAGTTCAACTGGCTGGACACGAACCGCGACGGCCGCCTGAGCCAGACCGAGATGCAGCGAGGAGGCACCGACCTCCGGGCCCTGGACCGCAACAAAGACGGCGCAGTGACCCGCGTTGAATTCCAGAGCCAGGTCCAGATTATCGAGAACACCTGGAGACCCAACACCACCCCGCGGGCCCAGAGCCAGTTCCTCTTCTACGACCGCAACCGCGACAACCGCATCAACCGCCTCGAATGGCCGGGAGTGAGGGCGCTCTTCGAGCGGCTGGACAGGAACCGGGACGGGTTCTTGAGCCCTAACGAGTGGCCAGGGCGGTAGGACGTTCTCCTGCCTCAACTTCAGCAGGCTACGACTGAGCCGGCAGATGTCTTTCAACGTATCCCCGGATCGAGTCGGCGCTCCCTGGAGCGCGGTTGAACAGAGGAATTTCCAGTTCTTTCATAGCGTTGCGGACGTCCTCATCGTCACGCACCGTCAAACAGACGATTGGCAGTTGACCGCGGCTGATGCCAAGCTCACGGCGGGCCAACCGGCAGAGCCGGATGCCTGTCTCGCGCGAGTTCTCGAAAAACTCGTTGTTAAGAGAGGTCAGCTTGCTCAGGTCCTTGATTGCAATCATGACGTCGACGATCGCCAGCACGTAGGATTCGGCCCGGCCCTTGACCGCGTGGAGACGTTCACTCGCGACCTCCTCATTCGTCGCGAACACGATCTCGTAACCCCGGTTCTGGACCAGATCGATGAGCCAGACCAGATCGCCTACCTGATCGTCTACGATGAGCACGGAAGGCCGTTCGGTCATGAGATCCTCCTATATGGTTCGAGTCCAAGCCTGGAAAAAGAATCCTAAAAAGAATCCGCGCCCTGCCGTTCTCCAAGACTTCGAGGCAACGGATGGTGGCGCCATGTGCTTCGACGATCTTGCGGACCAACCAGAGCCCCAGACCCGTCCCATGTGGAACCCAGGCCTCGGCTTCCCGTGTGCGGAATCCTCTCTCGAATACTCTTTCCCGCTCCTCGGCCGAGATGCGGAGTCCATGGCTGCTGATCTCCAGAGCACCCAGCCCCGAACGCCGCCGACCGCGGATACGGATTGTGGTCTCCGGGAGAGAGTACTTGATGGCATTGTCCATCAAATTTACGATAACCTGACGGAGCATTTCGACATGCCCCCGAATGGGGACGTGACGCTCGAGGCTCGCATCATCGATCAGTAGGTCGAGCCGCTTTTCCTCCAGGAGGTGGAGGAGGTCGAGCTTGGTCTCGATCACGAGCTTGGCGAGAGGTACGTTTTCCGGGGCGAACGGCTCGCTCCGCAGGATCTTGTCCATATAGGAAAGATTCCGGACCATTCGAGTACAGGCCAACGACTGGCCGATGATGTAGGGAAGGCGCTGTTGAAGCGTCTTCTGATTCAACTCTCCCCTCTCGAAATTGCGTAGCGTCTCGATCAGAGACCCCAGGGGAGTCAGAAGCTGATGGCTCAGACTGCTGATATAATCCAAATGGAACTCGGCATCTCTTTTAAGCCTGGCGAAAAGTTCCTGGTCGGTCAGAACGCGTCCGGTATCCTCATTCAGGAAACCCTGGAGACGAATACGATCCGTCACATCCCGGTAGAGCCCCTCGTAACCGATCTCTCCCTCCTCCTGATCCTTGAGGATACGCAGGTCACCCTCCGCCCAGAACAGCTCACCGTTCTTCCGCCTCATCTGGACGAGCTCGCGTAACAGATGCCCCTTCTGATCGCGCGCCCGGTTGAGCAGACGTTCCCGGATTCCAGGGTCGGGGTAAAGCTCCTCGCGCAGCAAGGTCTTGAGCTCCTCGGGGGAATAGCCGGTGATTTCCGAGTCGGTGGGAGTGGACTCCTGAGTGATGCCCTCCGGGCTAGCCCGGAAGTAGGCTACCTTCATAGCGCCCAGCAACTCCAAGAGGCGTTGATGCTGCTCGGCCTGCAACTCGATCTTGGAGGTCTCGCGGGCCAGGCCGATCGTGTAGAGGGTCGGCCGGTGAAGTAGTTGATTGGATAGGAGGCGATAGGAGATGCTCACCGGAACGATCGTGCCATCCGCCCTCTGCATCTTCGAGAGAATCGGCCCGTGCTCGGCACGCCCGTCGCGGCGAGCGGCTTCTCTGGCCGAATCGAGCTCTAGGCGGATACGCTCGTACTCTCCGGGAGCATAAATCTCGCGAGCATCCCGGTTGACAAGCTCCTTCTCGTTCCAGCCAAGGAGAGTCTCGGCGCCCGGATTCGCCTTGACGATGCGCGAGAACCCATGTCCTTGAGCGTCTCTTTCCCAGCCCGAAATCGCGATGGCTTCCGTGATCGATTCCAGGATGCTGCGATTAAGCAGGAGATCCCAGGTCGGGCCCACGGCAGCCCCCAGGAGATCGGCAAAGAACTGGAGCGCCTTCTCATCCTCCTGGGTAAACCGGGCAACCCCTTCCTTCCGGGCCATGCGCAGCACTCCCACCGCGTTGGCTCCAAAGCGCAAAGGGACTCCAAGAAATTGGACGGTTGGAGCGCCCCTTGAATCCCTTTCCGCATGGCGAGGGCCCTTGCGATTCAGGCCGGTGGCACGGAAGACCTCGCGAGGGTCCTCGCTGTTGCTCAGCCTCAGGGAATGACCTGTCTCGAAAACATAGCCCGTCAATCCTTCTCCAGGTTTGTACGACACCAGAGGCTCCGAGCTAAGGTAAGGATCGGTCGCAGCCGACAGGTGGAGCTCCTCCCGTTCGCGGAGAAACAACGTCACCGAGCCTGCGTCAAAGTAGTCGCAGAGCAAACTGACCATGGCATGGAAATCCCAGGGCTTCTGACTGAGAGTCCTACGGGCAAGCTCCTGCAGTTTTTCGATGCGACTCCAGGCCTGCTGATGAATAGAAGAAAAGATTGCCGCGGCCAAAAAGGGGGCCGTCTCGCCGAGGAGAGCAAGAGGGCGGCAGGTTGGTTCGGCAGAGTCGACGGTCGCAAGGATCAGGCCAACGGACCGCTCCGCGTTCTGCAAGGGCCGGCACCAAATGGTCCCTTCCTTGCTTGAGATGAACGATGACCCAATAGAAAACCAATCCTTCCCATGCAGCCTTTCAGCCATGAGTTGCCGGACTCTCAAGAGAGTCTCGAGCTCGGGAAGCTCCTCGTGCAGGAGGAGGCGGCAGGCTCCTGAGGTCAAGGGAGCCTCCTCTTCGTCGAAGGCGACCAAGGCTGCCCCGCAAACACCAGGAAGCTGTGTCAGAATTTCGGCGAGGGCCTGAAGCCGCTCGCGAAGATCCGGCGATCTCGAGGAGGTGATGGTCTCCACAATCGCACGGGAAATCTCTAAAACCTGCTGACGATTGGTACCATCGGAAAAGGCGTCTGATGCGATTGTAGTCATCGAGAGTCAGCCCCCATCTGGAATTGGAGACGAGCCCCTACACGTGCACTGGGCTTAAAGGAGGTTGACGAGACTCTCGCCGCAAGACAAACATGCCAGGCCGTCTTGGCTCAACTGGATCGACAGACCGGGCATCGAGCACCTCTTTGAACGTCTCGTTCGCAAGCTCTTGCGCCGCCTTGTTCTCTTCCCTCTCGCCTGCCACGACCGTCAACGTCCCGAGGACAAAGCTTTTCAAGGGGCCAACACAGCTGCTCGCCAGCAGGCCACGTGCGATAAGGCGCTCGGCCTGATTGCGGGCAGGATCGAGAGCCACCTGTGCAGCCTCCTGAAGCACCCGCTTCCTTTGGGCCAGTCCAGCGGCTTCCCCCGGTTCTGGCAGCACCCCGGCGGCGACACCTTCCAACTGTTCCTCGCCAAGCTCGTCTCCAACTAACCCCAGGCTCATGCACAGCTCCACCCCCCGCGGAGACAGCGCATAAAACGCCGCGTTCGGGTTCCCCTGAGCGCGTCCGTGAATGCGCACCACGACGTTCTCGGCATGGAGCTCCACGAGGATTTGGCCGACTCGTGCCGGGGTCACGGGCTCGGGAAGCTTCAGCGCCTCGTGGATCTCGCCGCGCCGCATGTACCGGCCCCGGTTCTCGGCCAGCACCTGCAGGATGGCCCGCTCGGTCTCGGACCGCTTGTCCGAGATGCGGTCTTCCACCCGGCGGGCCTCCAAGGCTTGCGTGGCCAACTGGAGACCCTGGGTGACAAAATAGATCTCGACCGCCGCGGCGGTCGCTGGCTCGGAAAGGTCCGGCAAGTGCCGGTCGACGAAGGAATGGACCGTGTCGAGGCAATCCATGGCTTCGCGGGGAGCCGTCATACGGCCTTCGGCCACTCCCCTCCAGGCAAGGACTTGGGCATGCTGGACGTAGGCCCGGAAGAGCCAGGGCTCCTCGGGACGGCGTTCGTCGAGACGGGAAAGCTCCCGCGAGAGCTGGCCTTGGAGCTCGCTCAGAGTGTCAGAGGGAGTGCGACGCGACAGCGGCTCGCTCATCAGGAGATCCTCCTTGTTCCTGCAGGGTCGGTGCGATTCCAGGTGCGGTAAAACAATCCCCTGGCAGGCCCGCGCCCGCGACTTCCTGTTTTCTACGCCTTTCGGAACAGGAAGTCAAGAGGAAATTTTCTCTTCGCTTTCTGCTCCGCCACTTCGACCTGCCTCCCAGTGGACGCCCAGATCGAGGAGGAGCCCCAAGGTCTGGCTGTCCTGGCAGAGCATCGAAATTCCCGTCTGTCCCGGAGCTTTGGAGAGGGGACGCCAGCCCTTGGGACCACTCTTGGGCTTGAAGTAGAAGCACTCGGGCTCGGGAGAGCCGATCCGCCAGCGGGCTCGGGTAGGTGCCGAGCAGTCGGTTTCGAAGAGGGCAAGATCCCAGGCGACCAGGTTGACGTCCCGGGGATCTTTCGGCCCCAGCAGCTTGGTCCAACGGCTCCACCACCGCGCGAGGAACCCCGTGCGAGTTCCGTCTCGGCGGCAGATGCAATGCGCGTTGACGAAGATCGTCCCGATCCAGTGGCGGCTCATTTCTTCCGCAAAGGCGTCGAAGGGCTGGGTCTCCGGAGTCATGGAGACCACCAGGAGGAGATCCGGGCGGAGGCGCCGGATGAGGGGGAGATATCCACGGTCATCGGCCGCAATGGCATCGGCACAGATCAGGAGGGCCAGCCGGCCAAGGGAGGTCTCGAAAATCTGGAGCTCGGATCCGTAGCGGATGTCTTCGTAGACCTCCCGGCTGATCTTTTCGGGCCTCTTCGGGAAGAACCGGCCGTTCACGTGGGAGCCCGGTACCCGGAAGCGCCCCTTCTTGCGGTGGACCATCACCGGGGCGCCGGTACGGTCCAGCAGGACGGACTCATTCACGGGAGGGTCGTCCTTCTCGGAATCCTGCGATGCACCGTGCCAGAAGTGGAAGCTCCCGGCGACGACACCGAAGAGATCGCCGGCACGTTCGGAGCTTCGATCAAGTTTCTGCCGGAGGTGCTCGCGCGCCCGCGCGTCGACAGTCAGCTCGGGGAATATCACGAGCCGCGCTCCCTCGACGCCGGCCGCCTCGAGGACGGCTCCCAGATGCCGGTCCAACTCGTCGGCCCCCTGGATCGCATTCTCACGAAGCGCCTGAAAGAACCTGCCTTCGGGTTCGATGCAGAAGCGAGGATGAAACGGCCCCTCGAGAGGACAAAGTGCAATCCGGAAGCATCGCCGCAGGGACGCATCCTCGCCGCTCGTGCGGACGAAACGGCCAATCCGTGATGCCGCGGGAAGCGCTGAAGGGACGAGGCTCATCCTGGGAAGCTGGGGGTCCGAGTCCCAGTACAGGGCGAGGCGGTCGAGATAGATTCCCGGATGTGGAGAGGGTTCCGGCGGGCGCGAGCGTACATGCTCGAAACGCAGGCTGCGGATCTTGGCCAGAGCGGAAGGCGGCCGGAACCAGTGATACACCCGTCCGCCGACTCCGCGGAACTGATCATCGATCAAGGGTTCCAGGTCCGTCCAGGGTCGCAGGGCAGTGGCATAGGTGGGTGTATCTGCCAGGATCGTCTCGATCGTAACAAGGCCCACGATGATCATCCCGTACAGTTCGCGAGCGCTGATCTCGTCCGACAAGGCCAGGAGCTGTTGCCGGAACTCCGGCAGAGACTCGAGAGGCCGAAGATCCGCCTCCTTGAGGCGAGCCATCAACCGAGCGCTCCCTTCATTGAGGAGAAGCTGTGAACCGACCGCAAAGAGGTGGGCCGCAAGATCGATGTACTCCAGATCATCCCAGCTCTCGGCAGCCTGGGCACGCTTCCGGATCAGATCGATCGCAGCAGAGAGAAAGGTCAATATTTCTCCTCTTTACCTGACTTCGGTCACTGGATGAGAGTCATTCTACCGGAACCGCAGAATGGCCGCACCTTCCCTTCCCATTGAGACACCGAAAAGACTCAAAAGGTGAGAAAGGAAGAATCCGGCGCGGACCCGCGGGGCGTGCGGGGCCTAGTGGGACCGACGCAGCGCAGCGGCCATACGGCAAGGGTACGATCTCCACCTCCCGCCGAAGCCTCCTCGAAGTCGCCGGCTACCGCGGCTTCCGCAGCACCCACGTCGTCATCGCCCGTAGGTCTTCCACCAGCGTCGTCTTCAGCGGATCGAGCCAGGTGCCGCCGAGGCGGTGGGTCGTTGTCCGCAGCATCGCCTCGTCGGCGAGGAAACGCCGGGACCCGTCCGGCACCTGGTACCAATGGCTTCCGAGCGGCTGGACGCGTCCCTCCATCCCGATCGTCGAGGCCAGTCTCGCGAAGAAGAGACCTCCGGGGCGGAGGACGCGCCACAGCTCGTCCAGCATCCGGTCGAAGTGCGCCTCATCCCGCGCGAAATGGAGCACGGCGCTGCAGAGCACCGCGTCGAAGCGCGCGTCCGGAAAGGGGAGGTCCGCCAGATCCGCGACCTGGAAGCTCTCCGGCGGCAGGTGCGGCGCCAGCACGGCGGCCAGACGGCGGACCTGCTCCACCGCTTCCGGGCTCTCGTCCGCACCGAAAACCTCGTACCCGCGGCGCAGGAACCAGACCAGGTTCCGGCCTCCCCCACAGCCCGCGTCCAGCAGGCTCATGCCTGGGACCAGCCGCCCCTTCAGGAGCTGGTCGACGAGATAGATGTCGATGTTGCCCAGTTGCTCCCGTAGATCCATGGCGGGGCGAGGATATCGCTTCGAAACACCGTCAGGACGGCGGCGAGGGGTTGATTACACGGGAGGGCAGAGAATCGCCCCCCCGCCAGGGGGTGGAACCCCCTGGCTATCCGAAACAACGATCGTTCCCCAAGGGGACCGACACCCCCAGCCGCCCATCACGTCCACCGATTGTCCGGCTCGCCCTCGAAGAGGGCGGTCGTTGGCTCGATCCTAGCCAGGGGTTTCAAACCCCTGGCTGCTGGCTGGCTGCTGCTGCCGCTGCCGCGGCGCGGCTGCCGCGCTGTGGCCCTACATTGACCTCCCCACGCCCCGGTGGTGTACTCCCTCCCATGCCCGAGCTTCCAGACGTCGAGGTCTATCTGGCGGCGCTCGCGCCGCGGGTGCTCGGGCAGCCTCTGGAGGCGGTCCGGCTGGCCAGCCCGTTTCTGTTGCGCACGGTCGAGCCGCCGCTCGCCAGCCTCGAAGGGCGGCGGGTCGAGGGCTTGCGGCGCCTCGGCAAGCGGATTGTGTTTGGCTTCGAGGGCGACCTCTTCCTCGTGCTGCACCTGATGATCGGGGGCCGGCTGCACTGGAAGCCTCGCGGGGCCAAGGTTCCAGGCAAGAACCCGGGCAAGAGCAGCCTCGCCGCGTTCGACTTCCCCACCGGTACGCTGCTGCTGACCGAAGCGGGCTCGAAGAAGCGGGCTTCGCTTCATCTCATGGCCGGCGCGGCGGCGCTGGCGGAGCTCGATCCGGGGGGGCTGGAGGTGCTCACGGCGGATCTGGAGGCTTTCCGGGTGGCTCTCGTGGCGGAGAGCCATACCTTGAAACGGGCGCTGACCGATCCGCACCTGTTCAGCGGTATCGGGAATGCCTATTCCGACGAGATCCTGCACCGGGCGAAGCTTTCGCCGTTCCGGCTGACCCGGAGCCTTACGCCCGAGGAGAGCGCAACCTTGTTCGAGGCCTGCCGTACAGTGCTGACGGAGTGGATCGAACGTCTTCAGGCCGAAACCGGGGACCGCTTCCCCGAGAAGGTCACCGCGCTTCATGACAGCATGGCCGTCCATGGTCGCTTCGGCAAACCCTGCCCGGTCTGCGGCACGCCGGTGCAGCGGCTTGTGTACGCCGACTCCGAGGCCAACTACTGCCCGGGCTGTCAGACCGAAGGTCGCCTGCTGGCGGACCGCGCCCTCTCGCGCCTGCTCAAGGACGACTGGCCGCGGACTCTCGAAGAGCTCGAAGCTCGCAAGCGGCGGTGAGGCCCGGCGCAGCCTCTTATTACAAGTTTTTACACCGGTCTCTCGGATCGGTCCGTTATACTTCCGGGCGTTGGCCCAGGAGAGCCTCAGAATGCGATGGAAAGTTTTTTTCTTCGGCGTTTTTCTCCTCTCCGCTCTCGCCGGAAGCCCGCTCGCGGCCGGTGAATGGCCGGCGTGGCGCGGGCCGGGGCAGGACGGGGTTTCCCCCGAGACCGGGCTGATCTCGCGCTGGTCTCCTGCGGGCGAGAACGTGGTCTGGCGGGCGGACCTCGTCGGCCGTTCGACCCCGGTGGTTTTCGACGGCCGGGTCTGCGCCAACGGCCGGGTCGGGCAGGGGCTCCATAAACAGGAGATCGTGGCCTGCTGGGATGCGGGCAGCGGCAAGAAGCTCTGGGAGCACCGGCTCGACGTCTATCTCACCATGGTCCCGTTCAACCGGGTAGGCTGGGCCAACGTGGTCGGCGATCCCGAGACGGGCAACCTCTACGCGCACGGCGTGGGCGGCCTGCTCGTAGCATTCGACCGCGCCGGCAAGGTCGTCTGGTCGCGCGAGCTCACGGAGGAATTCGGCCTCTACTCCGGCTTCGGCGGCCGGACGCACTCGCCGATGATCGACGAGGACCGGCTCATCCTCTCCTTCGTCAACACCGGCTGGGGCGAGCAGGGCCCGCCGCGCCACCGCACGTTCGCTTTCGACAAGCGGACGGGCGACCTGCTGTGGACCTCGACCCCGGGCAGCGGCAACCCGTACGACTTGAACACCTCGACGACGCCCGTCGCGGCGGTCATCCCTACTTCCAATGGACCTCAGCGGCTGCTCATCGAGGGCAACGCCGACGGCTGGGTCCATGCTATCAAGGCGCGGACCGGGGAGAAGGTCTGGAGCTTCCAGCTCACCAAGGCCGGCATCAACATCACGGTCGCCGTGGCCGGCGACACGGTCTATGCCTCCCACAGCGAGGAGAACGTCGACACGCCGGGGATCATGGGGCGGCTGGTGGCGATCGACGCGACCGGCACAGGCGACGTGACGAAGACGCACGAGCGGTGGCGGGCGGATGAGCTGGGAGCGGGGTTCTCGTCGCCCCTCGTCCACGACGGCACGGTCTACATCATCGACAACTCGGCCAACCTCTTCGCCCTCGACGCGAAGACCGGCCGCCATCTCTGGAAGCACAAGCTGGGGACGGTGGGCAAGGGATCGCCGGTCTGGGCCGACGGCAAGATCTATGTCACCGAGCTCAACGGCCGCGTCTACATCCTGAAGCCGGGGCCGGACGGCGTGCAGGTCCTCGACACGGACGAGATCACGGTGGCGGACGCCACCGAGGGTCCCGCAGGCCGCTATGCGGAGCTGTACGGGTCTCCGGCCGTGGCCTACGGCCGCGTCTATCTGTCGACCGAGGCGGGGCTCTTCTGCCTGGGGGACAAGAGCAAGCCGTTCAAGGCGGCGAAGAGCGCTCCGGTCGTGCTCCCGGAGCCGCCGGTGGCGCAGGGCGCGGCGCCGGCGGTGCTCCAGGTCGTGCCGGCGGAGGTGTTGATCCAGCCCGGGCAGACCGTCCGTTTCACCATCAAGGCGTTTGACAGTCAGGGCCGCGCCTTGCCTGCTCCGGCCGGCGCCGAGTGGACCCTCCAGGGGCTGGCCGGCAAGCTGGACGGCGGCGCCTTCACGCCGGACCCCGGGAAACCGCAGGCCGGCAAGGTGACGGCGAAGGTGGGGACCCTCGAAGCCGCGGCGCGGGTGCGGGTGATCCCGCCCCTCCCCTGGAGCTACGATTTCGAGGCGGTCGAGGTGGGCAAGACGCCGCCCTGGTGGATCGGCGCGGGCCTCAAGTTCCCGGTCAAGGAGATGGACGGCGGCAAGGTCCTGTCGAAGCCCCCGGTGGCGGTCGGTCTCGACCGTTCGGACGTCTACCTCGGTCCTGCCACGCTCGCCAACTACACCATCCAGGCGGATCTGCTGGGTGGAATCAAAGGTAGGAAGCGGCCGGATCTGGGTCTGGTCAACAGCGGGTATCACATGGACCTGATGGGCAACCACCAGAAGATCCAGATCCGCGGCTGGGAGTCGGATCTGCGGCTGGAGAAGTCGGTGCCGTTCCCGTGGGACCCGGACGTCTGGTACACGATGAAGTTCCGGGTGGATCAGCAGGGGGACAAGGCGCTCCTCCGCGGCAAGGTGTGGCGCCGCGGCGAGCCCGAGCCGCAGGAGTGGACGATCACGGCGGAAGACCCGCAGCCGGTCCGCCAGGGGAGCCCGGGGATCTACGGCTATTCGGCGGCGGAGATTTACTACGACAACCTGCAGGTCACGGGGAACCAGCCATGAGAGCTTTCGAGACGCCTCGCCAGGGGTTGAAACCCCTGGCTACCGAACGCCAACAATCGTCCCCAAGGGGACGACGCCCCCGTCCGCCCCTTCAGTGGGCGGCTTTTCTTCTCGGTAGCCAGGGGTCTCGACCCCTGGCGGAGGCCGCAGGGCTGCTGCTGGCAGGGCTGCTCCTGGCCACTCCCGGCCTCGCGCAGGTATCGATGTACGGCGGCGGGCCCTCGCGCAACATGGCGTCGGACGAGAAGGGTCTCCCAACGAAGTGGGACCCGGAGACGGGCGAGAACATCCTCTGGTCGGCCAAGCTGGGCTCGCAGAGCTACGGCGGTCCCGTCCTGGGCGACGGCAAGGTGTTCGTCGGCACGAACAACGAAGGAGCGCGCAACCCGAAGCTCACCGGCGACCGCGGCGTGCTCATGGTCTTCGATGCGAAGGACGGCAAGTTCCTCTGGCAGGCTGCTCACGCGAAGCTCCCGGCCGGGCGGGTCAACGACTGGCCGCTGCAGGGGATCTGCTCGAGCCCCGCGGTAGACGGCAAACGGGTCTACTACGTCTCCAACCGCGCCGAGCTGGTCGCGGCCGACACCGAAGGGTTCCTCGACAAGGAGAACGACGGTCCTCTCCAGGACGAGACCGAAAAGAGTGACATCGACGAGGACATCGTCTGGAAGCTCGACATGATCGGCGAGCTCGACGTGTTCCCCCACAACCTGGCGGCGGGCAACCCGCTGATCGTCGGGGACGTGATCTACACCGTCACCGGGAACGGCGTCGACGAAGGACACGTCAACGTCCCCGTGCCGCAGGCGCCGGCTTTCATCGCGGTCGACAAGAACACCGGCAAGCTCCTCTGGGAGAGCGCGCTGCCGGGCAGCAAGATCCTGCACGGGCAATGGTCGAACCCGGTCTACGGCGTCGTCAAGGGGAGGCCGCAGGTGGTCTTCCCGGGCGGCGACGGGTGGCTTTATGCATTCGAGCCCAAGACCGGCGCCCTGCTCTGGAAGTTCGACTGCAATCCGAAGGACGCCGTCTACAAGATCGGCGGCGCCGCGACCCGCAACAACATCATCGGGACGCCGGTGATCTGGGACGACAAGCTCTTTATCGGCGTCGGCGAGGATCCGGAGCACGGCGAGGGGATCGGCCACCTGTGGGTGGTCGACGCCTCGCTGGAGGGCGACGTGACCGGCAAGGCCGTGGTCTGGCACCGCGGCGGCGAGGACTTCCACCGCACGATCTCGACCGTGGCGATCGCCGACGGCATCGTCTATGCCGCCGACCTCTCGGGCCACCTCCATGCCCTCGACGCCAAGACCGGCGAGCTCTTCTGGATGCATGACGTCTTTGCCGCCGTCTGGGGCTCCCCATTCGTGGCGGATGGAAAGGTTTATCTCGGCGACGAGGACGGCGACATCGTGGTGCTGCGGGCGGGCAAGAAGAAGGAACTGCTGCATGAGGTGAACATGGGCAGCTCGATCTACACCACGCCGGTGGCGAAGGACGGCGTCATCTACATCAACTCGCGCTCGACGCTCTTCGCGATCGCCGAGGGGAAGGGCAAGCCGGTGGAGAAGAAGACGCCCTGATGGATGTCCTGACGAGATCCTCGCTGGCCGAAAAGGTTGCCGAAGCCCGCGCGCGGCTCGATGCCCACGTGCGCGAGATCGTGGCCTGGCACTTCGACCCGCAGACCGGCAGCCCGTTCTGGCTGGAGCGGGCCGCGAGCTTCGGGTTCGATCCGCGGAAGGAAGTGAGAGGCTACGAGGACCTGAAGCTCTTCGGCCACTTCGAGGACTCGTGGCTGCGCGGCGGTCCCGTGCGCCGGTGGATCCCCCT
>DATFPH010000119.1:0-23459 GCA_035264905.1 Thermoanaerobaculia bacterium
CCCCCTGCTCGGTGAGGATCTGGGTCGCGGCCATGTAAATCTCGTCGAGATCCGGCCGTTCCTCGCGATCGAGCTTGATGTTGACGAACTCGCGGTTCATCAGCTCGGCGATCGCGGGGTTGGAGAACGACTCCCGCTCCATCACGTGGCACCAGTAGCAGGTCGAGTACCCGACCGAGAGGAAGATCGGCTTGTTCTCCCGCCGCGCCTTCTCGATGGCCTCTTCGCCCCAGGGGTACCAGTCCACGGGGTTGTGCTGGTGCAGGAGGAGATATGGGCTGCTCTCGCCGGCGAGGCGGTTGGTGGTTCCGGTTGCGTGTGCGCTGCTCATGAGAAAGATCTCCTTGCGGGACCCATGCCCGCGGCCACCCGCGCTTGGTCCCTCAGGGATTCTATGAGCAAGTCGGCCGACTCGCCGGTTTGCAATCTGATCTGCTGGGCGAGGATCTCGCGGGCGCGGGTGAGGCCGAGGCCCTCCGGTGGTTGAACTCATTATACTGGACGGCGCACGCGGCTGCCTGACACCAACGGAGGAGTGAACGAAATGCGATCCCTCGCCCGGGGACTCACGCTCGTTTCGGCGACAGCTCTCATCGTGGGCAACGTCATCGGGACGGGCGTCTTCGTCAAGGCCCGCGTGATGACGTGCAACGTCGGAACGCCGGGAATGGTCCTGCTGGCCTACGCCGTGGCCGGAGTCTTCACCCTGGCGGGAGCGCTGACCTTCGCCGAATTGAGCGCGATGATGCCGCGCGCCGGCGGGCAATACAACTTCATCGGAGCGGCGTTCGGGCGCGTCTGGGCCTTTCTCTTCGGGTGGATGGAAACGCTCATCGACGGCGCGGCGAGCGTGGCCGCCATCGCGATGGTCTTCATCATCTTCTTCAACGACCTCGTCGGCGGGGCGCTCTCGCCCTCAGAGGCCCGGCTCCTGACCCTGGGGACGCTCGTGGCGGTGACCCTGCTCAGTCTCGCGACGGTGCACGCCAACGGCCTCCTCGCGACCGTCATCACCGTGCTCAAAGTTCTGCTCGTGGCCGGGATCGGAATCGCCGCCTTCCTGTTCAGCGACGGAGCCTGGAGCCACTACGCCGCGAGCGGCGCGGCCGGCGCCTGCGAGGGCGTCGCCGCGAGTGCGCGGCTGGGCATGACCGGCTTCGGCGCCGCGGTGATCGGCGCGCTGTGGAGCTACAACGGCTGGGCCGTGGTGAGCTTCGTCGCCGAGGAAATCCGCGCGCCGGAGCGGACGCTCCCCCGCGCGCTCGTCGCCGGCAGCATGCTGCTCATCGGGCTCTATCTGCTCGCCAACGTGGGCTACTTCTACGTGCTCAGCCCGGAGGCGGTGGCGAGCGTCGCGGCCACCTCCTCGGTGGCGGGCGAGGTGCTCGTGCGCCTGCTCGGGGCCGGCGGCGCCGCGCTCATGTCGGCCGGGCTCATGTTCTGCTCGTTCGGCACGCTCCATTCGATCAACCTCACCGTCTCGCGCGTCCCCTTCGCGATGGCCCGGGACGGCCTCCTGCCGCGGACGCTCGCCAACATTTCGCCGCGGACGCGCGTGCCCACGCGCGCAGTCCTCCTGTTGGGCGTCTGTTCCATGGGATTCACACTCTCGGGCACGTTCGACCTCCTCACCGATCTGATCGTTTTCGCGTTGTTGTTCTTCAACGGGCTGGCCATCGCCGCGGTCTACGTCCTGCGCCGGAAGCTCCCGAACGTGCCGCGTCCGTACCGCGTGTGGGGCTACCCCGCCGTCCCCGCGCTCTTCCTCCTGGCGACCCTCTACCTGATGATCAACACGCTCATCGCGACACCCGGACGCGCCCTCGCCGGAGCGGGCATCATCGCGCTCGGCCTCCCGGTCTACGCCTTCTATGCCCGGCGGCTGCCATCCGTCCGCCCCGAGGACTGGCTCGGCGAAAGGGAGGTCCCGGAGACAGACGGGCCGCAGAGCTAAGTGCCTCAGAGGCCGGGAGCAATATCAAGGGCTTCCGACGAAACAAGGTATGTGAAAGACGATTTCGAGACGGAGCTCATAAACGAGCCTCTGGGCGCAGAACAGGTTCAGGCCCAGGAGCCCGAGACAAGACCCGAGGCTCTCGACACATAGCAGCAGAACGACGGGTGCGAGCCAGCCGCCAGCCGAGTTAGAGAGCTCCCATGGGATGCAGGCGGAAGCCGGCAGGAAAATTTCGATGAACCCTTGAGAGGAGCACCTATCTGGCGGGGACGGCGTTCCGGGTCATGGCTTCAGTCGATACTCCTCTCCGAGCGGCCCCGCCCCCGCCAGGTACTTCCGCGCGCGCACCAGCTCCGCGATCTGCCGGATGTGCCCCAGGTCATGCAGCGCCCACTCGTGCAGCATGTTTGCGAGCGTGATCTCCCCGGCCGCCCGGTGCAGCGCCTTGCGACTCCCGGCCTCCACCGGCAGCCCGCGCAGCAGCTCGATGTTGGTCTCCCGCTGGTCCTCGAAGTGGTCGAAGTCCGCCTCCGGATCGGCAGTCTTGTACACCTCCAGGTGCATCTGCGCATCGTCCGGCTCGAGCTCCGGCCGCTCCTCTGCCAAAAACCGGTCCAGCCGTTCCCGATAGCAGTGCCACTCGGAATGCGAGAGGTGCGAGAGCACCTCCGCGATCGAGAACCGGTCCGCCGCCGGCTTCCAGCGCGCGTCCTCCTCGGAGATCTCGGCCATCAGGCCGCGCAGAAGCGCGGGCGTCGCCTCCAGCAGGTCGAGGCACGGCAGCACGTCATTCATACGTCTCTATCCTACCCTCTTCCCGCTCCCCGAACCACTAAAAAGAACCGCCCCTCTAAGTGCCAACCTCCTCCACAGAGACCACTAAAGTGCGGCGATCTTTGAGGTCCAGTGCAAAGCAGCAGAACGACGGGTGCGAGCCATCCGCGAGCCGAGTTAGAGAGATTCCATGGGATGCAGGCGAGAGCCGGTAGGAATCAACTGAATCCTTGAGAGGAGCGTGGCACCTATCTGGTCGGCAGAAGAGTTGGCGCGTCTGGAGGTTGCGTGGTCCGCCACGGACCCCTCCGCCGGCACCGGGCCGGGGCTTGAGCCGGCCCGCTGGCTTCTCCAGTGTTGTCAGCGCGGCTACGAGCTTTGAATTCTTGGGTTCCGGCGCCTTGCCGGCCCTTCATCCCCAGGACCTGCGCTAGAATCTCTCTGCGAATGGCCAAGAGCTTCGACGTCTTCCTCAGCCATAACAGCAAGGACAAGCCCGCCGTTCGCGAGCTTGCCGAGGCGCTTCGTGCGCGAGGACTGAAAGTGTGGCTGGACGAGTGGGAACTGGTCCCGGGCCGCCCATGGCAAGAAGCCTTGGAAGAGGTCATCGAGACCACCGGGTCCTCCGCCGTGCTCGTCGGCAATGATGGCCTCGGCCCATGGCAGGACAAGGAGATGCGAGGCTGCCTCTCCGAATTCGTGGACCGCAACCTACCGGTGATTCCCGTGCTCCTCCCTGGTGCTCCGGAAGTACCTAGGCTGCCCATCTTCCTGAAGGGCTTCACCTGGGTCGACTTGAGAGGAGGACTGACCGAAGGGGGTATTGACCGACTCCAGTGGGGGATTACCGGCAAGAGGCCAGATCGGCCGAATTCGACCCCAGAAGCAGGGGCCGCGAGTAAGACAGCACTTGACCAATCCCAACCAAAATCCGTCGAAGTGAGCGCGGTGCCCGAGATCGAGAAGCCAGCGGCTGTGGCCCAGGATCAACCAAGTAAGACTACGCGGACACGAGAGAGTTGGCTGCTGGAGGCAAAAAGTGTGAGTCTTTGGCCATTAGCGGAGACAAAACACTTCTTGGCAAAGTTGAACCGCCGGCGAGCCGCACTCTCTCTTATTACCATTTCAACATTGCTCTTGTTTATAGCCGAGAAAGAAGGGCCAAGCATTACACCCCGGCGGATAGTTCAGGGCAAGGGAAATTTCGCCATCGCGTTCAGCGGATTAGTGGCTCTTGTGCCGAGAAATGATCCGCCAGGAGCCAATCACATGACGGCCCTTCTGTTAGCTGCGCGGCCCGATCCGGCGACCAAGGTAGAGTGCCTGTCTCCTTACAGAGCTTCCATAAGGCTCGAAACTTCGGCTGCGGAGTGTATCGATGCCGGATGTTTATTTTCAGGTCCATCAACATGCACCTGTGAACTGGATCGGCAGGAAGTTTCGATAGGTCCTGACGTGGAGCCCCCAAAACAATTATTGAGAAGGAGTCCTTCCAGCATTCTGCCCAACAAAGAGAGCGCTGGCGATTTTTCATATTTCGCCAACCTGGCTCAGTCGCCATTCGAACAAACTCTCAATCCACAATACCTTGGCCCAACACCCCCACCTAATCTCGTAGCGAGAATGACCTTCCCGTTTGAGTCAATCACCGCGTGCGTTATGAGTACTTCTGTGAATGAGGCGCCTGATCGAATCCTGCCGATGGGCTTCGGGTGGCACGCGAAGAAGGACTTGATGGTTCAGGCCGTAGCCCAAGCGGCAGTGGCGATGTTCAAGCCGGCTTATAGTGTCACAACCGTAACCATTAGCAACTTTGACGGGAACAAACCTCATCACCTAAAAGCTCGAAGCGGAATCCTCTTGGAAAACGCGCCAGAATTCTTGCCACCTGAGGATACCTGTGCCAAGGACGTAAGCCAGGATTTTGCTTTTTTCTATAACTTGGCACTGAACCCACCACCGTGGAAGGATCGGCTGATCCCACGCCTGCGGTATGCCCTGGGTAGCGCGGAGAACTTTAAGATTCCCCAATGCTCTCCTTTTAATCACAGCATCGTGGGATTTCCAATTTCTCCGATGGCATCTTTTAACCCCTAACCACCTCTTCCCGCCCCCCGAACCCGTGGTCGTTTGCAAAACCTCCAAGTCGTTGCCTCGCCGACCTCGTCGGTGGCTACTCGAAAGTGGTCACTTGCAAAACGACCGAGTCGTTGGCTCGCCCGACCTCGGTCGTCAGACCCCAACCCAGTTCTGCCCCGCGGATCCTCCAGCCGAGCCGCCCCTCGATCCGGCGCGGCTCAGCCGCGAGATCTTTCTTCTATAGGGATCGGGCGAGCCAGGAATCCGAAGTCGAAGCCGTGCCAGGCGGTCTCAGTCCTTTACGGCGAGCACGGAAGCTTCTGCCGCCCTTCTGAGACGGTCAGAGCACGTCCGGAAGTTTTCCGCCGCTCCTCCGACAGTGTCGGAGCGCGCCCGGAAGTTTCCGCCGCTGCTCTGACACTGTCGGAGCGCGCGGAATCCCCAAAATCCAACCCACAGCTCCGCCCCCCCACCTGGCCAGTTTTCCAGGCCAAAGTCGAAGCCGTGCTGGGCGAGATTTTCGCGGGTGAGGCCGAGGCCTCGGCCGTCTCTTTGGTTGTGAAGAAAGGG
Source organism: Thermoanaerobaculia bacterium (assembly GCA_035264905.1). Lineage (GTDB taxonomy): Bacteria > Acidobacteriota > Thermoanaerobaculia > Multivoradales > UBA5704 > UBA5704. The sequence continues at coordinate 5,381 of DATFPH010000119.1, forward strand.
GTGAAGAGGAGGGGCTGACCCGGTCGCGGCCCTAAGGCCGAGCTGACTCAGCTCCCTTGTTGGGAGCACCTCACGCCGGAGGTCTATCGCGTATCATACAGCGTGAGGTTCAGCCCATGCCCGTGCTCAAAAGCTCGATCACCAACCCTCTTCTCCAGGCGAAACGGCAGGAGATCCTCGCTCTGGCGGCCCGCCATGGAGCGCGCAGCCTGCAAATCTTCGGCTCCTTCGCGCGGGGCGAGTCCCATATCGCCAGCGACATCGATTTCCTCGTGGAGCTCGGCCCTGGCGCCACGTTGATCGACCTCGGCTCCCTCCAGATGGACCTCCAGGATCTCCTGGGCCGGAAAGTCGACGTTGTCGAGCCGGACGCACTGCACTGGTCCATCCGGGAGCAAGTACTCCGGGAGGCGGTCCCGCTGTGAAGGACGACCGGCTCTACCTGCTCCACATCAGCGAGAGTCTGGAGCGGATCGAAGAGTACGTCGCCGAAGGAAGCGAGGCGTTCTTTGCGGATCGCAAGACCCAGGACGCCGTCTTCGGACACGCCCCGGATGCGCGGCAAGTCTCCGGACCCGAGCCAAGTGGAGACGCGGGTGACAGTCGAGCTGAGCCAAATCCCTTGCTGGAAGCACCTCACACCGGAGGTCTATCGCGCCCGTCTTGTCGAGCTCGTGCAGGAGATCGAGAAGACCGCCGCGGTCGAGCGGGAGAAGAAGGGAGTCGAGCCTCTGGGCGCGGAACAGGTTCAGGCCCAGGAGCCCGAGACAAGACCCGAGGCTCTCGACAAATCACCAGCTCCCTTCATCCATGCCGCCACCAAGAAAGCGCGGAAGACGCTCTACGAGGCCTATGCCTGGTTCGTAGCCGCCTACCGCGAAGCCGCGGACAAACTCAGAAAAGGAGATCGGGACGCCACCTTCCCGCCCGGCAGCTTTCCGCCGCATCTGCCATTCGTGCCGGCCTGAGCCCCGCACCTTCAAAGCGGGCTCGACAGAAGCACGCGCTGGCCGGCCATGGACCGGTCGGAGGCGGAGGTGTATTTATTCGGGCTGCCGAACCAGAACGCAGGGAGCTTCCTCACTCATTGGAGCGCGGCGAAGGCAGCAGAACGACGGGTGCGAGCCATCCGCCAGCCGAGTTAGAGAGATGTTGGGGGATACAGGCGGGAGCCAGCAGGAGAATTTCGCTGAATACTTGTCGAGTCTCACGTTATTTCGTGACCGCCGCCATAGAATGCACCGCCACGGCTTAATCCGGAACGCCCAGTCTCCCGGCCGCCCTGAATACCCAGCTCCCCTTGGCCAAATCCTGGCCTGTCAAGGGCGTAGCCGCGAAGCGGACGGCGCCAGCCGGCCCTTGACAGGCCAGGATCTGGCCAAAAACTCCAAATTTCAGGGCGGCCGACCGCGGACATCCGCCACGTAAAAGGCCGAGACTCGACAATACTTGAGAGGAGCGTGGCACCTATCTGGCTGGGTCCTGAAGTACTGTATCAGTGTAAGGAGGAATCCCTATGGTCGCTCGGCACGTTGCCGCACTGGTTTTCGTATTATCTCTGTCGGCCTCGGTCTATGCAGAGGAGCTGTTTGACCTCGGCGGGATCCAGATCACACTGGGAATGCCAGAGGAAGCAGCCATCAGAGCGTTGAGTGCGAGGTTTACGGTTCGAGCCCTTGAGGGAGGAGGGGATTGGATTGCCTTCGATCAGCAGGGTGAAAAGGTAGGTTCCATCCACAGCAAGCAAGGCAAGATTTATAAAGTCACGCGAGATTGGGTTGAGTCTAATAGTGAAGATTCTAGGAAGCTCGCGGACCGACTCTTCTCTGCTCTGGCAAATATTGCTAGCGAAGAAGGTGCCTCTGCGAGGATTGTCACCCGTGAGGTCCGGACTCCAAGTCTCAATGCTAGGGAGATTCAAATTATCTTCCCCGGAAGAAGGATTTGGGTCACGCTCACAGACAAATATGGCGTGTCGGTTGGAGAGGCAATCGAGTGAGCGCGAACCTGGCGGTCCTTAATGACAAGAAAACCCGCTTCTAGCAAGACTGTGGAGTCTTTCTTCCTGGCTGGCAAGGGGTCAGTGGAATATTTTGCTGTCAGGGAGGGGCGAAATCAATTGTGTGTTTCTGTCCGCGATTTCATCGAAGGCGTATGGCCTCTGTGTAAGCAGTACCTGGACTTAGATGTACGGACAGACGCTCGCGAAAACTTCCACCAGAGATGGTGGGAGATCTACCTCACCTACTCGCTTCTGGGTGCGAGTGTCCAGCTCGTGGGGCGTAAGTTTCGGCAGTCAAAGGAGGGAGGCCCAGACCTTCTTGCGCGAGTAGCCGAGGAGAACCTCTGGATTGAGGCCGTCGCACCTATGGCCGGGACTGCCGCTGACGCAGTCAGAAGCAGCGGTCCTCCAAAGGGACCAAAGGGTCCAAAGCCATTTCCAGAGAAGGAGATCATGTTGCGCTTTCAGCAGGCTTTCTCGACCAAGGTCTCCGCCCATGCGAAGTACGTCGAAAAGGGTTGGATTAGCCCAAGTGAAGGTTATATTGTTGCTTTGAACGGCGCGCTAGCTGAGAGAGGCTATCCATGCTGGCAGCGATTTCCACGAATCGTAAGCGCTCTGCTGCTCGGCCTAGAGACAGAGCGGGTTGTAGTGGAGTTTGATGAAACAGGAAGTCGCATTAGAGAATCGCTTTATGATTATGAGCCGGAGATCAAGAAGAAATCGAGCGCGCCTGTAGGTTTAGCCGCATTCCGCGATCGTTCGAACTCGTGTGTCAGCGCAGTTCTCTATTCAGTGTCCGACGCCTATAGCTCCTCGTCTAACAATAGCGTGAAGCCGGGAGGGAACGACCAAATGGCGAGGGAGTTCGTTCTTGTCCTCAACCCCTATTCACAAGTACCTCTTCCTCCTTGTTTTCTTCCCGCTATTCCAAGATACTGGGTTGAGTTGCAGGATGATGGTCTTATCCTTCATACCCCGCCGCATACAAGATAGTACCTTCTCCCCCTTCCTGTTCCCGCCCCCCGAACCGCCAAAAAAGACAGCCGGCCAGCAGTACGCTTCGGATCTCCCTGCCGTCCGCCGGCTGGCGCTCCGTCCCCGTCGTCCCTGGCGGCCCGCCGCCCACCTCTTGCCATCCTGCCACCACCCTTCCCGTGAGGCCCCTGTGCGGCCCCAGGTCGTGCCGCCATATCAAGGTCCATCCACCCGTCGCCTCTAAGTTTCTGTGCTGGAGTGCTTTGCGTGGTGCCCAGGGGCGGCATTGCCCCACCGACACCGTGATTTTCAGTCAAATGCCCTACGCGATGTGATCTCCGGGTAGGTTACCTCCAACGACCTGGTCGTTGGCCCGCCGACGCGGTCGTTTTGGCGCCGACCGTGGTCGTTGGCTGCTCGACCGTGGTCGTTCTAAAAACGACCTGGTCGTTGGCCCGCCGACGCGGTCGTTTTGGCGACGACTGCGGTCGGTGGCTACTCGACCGTGGTCGTTCTCAAAACGACCTGGTCGTTGACCCACCGACGCGGTCGTTTTGGCGCCGACTGTGGTCGTTGGCTGCTCGACCGTGGTCGTTCTCAAAACGACCTGGTCGTTGGCCCGCCGACGCGGTCGTTTTGGCGCCGACCGTGGTCGATGGCTACTCGACCGTGGTCGTTTGCAAAAACGTCCAAGTCGTTGCCTCGCCGACCTCGTCGTTTTCATGACGACCGTGGTCGATGGCTACTCGACTGTGGTCGTTTGCAAAACGTTCAAGTCGTTGCCTCGCCGACCTCGGTCGTTTTAGTGACGACTGCGGTCGTTGGCTACTCGACCGTGGTCGTTTGCAAAACGACCAAGTCGTTGCCTTGCCGACCTCGTCGTTTTGATGACGACCGCGGTCGGTGGCTATTCGACCGTGGTCGTTTGCCAAACGACCGAGTCGTTGGCTCGCCGACCTCGGTCGTCAGACCCCCAACCAGTTCTGCTCCGCGGAATCCTCCAGCCGAGCCGCCTCCTCGATCCGGCGCGGCTCAGCCGCGAGATCTTTCTTCAAGCTGGCGCAAGCTCCCCAACAGCAGCCGCTGAGCCCAGCCGTCCAGCCGGAGCTTCAAAGCCTCACTGATCTCCGGATCAACATCCTCGAGACGTATGTCCAAGCTGTCGTACGGAGTCTCGAGATGGAACGCGAAAGGGGCCGGGGCGTTCGTCTCCAGAACGACCAGGATCTGCGCCTCATCAGAGAGGTAGGGGATGGCTCGATGTCTCAAGGTGAGGACCGCACCCCCGCGCCCCGAGGGCGAGACGTCCAGGGACACCCCCGAAGCCAGGTCGAGCTGTTCCAGCTTTGCTTGGACGAGGGCAAGGGCCTCGCGGAGGAGCCGCTCCTGGAGGTTGAATAGATCTTCTTCCGCCAGAGTGGCGCGACGCGGTGCTCGGGATCTGAGCCTCTCGGCAACCTCCGTCAGGCTCGAGGAATCGGCCGTTCTCAGGCTCTCCGCGGCCATCTGCATCGTATCGATTCCCCGATCCCGGAAAAACCCGAGCAATGGCCGGATCTCCCCCAGATCTGCCGCGTGGAGGGCGTCGAAGTAGGCGAGCCGCTGGTTGGCGAAGATGACCAGCGGGATCGAGCAGCACCGGTAGAAGTACACCGAGGCCAGAGCCCGCGCCACTCGGCCGTTGCCGTCGGCGAAGGGATGGATCGCCACGAAGGCGTAGTGGACCCAGGCTGCCTGGAGGACGGGATGCGCCTCCTCGAAGCCGGGGGACCGGAGCTGCTCGACCAGCCGGTGCATCTCGGCGGACACCTGGTCGACCGGCGCGTAGGCATGCACCGAGCCGTCCGCGAGGCGCACGTGGTTGGGCTGGGTCTTGTACTGTCCCTTGGGAAGCTCGTGCTCCTGCCACCCGGAGGCGGTGAGCACCCGGTAGCTTCTCTGAGGTGCGCAGAGCGTCTCGTGGAGCGCCCGGATCCATGCTTCCGTGACCGGCAGCTTGCGGGTCACCGCGTCCAGGACGAGCTCGTAGCCGGAGAGCTGCGCCTCGAAGAGCTCGCGGACTCCGGCGCCGCGCTCCTCGATCATCTGCTCCCAGGCAAGGCCCTGCACGGCCACGGTCATGGTGAATCCGCGGTCGACGGTGTACAGCCCCTCGATGGCGCCCGTATCCAGTGCGGCGGCGCGGAGGGCTACGCCAACCGAGGCTTTCAGCGCTTCCGGCCTCGCTTCTTCGCGCTGCCTCTCCAAGCTGGCCGCGAAGCGGCTCCAGAGGTCTACATCCTCCGGCGGGAGGCCCTCCCACGAGGCGAAGTCCGGGAAACCCCGGTAGAGGCTGTCGGCAGATTCGAGAGCGGGGACTTCCGTGGGCACAGAGAGATTATAGAGATCAGCGCGTGGGAACCCTCAGAACCCCACCCACAGCTCCGCCCCGCCCCCCGCCCGGTTCTCCAGGCCGAAATCGAAGCCGTGCTGGGCGAGGATCTCGCGGGTGAGGGTGAGGCCGAGGCCTCGGCCGTCTCGCTTCGTGGTGAAGAAGGGGGTGAAGAGGAGGGGTCGGATGTCTTCGGGGATGCCAGGGCCCGTATCGGCGATGCGCAGCATTGGACGCCCCGCCTCCAGGCCGAGCCGCAGCTCGATGCGGCCGCCTTCTCCGATCGCCTCCATGGCGTTCTTCAGGACGTTCACCAGGACCTGCTCGATCTGGTTGCGGTCGAGGTCGATCGGCGGGATGGGCTCGACGGATTCCCAGACGCAGCGGACGTTGCGGCGCTCCAGCTCGGGGCGGAGGAGGAGCAGGATCTCGTCGAGGAGCTGCCGGACGTCGCAGTACCGGCGCTCCGGGGGCGGCAGGCGGACGACTTCGGCGAAGCCGTTGACGAAGGCTCCCAGGCGCTCCAGGCGGGCGATCGCGACTCCTACGGCTTGGGTGAAGTCCTGCCGGTCCTCGCCCGCGAGCTGGTCGGTGTAGTCCCGGAAGGAGTCGAGCAGCGAGCGGACGGGCCCCACGGAGTTGTTGACCTCGTGAGACATCAGCCGGATCAGCTTACCGTAGGCCGCTTTTTCGGAGGCTCGCAGCTCCTCCGTCAGCTCCTCGACGATCAGGAAGCTGCGCGGGAAGCCGCGGTCGAACAGCTCGGCGCGCGAGACCTTGAGCCGCCGCGGTCCCTGGGCCAGCACCCGCGACTCCCCCACCGGGATCTCCGCTGCCTCGGCCCCCAGCGGGAGCTCCAGCTCGGCGAGGCGCTTTCCCACCGCCTCCTCGCCGAGGCCCAGGAGCTTCTCGGCGCTCGGATTGAGCAGATCGATCCGCCCATCGAAGTCGAGGGTCAGAATTCCCGCGGGCGAGGCGGAGAGAACCCGGTCGAGAAAATAGTGCTGCTCCTGGAGCCGTAGCCGCTCGTCGCGCAGCCTTACGATCATGTCGTTGTAAATTCGGATCAGGGCGTCCATCTCGGGCTGCCCGACCTCGCGAAACTGCGACGTAAAGTCGCGCTCGCTGATCAGCTCGGCGCCCGTGCGGATCAATTCCAAGGGGATGAAAAATGAGCGGACGAGCATCACCCCGAGGGTGATCGAAATAGCGAAGAGCGCCTCGACGGCCAGCAGCAGGATCGGCCGTTCCTGAACAACAAACCAGGAGATCCCGGCCATCACCAGGTGGATCAGCACCAGATAGACGACGATCTTGGCGCGCAGGGAAGCTGGCCCCGCCTTTGCAAACAATAGAAGAGGCAGCCGAAGTTTGGCTTTCACGCTGGTTTCTTCATAAGGAGAACATCATGGATAACACCAAGGACAAAGTTCATCCGGTTGGTAGCGGCACGGGCGCCGCGGCCGGCGCCGCGACTGGCGCTGCCGTCGGCACGGCGGTTGGCGGCCCGGGCGTTGGTACGTTGGTCGGTGCCGCGGTCGGCGCGGTTGCCGGCGGTCTGGTCGGTCACGGCGTTGCCGAGGCCATCAATCCCACGGAAGAGGACGCCTATTGGCGTGAGAATTACAAGTCGCGGCCCTATGCCGAGAGCAACCGCGGCTACGAGCACTACCAGCCCGCCTACAAGTATGGCTGGGAGTCCCGGGAGCGCTACGCCGACAAGACCTGGAACCAGGCCGAGAACGACCTGGAGCGCGGCTGGGACAAGGCCAAGGGTGCCTCCAGCCAGACCTGGAACGAGGCCAAGCACGCGACCCGCGACGCCTGGCACCGTGTCGAAGGCGCCCTTCCGGGCGACGCCGACCGCGACGGCCGCTAGACGCCGTCCGCCGACAGAGCCCCTCACCCTCGGGTGAGGGGCTCTATTCATGTGGATCCAACCCGTATTTTTCAAACCGCCGGTACAAAGCCGCCCGTGAGAGGCCCAGGGCCTCGGCCACACGGGTGACGTTCCCCTCGTAGTGGCGCATGCAGGCGACGATCATCGCCTTTTCCATCTCATCGAGCGTCATGCTCCCCGGGCTTGGGAGACCTCCGGCGCCGCCGCTCCCGCGCACGTCCCGGCTTTCGAGCTCGGCCAGAGCCCGCAAATCGGATACGTCGAGCCGGTTTCCGTCCAGCACCAGCACCGCCCGTTCGATGGTCTGCCGGAGCTGCCGGATGTTGCCCGGCCAGGGTTGCGCTTGGAGCCAGTCCACGGCCCGGTCGGTCAATGCCAGAGCGCCGCGCCGGTAGGTGCGCCCGCACATGTCGAGGAAATGCCGCGCGAGCAGAGGGATGTCGCTCCGCCGCTCGCGCAGCGGTGGCAGGCGCAGGGCGATCAGGTTCAGGCGATAGAGCAGATCCTCGCGGAACCTCCCCCGGGCGACCTCCTCGCCGAGATCCCGGTTCGTGGCGGAGACCACACGCACGTCCACGGTGCGCGTGACGCTCGATCCGAGCACCTCGTAGGAGCGGTCCTGGAGCACCCGCAGGAGCTTGACCTGGGCGTTGAGATCGATCTCGCCGATCTCGTCGAGGAAAATAGTTCCACCGTCGGCGATCTCAAAGCGCCCCTTGCGGTCCGCCCGGGCATCGGTGAAAGCGCCGCGCACGTGGCCGAACATCTCGCTTTCGAAGAGCGTCGACGAGATGCCGCCCAGATTGACCTTGACGAAAGGGTGGTCGCGCCGCCGGCTGTTGTGATGGAGCGCCTCGGCCACCAGCTCCTTGCCCGTGCCGCTCTCGCCGGTGATCAGGACCGAGGCGTCCGTGGGCGCGACCCGGGCGACCAACTCGAGAAGCTTCAAGAATCGGGGATCGTTGCCGATGATCGCCCGGAAGTCGCCGCGGCGGTCCAATTCCTCGCGGGTTGATCTCCCCTCCCCCGCCTCGGCGACCCGGGCAGCGGCCAGACTGAGCGCCGTCTCGACCGCCTGGAGGAGCTGGGCGTTGCTCCAGGGCTTGGTGATGAAGTCGGACGCCCCGGCCTTGATCCCATCGACGGCGAGCTGGATCGACCCCCAGGCGGTGATCAGAATGACCGGCAGACCGGGGCGGAGCCGGCGGATCGCGGCGAGCAGCTCCATCCCCTCCTCGCCTGTGGTGGCGCGGGAAAAGTTCATGTCCTGGAGGACCAGATCGAGCTCCCGCCCACGGACGACCTCCAGGGCCTCCTCCTGCGAGGCGGCCGGGACCGCGAGATACCCGTGCCGCTTCAGGAGGAGACCCAGGGACGTGGTCACCGAGGAGTCGTCGTCGACGATCAGGACCGTGGGCTTCATTTTGATCTCATGAACATCTCACTCGTAGCGCAGCGCCTCGGCTGGGGGGACGCGGCTGGCCATGGCGCTCGGATAGAGCGCGCAGACCGTCGCGAGGAGATACATGGAGACCATCGCCAAGATCAGACCGCTCGTGAACACCTCCGGACGAAGCGTCGAGCCGAACACGTCGAGCACCGGGAGCTGGACCACCACGATCGCTCCCAGCAGGACCCCGAGAGTCGTGATCAGGAGCTGCTCCATCACGATCTGGCGCCGGACCTCTCCGTGCGAGGCCCCGAGCGCCCGGCGCAGACCGATCTCGCGAGTGCGCTGGAGGAGATTCTGCCACAGCACGCCGAGGAGCCCCAGCGCGACCATCAGGAGGAGGAAGAAGGCCACGATCCCCCCGACGATCAGCGGCGTGAGGGTCCTGCGGAATGCCGTCTCCCGCGTCTGCTCGAGCGGCTGGACCTCGAAGGACCAGTCGCGGGCGACTCCCTGCATCCGCCGGGTCAGCTCCTCCTCGAACGCGGCCGGCGTTCCCGGGCGGACCCGGACCAGCAAGCTCCGTGGCGGCCGATGCTTCGGATCTCCCAGGTGCTTGTAATAGAAGAGAAAGTTCCCCGGCCCGGAGAGCTCGCCGTGGTGGCGGAAATCGCGCACCACGCCGATCACCCGCGTCTCGGGCTCGGAGCTCCCGGGGTCCGGCTTGTCGAGCCGCTTTCCGACGGGGTCCTCGCCGCCCCAGGCCTCGCGGGCGAGGTCCTCGTCGATCACCGCCGGGCGCCAGGAGAGCGCGGCGTCCGCCGGCTGAAACCAGCGGCCGCGGACCACCTCGGCCCGCAGGACTCCGGCAAAGCCTTCCGTCACCTCGTTGAGGTCCATCGTCACGCGGCGCCCGTTGATCTCCTGGCTCCCCCTCATGGCGCCGAAGGAAAACGGCTCCATCATCGCACCCGCCACCCCCTCGACCGGATCGAGCGCCGCCACCTCGCGCACCAGGCGGGCCGCGGTCACCACCTGCTCCGGCGTGAACGTGTCGTCCGACGCCCCCTGCATGTTCACCCGGACCGCCCAGACGTCGTGCCAGTCGAACCCGAGAGGCCGGCGCCAGTTGTCCCAGAGGTACATGCCGAGCGTGCCGACGCCGAAGACGACGAGAAAGGTGAAAAAGATCTCCAGCATGATGAGCGCGTTGGCGCGCTTGCGGTTCCACACCAGCTTCAGAAGGTGGCGCATCATACGGTCCTCCCCCGCAGAGCCTGCACCGGATGGAGCCGGGACATCTTCCACGCCGGATAGACGCCCGAGAAAAGGCCGAAGAACAAGGCGAGCGCCAGGCCTTCGAAGAAGACCCGGAAATTGAGGCGGAGGTCCGCGTAGGGGATCAACCCGCTGGCGTTCAATCCCGCGAGGACCGCGGCGGCGAGGACGAGGCCGATGGCACCGCCCAGAAGCGTGAGCACGACGTTTTCGACCACGAACTGCCCCACCAGCGTGCGCGACGAGGCGCCGAATGCCTTGCGCACGCCGATCTCCGAGGCACGGTCGAGGATGCGGCTCAGATTGATGTTCACCAGGTTGACCGACGGCAGGATCATGAACAGCACCGCGAGGCCGATGAACAAAGCCCAGAGCAGCTCCGGCCGGCTCTCCCGGCCGCCCTCGAAGATCACCCGGGAGGCCGCCTCGAACAGCGTGTCGGCGCCGCCATCGACCGTCTGGAACGTCTTGCGGTCGGGGATGTGCTCCTCGGCCAGATCGAAGCGCCGGTCGACCGCCGCCTTGATTTGCGGGAAATCGGCGCGGCTGCGCGCCAGGAAGACGGCCATGAAGTTGCCGAGATAATCCTTCCGGTAGGTCCTCGACTTGGCCGTGGAATTCGGCACCCAGATCTCGGAATAGGCCACGACGCGCAGGACCGGCACGTCGCGCACCACCCCGACGACGCGGAAGCGCTGGCCGTCCGCCTCCAAGGTGCGGCCGACCGCGGGCGCGTTGCCGAAGAACCGGCCGCGCGTGCTTTCGTTGATCACCGCGACGAAACGGGCGTTGGCCTCGTCCTCCTTGCTGAACGGTCCGCCTTCGACGAACGAGAAGTCGAGGATCTGCCAGTACGCGCCGTCCGTGCGCTTCAAGCTCGATTCGATCTTCTGGCCGCCGACATACGAGACGGCGGTGGCCGGCGCGGTGAAGAAGGAAATCTTTTCGACCGCGGGAAGCTCCTCCGGCAGCCCGCGGGCGATCCGGTCGAGCAGCCCATACCCGGCGAACCCGTTGAAGGTGGTGTCCTTGCCACGCAGGGTGACCTGGTAGATCCCCAGCGTGCGGTTGCCCCGCGTCTCCGGCGCCTGCGGGGCGAAGATCTGATCGAGCATCGCGGTCGCCACCAGAAGCACCAGCAGGGTGATGCTGATGCCGAACAGACTGATGAACGTGAAGAACTTCCGGCGCGCCAGGACCTTGAGCGCCATTTTCAGGTAATTGCGGAGCATCGTCGGGTCCTCACTGCACCTGGCGGCCGTCGAAGAGACGCACCACGCGGTGCGTGCGCTCGGCCAGGCGCGGGTCGTGGGTGACCATCACGATCGTGGTCCCCTCGTTGTTGAGATCCTGCAGAATGCCCATGATCTCGTCGCCCATCTGGCTGTCGAGGTTGCCCGTGGGCTCGTCGGCCAGGAGGACGGACGGATTGCCCACGATGGCCCGGGCGATCGCCACGCGCTGCTGCTGACCGCCCGAGAGCTGGCCCGGGAAGTGATGGACGCGGGACGCGAGCCCCACGCGGTCGAGCGCGGCGAGCGCGGCGCGGCGCCGCTCCTTGTTGGACATCTTCCGGTAGAGCAGCGGGATCTCGACGTTGTCGACCACCGAGAGGTCGGCCACCAGATGGAACTGCTGGAACACGAAGCCGAGCCTCTCGTTGCGCACGCGGGCGAGGTCGCGGTCGCCATAGCGGTCGACCGCCTTGCCATCCAAGGCGATCTTGCCGCCCGTGGGCTCGTCGAGCAGTCCCATCAGGTTGAGCAGCGTGCTCTTGCCGCATCCCGAAGGGCCCATCACGGCAATGAGCTCCCCCTTGTCGACCGTCAGGTTGATGTTGTCGAGCGCCGTCGTCTCGACGCGCTCCGTGCGATATTTCTTGGTCACCTGCTCCAGATGGATCATTGACTCAGTCTCCTGTCGATGAGAGCTTCACCTGTTCGAGGTGGAGGTAGTCCTTCATGTCGGAGAGGATGATCTCCTCCCCTTCCGCGAGCCCGTCGAGGACCTCATATTGATCGTAGCCCGCAACTCCGAGCCGCACGTCGCGCCGCACGGCCCGGTCGCCCTCGACCACGAAAACTTTTTGAATGACGCCGCCCTGGACGAACGCGCCCTTGGGGACGCGCAGCGCGTTGGGGCGCGAGCCGGTCACCACGAGGACGTCCACGCCCAGTTTGTTGCGCAGCTCGGGATTGCGCGGGTCGTCGAGCTCGGCGGTGAACTTGACGGCGCCGTTCTCGATCGTCGGATAGATCTGCGAGAGGCTCCCCAGGACGAGCGGCTTGCCGTCGAGCATCACGCGCACCGGCAGGCCCGGGCGGAGGCTGGAGGCGTGGATGTCCGAGACCGTAGCCTCGACCCGGTAGGCGTCGAGGTCGGCGATGCGGGCGATGACCTCGCCGCGCTGGATCGTGGCGCCTTCCTGGGGCACGACCCAGGTGAGGACGCCGGAGCGGTCCGAGCGGGTGGTGGCGAGCTCGAGCTGGCGGCGCGCCTCGTCGAGCTCCTTGCGCAGGATGGCCAGATCGAGGTCGAGCCCCTGCAACTGGGCCTTGGTCGAGCGCTTGGCGTCGCGCACCGACTGTTCGAGTTGCGAGAGCTCGATCCGCGCCTTCTTCGCCTCGACCTCGGAGGCGCGCAGCGTCTGCTCGGAAACGAGGCCGTCCTTGCGGAGCTTGCGGTTCTGCTCGGCGCGGTACTCGGCGGCCTCGGCGTCCAAGCGCCCGCTCTCGATCCGTCCGCGCAGGTCGCTCAGCTGCTTCTCCAGGGTCAGCCGAAGCTGGAGCTGTTCGTTGGCCTTCTTCGAGAGCTGATCCTGGAGCCGCTCGAAGCTCAGGCGGGACGCCGAGGTGTCGAGCTTCAGAATCTCCTCGCCGGCCCTGACCACCTCGCCAGGGCGCTTGAGGATCTTTTGGACCCGCGCCTCGACAGGGCTCGAAAGCACCCCTTCGAACGCGGGAATGACCGTACCGGACGCTTCGATGATCCCTTCGACAGGTCCACGGTCGACTGTGCCGAGGCGGATCCGGTCCCGGTCGAGAGAGGGACGGAGCCAACCGGGTAGAAGAAGGAGAACCGCCGCGACGAGCGCCAGGCTCCCGCCCGTCCACCCCACGCGGCGCCAGATCTGCCGTCTCCGAAAGCTTGCATCGAGCTCGCGATCCATGTTCGTTTCCTCCGGACGCCAGCCATTCAGGGCAAGGCCTGTGCCACGAGGAAAACGTCGCAGAATCAGTCGCTTGGGGCGAATTCAGGGTGTTCGGAAGCGTGCGGGGACGGACGGGGGTGTTCGGAAGCGGACGGTGTAGACTCCGTTCGATGCCGTTCACCGCCCACCAGATCCGCGAAGCCCTGCATCGCCATCAACCGAAGTACCTGGAGCAGGGGCCGGAAGACTCCCGCGCCTCGGTGGCTCTCGTGCTGGCCGGCGCGGGGACCGAGCTGTCGCTCTGCGCCATTCGTCGGGCCGAGCATCCGCTCGATCCGTGGTCGGGACACATGGCGCTGCCCGGTGGCCGGTGCGACCCCGAAGATCCCCACCCGCGGGCGGCGGCGGAGCGGGAGACTCTGGAGGAGGTGGGACTCGCTCTCGACGAGCCTCACTGGATCGGCTCGCTTTCCGAGGTGCAGGTGCGGATTGGCGGATCGGGCCGGAAGATGATCCTGTCGCCGTTCGTCTATCACCTGGGCGAGGAGCTCGCTTCTTTCACGCCGAATCATGAGGTGGCCGAGGTGTTCTGGATTCCCCTGGCGCACCTCTGGGAATCGCGCAACTCGAGCAACCTTGAATGGGAGAACAAAGGGACGCGTCTCCTCTACCCCGCCATCCGCTATCAGGGGCACGCGATCTGGGGGCTCACTTTCCGGGTGCTGACGCTCTTCTCGGACGTGCTGGAGTCTCCCCTGCCGCACCTGGAGGAGATTCCGGGGCTGGGGCGGTAAGGGCAGGATTCCCCTCGCGGTTGGGGCACTGAGCGGCTACAATAGATGACGAGCGGTAGCGAGGCAAGGGAATCGAGATCCCGGAAGACGTGACAAAGCACCATCGACGAGGATACCCTATGGCCACCAGAGCAGAAGCCACGGTTCAAGACCTCCAACGGGTACCGGAGAATGGCAAAGCCGAGTTGGTCCATGGGGAGCTCGTCCTGATGTCGCCGACGGGAGGCATTCCCGGCCGGGTGGCGGGCCGGATCTATCGAAGCCTCGACGACTACGAGCGCGAGGTCGGCGGCGGCTATGCCTTTCCGGACAACGTGGGTTTCCTGGTGGACCTCCCCGACCGCCAATCGTTCAGTCCCGATGCCGCATTTTGGATCGGCGAGCTTCCGGAGACCGGTGAGTTCCTTCAGGGTGCGCCGGTGTTCGCGGTGGAAGCTCGCAGCGAGCACGACTACGGCCCGGAGGCTGAGAGCGAGCTCGCGAGAAAGCGCGCCGACTACTTCGCGGCCGGTACGCTCGTCGTCTGGGACGTGGACGTGCTGCGCGCTCGCGAGATCCGGGCCTACCGCGCCGACCGGCCGGATGAGCCGGAGGTCTTCCGGCGCGGCGACCGGGCGAACGCCGAGCCGGCCCTCCCCGGCTGGTCGCTGCTGGTGGACGAGATTCTGGAAGCTCGGCGGTGAGTCCGAGCCGGCGAGACGCCGGCGGTCCCAGGGGGGCGATGCTCGGCCCTCGTGCCCCTAGCGATATTTGTACTCGTCCAGCGCCACCAGCGACTGGTCCTGGGAATCGAAACGGACATGCACGATCTGGGCGGGTTGGAAACGGGGGATGTCGAGCCGCGAGATCAGGCTCTTCGGGATGGTGGCGCGCCAGGGTTTCCCTTCAGCCGGATACACCTCCACCTCCATCCCGATCACCGGATCCTCGTTGACGGTGATTCCGGTGTCCCAGATCCGCACGATCACGGCCTCGGCGGCCACGCCAGTCTCCTGGAGAGCCTTGGTGTCGGCCACGCCGCTCATGCGGTCGATCAGGGCACAGCCGGTGGTCAGGACCAGGAAAATTGGCAGGACCCACTTCGAAAGGATCATCTTTTCCTCCGCTGTTACCGCTCCACCTGAAGCACCAGATATTTCGAGATATCCCAGAACTGCAGCGGATCGGTGATCACCAGAACCGTCTCGTCCCCCGCGCGCTCGATGCGATAGAGCTGCTGATAGCTCTGGTGCAGCGAGACGATCTCCGCCTTGCGCAGCCCGGTGCCGACGAGGATCCGGTCCGCTGTGGGGTCCATCCTGCGGAAGCGGTAGCGGTGGCTGTCGGAGCCGACGCGGTAGAGACTCTGAATGAAACCGCTCCGCTGGCGCTGCAGGACCCCTTCTTTGACGAGGGACCGCAGCTCGCTGCCCGTGCCCAGGATGTAGAAGGCTTCCCGCAGCTCCGACTCCAGCTTACCGATCTGACGGTCGCGCTCTTCGATGGTGGTCTGCTTGCGGGCCACCTCCTGCCGCAAGACCTGGGAGGTGCTTTCGAGCTCGGAGACGCGGCGCCGGAGATCCTGGATCTCCCGCTCCTTGTCGAGCAGGAGCCGGTTGAGGCGCTCGACGCTCGCGGTGATCCCGGCAGCCCGGCCGCCGGACCGGTCCGCCAGGCGCCGGATCTCGCCCTGGTACATCCGGCTCGTGCGCAGGCGCTCGTCGATTTCCGCCAGGTTCGACCGGATGCGCACGTCGATGTCGTACCGGGTGGAGACGAAGCCCCCCTCGGCTCCATGAGTCATCATCCGGTCGATTTCGTTCTGTTTGCCATTGATCGCATCCAGCGCGTCGAGGATCTGGTTGAGCTTCTCCGTGTATTCGGCCAGCATCTGGCTCTGCTGCTCGTTGACCATCTCCAGCTGGGTGTTGCGGCCTCGCAGATCCTGATTCTGGGTTTTGAGCTGATCGACGTTGTCCACGCTGCGGGAGGTCGTTCCACCGTTGGGAGCTGAGCCGCTCTTCCCTTGACAGGCGAGGAGGGTCCAAGCGAGCAGACAGAGCGCGAGACCTCTCTTCATTTGCGTTCCTTCCTGAGCTGATATCCCGAATTCCCCTGGAGCACGAGTTGGTTCTTGGCGTCGGTCGAAACGCGGAGCACCTCGTTGCGCGAGAGCAGGACCAGACCGCTCTCGAGACGCGCCTGGCCAATGCCGTCCTGCCGCTGATCCAGGGTGTTCAAGGTGTAGTGGAACGAGGCCCCGCCTGCGGACGCTTCCGACACGCTCCGGATGTGCAGGGTCGAGTACACAGGCTTGCCTGCGCCCGGCGGGTCGAGCAGACCCGTATAGGTTCCCACGAGCTGTTGCGCGTCGCGGATGCGTCCCTGCGGAAGGGTCTGCCCCGGAGGCGGCAGGATCTCCTCCCGGTCGAGGACGAAGTACAGACCGAGCCCCAGGGCCGTGGCGAGCACGGCAGCCCCAGCGACGGCTCGTGCTCTCCGCGGCTTGGGCGGGAGCGTCAAGGCCACCTGTGGCGGAGCCGGGGCGACGGGGACAGGGACCGACACGGGCCGCGGTACCGCCGCCCTCTGCTGCCAGCGGTAGGTGAATGGATCGAAACCATAGTCCTGCTCGTACCGGCACCAGGGGCAGTCCGCCAGGTGCGCGCTGTAGCGGTGCACCTGGGACTTCGGACAGGTCCGCAGGTTCCGGTGGGCCGCGTCGAGCGCGTCAGCCCAGTCGTCAGCCGCGGGACGGCGCCGCGGCTCTCCGTGCCCTTCGCGGAAGCAGCGGAGGAAGAGGTCGAGAAGCCGCGCGGGAAGGACGTTTGGAGACGGCGTGCCGGCCGGGGGCTGGCCTCCGTTCAGGAGGAAGCTGTCCTGCCGCAGGATGTTGTCCTCGACCCGCGGACTGTTCCCTCCGGCGAACGGGTGCCGCCCGAGGAGGAGGAGCTGGGAGATCATCACGGCGAGCCCGAAGGCATCGCTCTCCGGCGTCCGGTCCACCGCGCCGAAGGAGACCCCTTGCAGCTCGGGCGGCGAATACTCTCCCTTGCCCACGGGGCAACGGAAAACCTGACCGGTCGCAGCTTCCCGCACCTGCATCGAATCGCAATCGACGAAGGTGATCAGGTCGTTCCGGGCGACGAGCAGGTTGCTTTCGTTCAGGTCCCCCACCACATACCCTTTGTGGTGGAGAGCGGCCAACGCCACGGCCAGGTTGCGCGCCACCAGCAGGAGGTCGGTCCAGGTCAGCCCTTTGGGGTAGCTGGAGACGTTGTAGACGTCCACCAGCTTGCGCGTGGTGCCGGTGTCGATCCCCGGCATGAGAAAGCCGAGGAAGTCGCCGCGGCCGTCCACCACGAGATCGGTGGGCCAGGCGATCGAGGCGTGCCCCCGCGCGCTCTCGGGATCGTCGGGCGGATCGGCGATCATCAGCTCCAGCTTGCGGCGCCGCTCGGCGGTCCGGTGCTGGGAGTGATAGATCTTCGCGACCCGGAACGGGCTGCCGGACATCTGATAAATCTCGGCTTCGCCCCCTCGGTCGAGAGGCGTCGCAAGCCCGAGCGGGCGGCCCCCAACATCGAAAAGACTGTCAAAGAGATCCATGGATCAGGTTGCGGCGGTCCGCACCGCCAGAATCAAGGTCTTGTCGTCGTCGGTCCGCTCACAGATCCGCTCGGAGCGCAGGAAGCCGCCGAGCTCTTGCTCGGCCGCCGCGAGATCCTCCGCCGGATCGCGCGCCAGCTTGAACAGCGGACGGAAGAACGGCTCATGGGCGGTGCCGTCCGCGAGATCCATCGAAACCATTTCGAGACCGTCCGTGAGCACGGCGAGGCCGCTCACCTCCTCGCCGGCCAGCACCTCGTACTGCGCGCGCTCCGCAAAGCCGGAGGAGGTCAGGAAGACGGTTTCGTTGAAGTACTCCCCTTTGACCGGAGGGATCAGGGCCCGCAGCCCCTCCGCGTTTTCAATCACGATCCAGCCGTCCCCGATCTGGACGGCGGCGAGCCAGCCCGGGCTCCAGAGGACGCCGAGGAACGTGGTCGACAGATCGCGCAGCTCACCCCCCTCCGCTTCGAGGCGGGCGCGGGCGGCGCGGACGATCCGCTCCAGGACGGCGCGCCAGCCGCTGGCGTAGATCGGCTCTCCGGACCCCAGCTCGGCAAGGGCCGCCGCGAGAGCCGCCTCCACGGCGAGCCGGGAGCCCACGTCGGCGCGGGCCGCCGAGCCGGC
>DATFPH010000120.1:0-11902 GCA_035264905.1 Thermoanaerobaculia bacterium
GTTCTCTTGAAGAAGTTCCTCGTAAGCAGGCATGCAAGAAGGATCTTAGGCCATTCCTGGAGAGAGAACAAGACCCCTCATGACGTGCCTCCGGTCGCCACATCATGCTTTACAGGAGGAACGAGGCGGTAAACAGATACACTTTGATGATAGCCTGCCGATCTCCTTGGAGAACATCCATACCGACGGATCCGAAGAGGATACAATTATACGATTCCGACTATCAAACAAAAGTGAGATCGTTATCTATTTCCCCATAAATAGGGATGCGTACTAATCCCAGAGCCAATTGGTCGACGAATAACTGGTCCAGCAGCATTTCGCTCAGCCTTTCCCATTGGAGTGGGAATCGTGCCTGTGCTTGGACCAGTAGAGCACCAAGAGAGAGTCATCGCAGAAGAGACGGTCCGCAGAGATCTATACACCGACCGCGCCTCGCGACATTTCAGAAGCTTCTGGTATCACAATCCCGATGGTTTCTCGGACTTTTCCGAGTTAATACGTAAAACGTGGCCGGAGATCGAAGTGTCACGACCAACTCGGGCAGGAGGATTTCTTGACGAGCTCGTTATGGTTTGCGCAGAGGGCGGGATGCCTCGCGAACTCTTCTGGTCTGGATTTGGGTTTCAGGTGTGGTGCCAACTATTGACGCACATAGTTCGCTCGTCCGACCAAACTTTGCTCATCGTTGATCAACCGGAGATCTACCTCCATCCTGAAGTCCAAGGTCAGCTACTCAGTATCCTTAGGAGCGCAGGTCCGGACATTGTCATTGCGACGCACTCAACCGAGATTATGAGCGAGGCAGATCCGTCCGAAATCCTTCTAGTTGACAAAACCAAGAAATCAGCACCTCGATTGCGAGATGTCGATGAAGTACAAAAGGCTCTGGAGCTCATCGGCTCTGCTCAGAACATAACGCTGACTCAACTTGCAAAGACCAGAAGGGTTCTCTTCGTCGAAGGTCCAACTGATTTTATACTACTGCGCCGTTTTGCAAATCACCTCGGTTTCCGCGAGCTCGGCGCAGGAGTGGGGCTGACCCCCGTACAATCCGAAGGGGCCTCTACATGGGAAAGAATTGGCTCTGTTGCCTGGGGAATCGAGAAGACTTTAGGGAGCGAGCTTAGCATAGGAGCTATTTTCGATAGAGACTATCGCTGTGAGGAGGAAGTAAGAAGTATTCGGGCTGAACTAGAAAAGCGCCTGGCTTTTACACATTTTCATGCCGGAAAGGAAATAGAAAATTATCTGCTTGTACCCGAGGTTCTTGATCGAGCGTTCACCAGGGCAGTTAAAGAACGTCTCAAACGAACAGGCGAAGCTCCTTCGACTCTTGAGCCGATGAGATCCATATTGCAGCGAGTCACAGAGGGGGTCAAGAGCGAAGCACAGGGCCAGTATCTTACGAAGTGGACTACCTTCCACAAGTCTTCACGGAATGACCCCGCAACTCTCACGACCGAAGCGATCAAATGGTTCGAGCAACACTGGAAGCATCTAGATGACCGGCTGAAGATTGTGCCAGGCAAGAAGGTCCTACGGTTGCTGCGAGACGAGGTCCAGAAATCCTATGGGGTCAACTTGACCGACCTTAGAATTGTCGATGCCTTCATATGGACGAGTGCCCCGAAGACTTAAGAGGTCTTATCGAAGCGCTGGACAAGTACCGCGTTGGTAGCTAGGCGGCTATCCAGGAGCTGCCAAGCGAGATCAGTAGTCTGTTTCCAGGAGGCAGAAGGGTTGGACGGCTGACGGCCTAAGCGGACGCGGCAGCGAGGTAGCCGGGATGGGTGCTTAGAGTTGAAGGTGCTTCTTGGCACAATCCAAGATGCCGAGATATCGAGCCATACGCTTCACGTGGGCCTGTCTCGATTTCGGGATTGTCCCGCTTGCCGTGCTTGCCTCGCGGTAGGCGATACGGAGCGAGGTCCTTCCAGTAAACCCAATTGTGGTGCGGTTTTTCGTCGATGCGCGTGCCTGGAGCGCACGCATCGAGCATTGCTTCTATTTCTTTGAGTGTTACGGTGCCGCTGTTCGGCATCCACGCTCAGGCGGCGATCGCCGCTGCACCTTCTTGATTGTGGGCGGCTTTCGGCTGGTGTATTTGCTCGACGTTGACCCGCAGCGGTGAATCAGCCGGCCTTTTATCGAGCCACTCTGCCGTGATCTTTCCCTCGCGGACTTCAGTGACCGCCGCCTCCCACTCTTGGAGTGCTACTTGGTTTGTTGCGTGGAAGAACTTTTCCACTTCCGCCTTGAAAGCGGAAAAATCCGCAGCATCCATTGCGATGTCGAACAGCACAAGCCGGAATTCCACACAGAAGGCGGCTAGAGCCTCTCCCGGGCCTGCTCCCTTGGACGCGAAGCCTCCAGGGTTGACGCCTTCGACCCAGTATTCCCCGTCCTCGTTGGACATGAGTGCTCGGCCGGCGATCTCGACACCGGCTATAAAGCCATTCCCCTCGATCAACTCGCGGCGACCGAAGAGTATCGGGTACCGTTCCATCGTAGACCTCCCCTCAGTTAACGTCGGAGGGTAAGAACGTCAGAGGACACTGATGCAATCTCCATCCCAAGGGTTAAGCCGTGTCCCGACTCTCTTATTGAGCCATTGTTGTCACTTTGCGGATGCGTGTCAAGTGCGGGACATGCCAGGACGTGCCAGGTAGACGGCACAGGAGCCGGAGACCAGCCCCTGCGCTATCGTCCAGTGCCCTTACCGCCAACTCACCCGCGCCCCCACCCGGAACGTCCGTGGTGCCACGACCCTTGTAGCCTCCGCCGCGCGGCCGACGCCCAGATCGAGCTCGCGCTCGGCGACGGTTCCGGTGTTCAGCAGGTTGAAAACGTCCAGGCTCAGGGTGAGGTGGAGGTCGCGATCCCAGGCGAGCTCCTTGGTCAGGAGGAAGTCGGTCGTCACCAGGTCGGAGGTCCGCGCGCCCGGACCGCTCACCGGGACGCGGACCAGGCCGGCCCGTTCCCGCAGGACCTGGCGATACCAGGCGAGCGGTACTCCTTCGTGGCCGTCCACGGCCAGCGACACGTTGAACCCTCGCGGGAGCTGCCGGGTTCCCATGAGATGGAAGGACCAGCGGCTTCCCAGGAAGCGCACGGGCTCGTGGGGCAGGACGGCGCCGCCGGCCGGCAGCAGCACGCGCTGGCCGTCCTGGTCGCCGCCTCCCAGGGCGGTCGTCGGGTCGTCGAAGCGGAGGGCTTCGGGGTCGACCTGCCAGGTCCAGTCGTGCCAGGCCACGTGTCCGCGGCTCATCCAACGGTTGGTGAGGCGCTTGTTCCAGGAGGCGACGAGGTCGAAGGCGTCGCGGCTCCGGTCGCCGTTGGCCAGCTGACGGCTGCCGATCCACTCCAGTCCCGGACGGAGATCGAACCAGCCCACTCCGTCCACGGTGCCGGCCTGGATCCAGTCGTCCGAGGTGGCGGCGTAGACGGCGCCGCTCGCTTCGTCGCGGACCAGCCAGCGCTCCTCCAGGACGTTGGTGGTGCGCCTCCAGGTGCCGCGGAGCCCGATCAGCATCTCGGGGAGAAGCGCGTACTCCACCTCCAGCGCGGCCTCGTCGGTGACCTCGGGCGCGAGATCCCGCGAGATCGCCAAGGGATTGGTCGCGAAGGCGAAGACGGGCGGCTCGCCGTCCTGGAGCACGAAGGACGCGGCGCGCAGGGACTCGGGCTGGGCGGCGAGGGAGATCTCCGTTCCGAACTGTGAGGTGTAACGGGCGAGCGTCGCCCGCAGCACGGTTTTCCGTTGCGGACCCAGCGCGTACGTCATCCCGAGACGAGGCGACAGGGTTTCCGCGCCGTACGCCACCGGGGCTCCGAGGTCCTGGGTATCGCGGCGCAAGCCCAGAGTGAACGTCGCCGGGCCTATGGACAGGAGGTCCTGCAGCCAGAGCGTGCGGATCTTCAGCTCCGCGTCCACCCGGCCCGCCTCCCAGATCTCGGCCAGGGCGGTTCCGGAGGACAGCCCAAGGGGCTCTCCCGCCAGAACCAGACGGCCCGGCGGAACCAGGAGCCGCTCGGTTTCCTGGGAGCGCTCCTGGACGCAGATCCGGAGCTCATGGCTGACCGGGCCCGTGTTGAAGAAGGAGACCGCCGACAGCTCGGCTTCGCGGTTCCGCTGATCCTCGTCCAGGGCGAACCAGCTCCCGCGGCCAACGCCGGCCGCATCGACGAAGCCGTCTCCGCCGGTGCCCGCGCCGGGACGGCTGCGCAACGAGCCCTCGTTTCCGGTCAGGAGGCCGGTGAGATAGAAGTTGGATCCAAAAATGTGTGTGTCCTCGACCTTCCAGAGAACCTCGCGGCCCTCCTGATCCCACAGGGTCTCCTGAGACCGTGAAGGCGCCGCGCCGATGCCGTCGCCGGCGGCTTCGCCCCAGTGCGCCAGGAGAGTCGCCGAGTTGATCTCCGTGAGCTGAAGGTTGAGCTTCGCGCCGGCACTGTCGCGGACCGAGGTTTCGGTTCCTCCGCCCAGGGCGACGCGCTCGATCTCGCTCCGCGACAGGGTGCTCCAGATTCAGGAGCGGTCGCGGCGGAGCGGTCCCCCCACTTCACCGCTCCCCACCCGCAGGCTGTCGAGCCGCTCCTCACTCTCGCCGGAACGACTGCCGGCGAGCGGGCCGCCGATCCAGGCGAGACGGCCAGCGGCGCGCCATTCGTTGGTGCCGCGCGGGGCGATCAGGCTGAGCTGGGGCCCGGGAGTCTCCACCGCGGCGTCAGCGCCGCCGGTCGTGACCTGCATCTCCTCGAAGGACTCGAAATCGTAGTAGCCCGGGCTCGTTCCGAGGGCCGCGAAGTCGGTGATCGTCACGCCATCGAGCTTCCAAGCGTAGGCGGAGGCTCCCCCCGCGGCCGCGGTGGGCTGCCAGCCGCTCTCGTTGCCGCCCACGTTGATCCGGTCCGTCAGGACTCCCGGCGTGGCCCGCAGGGCGGCCCAGACGTCGCCCTGCCCGGCGCCGAACGTATGCTCGGTCTGGCTCACCGTGGCTCCGATCGAGATCCGCCGCTCGTCGAGAAGCGGCGATTCGGCGGTCACGTACATCATGTCTTGGACGGCGTTCGGATCCAGGCTCGGGTCATAGACCGGCAGCGGCACGGCACCGCGGGGCACCGCTCCCGGAATCCGATAGGCGGCGGGCGCCACGCCGGAGGGCCGCGACGGCTCCGCCTCGGCGACGATGAAGCTCGTGTACGGCGTCAGCAGGCCGTGGCGGAGACCCAGCTCGGTCACTTCGCGCTCGACCTCCTCCGCATCGGCTCCGGCGGTCAGGCCGTCGAGGAGCGCCTGGATCCTGCGGCCGGCCCAGAGCTTGTCGAGGCCGGCGCCGTGGACTTCGGCGGCGGCGGGGATTTCGTCCCGCCAGGGCTCGCCGCCCCGCAGCCCCTCCACTTCGACAGAGCCGGCGGTGCCGCGCAGACGGGCGGTGACCACGATCGGCTCGCCGAGGTAGAGGTCGGGGATGCGCTCGGGCCATGCCGCGGCGGCTGGATCAGACCAGCGCGCCGCCACGTCGCGCAGCATCGGCGTCTCGATCCGGGCGAAGAGATCGTCCATGCCAGCGGTCACCTGACCGGTGCTGGCGATGGCGGTGAAGGAGCCCCTTCCCAGATCGGCGGCCTTGCGCAGGAACGCGGCATTGGGCGCGGAGCCGATCGCCACGGTGAACAGGCGGCTCTCGCCGACGTTCTGGCTGATGAAGCGCAGCAGCTCGGCCTCGTTCGAGACCTGGCCGTCGGTGGCGAAGATCACCTGGCGCAGGAGGCCCAGCGTCCTGGCCTTTTTGGGCAGGGCGAGATCCAGGGCAGGGAGCATCTCGGTGCCGCCATCCACCTCCAGCTTGCGGACCCACGCCTTCGCCAGCTCGATGAACGCGGGGTCCGCCGGTACGCTGTCCGGAAACAGGGCGGAGGCCTGCGACGAGAAGCGGATCACGTTGAAGGCGTCGCCCGGACCGAGGCGTCCGAGCCCGAGGACCAGGGCCTGCCGCGCCTGCTCCAGAGACTCGCCCTCCATCGATCCCGAGGTATCGATCACGAAAACGGTCTCCCGCGGCAGGCGTGCCGCCACGGCTTCCGGCGCGTCGGGCGGCATCACCATGAGGAGCGCATAGCGCTCGCCGTCCACCTCTTCGGTGAAGAAGACCGCCCGCGGCTCGCGGCCGATCACGGGCGTCCACTCCAGAAGGAAATCGGCGTCGGCCGGGGCCACGCCCTTGGCCAGGTCCACGGCGTAGCGGAGCCGGCGCTTGTCGGGCGCCACGGTGATTTCGTGCGAGGAGCTTTCAATCCGCCTCAGCGGGAACCCCGGAGCGAGGTCGACATGAAAGGCGAAGGAGGGCGCCGCGGGGCCGGCGACGGGCTTCGGGATGGGCAGCGCATCCTGCGGCTTCGGGGCGTAGCGCGGTGGCAGGACCATGGGGAAGCGCAGGCCGAAGCGGCCGTGCCCGTACTCCACGACCTGCTGCAGCTCGATGGTGATCTCCACGGTCTCGCCCGGGCCGATGTTGGCCACCGAGGTGGTGAAGACGCCGGGGCGCTCGAGCTCGAGCAGCGAGGCGCGGCGTCCTTCCTGCTTCGCCTGCACGTACTCCGCCGCGGCCTGCTGCTTTTCGCGCACGGCGCCGTCGAGGGTTCGATCACCCACTTTCATCCGCAGCGCGTCGACGGCCGCGCCATCCGGCAGCGGGAAGAGATAGATCCCCTCCACCCAGCCCGGCGTGGGATTCGTGAAGATCTGCGTGACCCGGGCGCGCGCCACGATCCCGGTCACCCGGACCTCGACGGCAGTGCCCACGGCGGGCGCCGGGAACGGATCTCCGTTGCCGGACCGTACATAAAGACCCTGATCGGTGGCCGCCCGCAGAGAGCCGGCGACCGCGAGAGATAAAACGACCAGCAGCACGAAGAACTTGCTCATCTTCATGGCGACTCCCCCGCCCTCCGGAGGTGTGATCAAAATGCTTCCGATCACAGGGACAAGGCAAAACCCTTGCCATGCCTTACGAAGGGGAACGTCTCCGAAGAAAAAGGGTTCTTATTCAAAAAACTGAACGCCTCCGGGTCCAATCGATTGATCATTGAACCATCGATATGCGGCGATCATCGCCTCCAGCTGGTCGAGCCCTCGCTGGACCTCCTCGATGCTGGGGCCGAAGGAGAGGCGGACGTGCTGGTGGAAGCGCGACAGGCGCTGGGCGCGGCGGTGCCCCGGGTTCACGTCGAAGAAGACTCCCGGCACGCAGATGACCCGGTGCTCGAGCGCCGCGCGGAAGAAATCCATGCCGTCCGAGATCGGCTCGGGCAGGTCGCGGACCGAGACGAAGACGTAGAACGTCCCCGCCGGGTCGGGGAAGACGCGCATCCCCAGATCGTTCAGGCGGCGCAGCACCAGCTCCCGCTTGGGCAGGAAGGCGTCGCGGATCGCCCGCGTCTCGGCCAAGACCAGCTCCGGCTCCATCAGCGGGACCGCCGCCCGCTGCTGCGGCCGCGAGCCACCGCCGTCGAGGAACGAGCCGGCGCTTTCGATGGCCTCGATCACGTCCCGGGGGCCGAGCGTCCAGGTCACCCGCCAGCCGGGATAGCGCCAGTTCTTGGTCAGCCCGTCGACGATGACGACTGGATCGCGATTTACGTCCTCCACGTAGCGGGCCGCGCTCACCACCGGGCCCGTCTCCCCTTCGCCGAGGGTCCAGACGTAGTGGGAGTAGAACTCGTCCATCAGCAGCGTGCAGTCGAGCTCGCGGCCGACCTCGATCCACTCGGCGAGCTCGCGGCCCGAGACCAGCCTGCCCATGGGGTTGCACGGGTTCGAGAAGAGGAGCACGGAGAGGCCGCGGCCGATCACCTCGCGCCGCAGGTCGTCGGCGCCGAACGCGTAGCCCTGCTCGCGCCGCAGCAGGATCGGGATCGGCGTCACCAGCCGGAAGATGTCGAGGAGCTCCTCGTAGGCTGTGTAGTCCGGCAGGAAGTGCCCGAGGTTGACCTGGTCGAGGGAGGCGACGGCGCGCGTCAGGGCCGCCCGGCCGCCGCCGGAGATCGCCACGTTTTCCGCCGTGTACTGGGAGCGCATGCCGCGGCGGAACAGACGGTTGTAGAGCGAGGCCACGGCGTCGCGTAGCTCGGGGATGCCGGCGACGGGCGCGTAGTAGTGGTCCGCCGGATCGATCTCGATGCTTTCGACGCGCGGCGGCGCGCCGGGCAGCGGGCCCGTTTCGGGCTGCCCCTGGCCGAGGTTGGACCACCGCGGGTCGCCGGTCCGGTAGCCCCGGCCCGTGGCCTCCTTGGTGACGTAGACGACTCCGGTGCGCGGAACCGAGCGGAACGCCTGGAGGCTGTTGGGGGGCGAAGCGGCATCGAACCTCATGGCAGAGGGAATGTAGCATGGGGCAACCCCATGGCCCGCAGCGGCCCCGCCAGGTCCTCCGGGACCGGCGCCGCGAGGCAGAGCGGCCGGCCGTCGTCCGGATGGGCGAAGGCGATCTCCAGGGCGTGCAGGGCGAGGCGGCGCAGGCCGAAGCGCTCGCGGAACAGCCGGTTGTGCTCCCCCTTGCCGTAGCGCACGTCCCCGATCAGTGGATGGCTGACGTGCTTCAGGTGGCGGCGGATCTGATGGCGCCGGCCGGTGCGGGGGACCGCCTCGACCAGGGAGTAGCGCTCGAAGGTGCCGAGCCGGCGGTACTCGGTGACCGCCGGCACGCGCGGGCCGTCTTCGTCCCGCGGGATCGGATGGTCGATCACCCCCTCCTCCGGGGTGATGCCGCGCACCAGCGCCAGATAGCGCTTGCATACCGTGCCGGCCTCGAGCTGCTCCTGGAGCCGCCGCGCCGCTTGCCGGTCGAGCGCGAAGAGGAGGACGCCGCTGGTCCCCCGGTCCAGGCGGTGGACGGGATAGACGTGGCGGCCCACCCGGTCGCGCGCCAGAGTCAGGGCCACGATCCGCTCCCGCGAGGCACCGCGGTGGACCGGCAGGCCCGAGGGCTTGGCCACGGCGATCAGCCGGTCATCACTGTAAAGCAGCGGAAGGGGGTCGTAAATGGGCATCCAACAGGTACAATCTCCAGGAATGAAGATCGAGAAATCCGACGGCTCGACGGTCGGGATGACCGGGATCGGCGGGCTCGGAGACCGGGGCGAAGAACGCTCGGGCCTGCGCCTGCCCACCCTGACGATTCTCTATCATCCCGACCTCCGCCGCATCGGGTCCCGCACTTTCCTGAGCGAGCTCCTCGTCGGCCGCGAGGTGTTGGTGAGCCGCAACCAGCCAGAGCTCTCCCGGCCGGACCAGCTGGTCGGCGCGCCTCTGGAGGACGCCCACATCAGCCGCCGGCCGTTCCGCCTGCGCGCCGTGGAAGGGGGCGGCGTCGATCTGCTGCTGGACGACTCCCGGACCGCCGTGGTGGCGCAGGGGGTTTCCGTGCTCCAGGAACACCGGTTCTCCGCCGCGGAGCTCGAGAACGGCGCGATCCTGGAGCTGTCCGGGCGCGTGGCGCTGCTCCTCCACCTGGCGACTCCTCCCGGGGAGACGCCTCCCCGCTTCGGCCTGATCGGCGACAGCCCCGGCCTGCTGCGCGTCCGCGCCGACATCCAGCGGGTGGCGGACCTCGAGGTCCCCGTGTTGCTGCGCGGCGCCACCGGGACGGGCAAGGAGCTGGCGGCGCGCGCCATTCATGACTCCAGCCCGCGCCGGTCCGGCCCCTTCCTGGGGGTGAACCTGGGAGCGATCGCGCCCAGCCTTTCGGCCTCCGAGCTGTTCGGCGCCGTGCGCGGCGCCTTCACCGGCTCGGTCAGCCAGCAGGAGGGGTATTTCCGGCGCGCCCATGGCGGCACCCTGTTCCTCGACGAGATCGGCGAGGCGCCTCCCGAGATCCAGGTGATGCTGCTGCGCGCGCTGGAGACCGGGGAGATCTTCCCCGTGGGCTCGCAGTCCCCGCTGCGGGCGGACGTGCGGGTGATCGCCGCCACCGACTCCGACCTCGAAGGCAAGGTGCGCGATGGAGGCTTCCGGGCACCGCTGCTCCACCGGCTCTCCGGCTTCGAGATCTGGATGCCCCCTCTGCGCGAGCGCCGCGAGGACATCGGGCGGCTGCTGCTCCATTTCCTGCGCCAGGAGCTGGCGCGGATCGGCGAGGGGCAGCGCCTCGACCCCGAGTCGCGGTCCTGCGACCCGCTCTGGCTGCCCCCCCGGCTGGTGGCCCGCCTGGCCCGCTTCGACTGGCCGGGCAACGTGCGGCAGCTCCGCAACGTGGCGCGCCAGCTCGTCATCGGCAGCCGCGGCCTCTCCCGCCTGGAGATCGGCCCCCAGATCGAACGGCTGCTGCGGGAGGAGGACTCCGCGGCTTCCGGGGAGCGGCATTCCGCCGAGCCCTCTCCACCGGCACCGCCGCGGTGGCGCCGGCCGTCCGAGGTGGGCGAGGAGGAGCTCCTGGCGGCTCTGCGCGAGCACCGGTGGGACCTCAAGGCCACCGCCTCGGCACTGGGGATCTCGCGGACCTCCCTCTATGCCCTGATCGAGGAGAGCCCGCACATCCGCAAAGCCTCGGACCTCTCCGCCGAGGAGATCGAGCAGAGCTTCCAGGAGCAGGGAGGCGATCTGGACGCCATGGTGGAGCGTCTGGAGGTCTCGAAGAAGGCGCTCAGCCGGCGGCTGCGGGACATGAAGCTCGCATAACTCGCGTAAGATGCCCCCTGTACGTCTCAAAAGGCGCCAGGTGTCGATGTCGGAGATCCCGCAGAAGATCGGCCCGTACCGGGTCCTGCAACAGCTCGGAGTCGGAGGCATGGGCGAGGTCTTCCTCGCCTATGACGAGCGCCTCGACCGCCGCGTGGCGATCAAACGCATCCGCCTGGAAGAGGTCCCCTCGACCCCGGATCAGCGCGAGCGCTTCCGCCGCGAGGCCCGGGTCGCGGCCCGTCTGAACCACCCCGCCATCGTCCAGGTCTACGACATCCTCCAGGAAGGGGACGGCGAGCACATCGTGATGGAGTACGTCGAGGGGACCAGCCTGTACGCCCTCGCGTCCCAGGGTCCGCTCAACCTCCCTCTGGCCCTGCGCCTCGCCCGCGAGATCGCGGACGGCCTCGACACCGCCCATCACGAGGGGATCGTCCACCGCGACCTGAAGACGGAGAACGTGCTGGTCACCCGGAGCGGTCACGCCAAGATCAGCGACTTCGGGATCGCCAAGCAGCTCCTGGCCGGACCCGAGCCGACGCTCACCCAGGGAAACATCGTCCTGGGCACCTATCGCGCCATGTCGCCCGAGCAGGCCCGGGGCGCCGCGGTCGATCACCGCTCCGACCTCTTCTCCCTCGGAGTCCTGCTCTACGAGATCCTCGCCGGACGTTCCCCCTTCGCAGCGGAAAACCCGCTCGCCACCGTGAACCGCATCATCTTCCACACGCCGGCGCCGGTGCGGTCTCTCCGGCCCGAGGTCCCGGAGGAGGTCTCGTCGCTGGTCGATCAGCTCCTCCAGAAAGATGCGTTCCTGCGTCCGCGCAGCGCCGGCGAGGTGCGTTCGCGCCTCGAAGCGTTGACGGCTGCGGGCACGGCCGCGGAGGAGGCGCCCACCCTGATGGAGCCGGGCCTGCTCGCGCCGGGCGGCAGGCATTCCACGCCGTTGCCGAGGACCCCCACCCCCGTCTCCCCGCCCCCTCCGGCGGACTCCGCGCTGACGACGTTGCAGCCCAGGACGCGCCGGCTGGCGCTCCTGGCGCTCGGCGTGCTGCTCCTGGCCGGCCTCGCCTCCGCGGGCGCCTGGCTGGCTTTGCGGCGGCCCCCGCCGCCGCTCTATGTGGCTGTGCTGGCTCCGGAGATCGGGACCGGGGCCGGATCGCCCGAGATGGTGCTGCTCTCCTCGGGCGTCCGCGTCGCCGTCCTGCAGGCGCTCGT